>SHZM01000023.1 GCA_009692265.1 Gammaproteobacteria bacterium
TAATCGAAGACCTCACAGTAGCCTTGATCAAAAGACACCGGATCAGGTCTACTTTGCATCACTGCCAGTGGCCACGGCAGCTTAAACATCCGCGGAGAATCCACTTATAGATTCCGGCCCACTGTGCAGACGATTGGGGCCAGCTCTGTCGCCGCAAAAATAGCGCGACTTGCTTGCGCTCGCGCGAAACGCTTTTAATCTGTTACCGCCCTGGGTGATTTGAAAATCGACCCTCGCAACCGGCACGCTGGCGACGAAGGGCGTGCCCTGGGCCTTTTGGCATTGCTGGCAATAGCATAGGAACACGGCGGTTGGTGATCGAGCGACGGTATATCGAACCGTCCCGCATAGACAACCGCCGGCGACGGCGGTCATCGCCTGGTCGCTGTAAAACGTAGCCGTACGTAATCCAATTCCCAAACCCCGTCCTCACGCAAGATCTGGGGACGGATCCGGTCGCGAACCTGCGCAACCAACGAAGCTTGTCCGGATTCAGGGATCGCGTTGAGAAACGATTGGGTCATCAGCCGCAACCAATCGCCGACATCCCCCGGAAGCGGTGTAGGGCGGGCGAACAATCCGATGGCGTTAACCACGAATCCCGCCTGGGCGAGGTGCGCCGCGTATTCGTCAGCGCTCGGGAAATACCACGGGTTAAATGGACCGACCGCAATACCACGGTCGGCTAATTCGGCCGAATACGCTGAGACCACGCTCTCGACATTGCCAACGCCACCCATCTCCCCGACGAACCGGCCGCCAGGTTTCAACGCGCGCTCGACTGCCGCAATGACCCGAGTCGGTTCGAGCATCCAATGCAGTGCCGCGTTGCTGAACACTGCGTCGAATTCGTTCTCGAACGACAGCGCATGACCGTCGATTACTCGTGCGTCCAGGCCACGTTTGGTAGCCGCGGCAATTTGCGTGGGACTACTGTCGACGCCAACGACTGCAGCGCCAGAGGCTGCGAGCTGGACAGTTAAAGCGCCGTCGCCACAGCCAAGATCGAGGATCCGCTCGTGCGGCTGAGGTGCCAGCACCGCGAGCAGCGGCGCGCCTAACGCAGCGACGAATCCCGCATCGCGCTGGTAAATCGTCGGGTCCCACGTTTGAGTAACCATGCCGGGATTATAGAGTGCAGCCTTCGCGTACAATACCCCTCATCATCCATCCAACGAGGACCTACCAGTGAGCGATTCGATCCGCGCCATCGTGGCCGAAGAACAAGACGGCAAAATCAAAGGGCGATTGAAGACAATCAGCTCCGCAGAACTTGCAAATGAAGACGTTTTAATCGACGTTGCGTATTCGACGGTGAATTACAAGGATGGTCTGGCCGTCACCGGCAAGGGCAAGATCTGTCGGCGCACACCCTTGGTCTGTGGCATTGATCTCTCGGGGACGGTGCGAGAATCGCGTGATCCGACTTGGAAGATCGGCGATCGAGTGCTAGTGAATGGCTATGGCCTGTCCGAAGATCAAGGGGGTGGATACGCCCAGCAACAACGCGTGAAGCCGGAGTTCCTCGTGCACGTGCCTGATTCTCTAAGTTTGTACGACACAATGGCGATCGGCACGGCCGGCTACACGGCGATGCTCAGCGTCAATGCCGTGCTTGATCACGGCGTGAAGCCCGAACACGGGCCGGTGGTCGTTTCTGGCGCCGCGGGTGGCGTTGGCTCGGTTTCTATCATGTTACTCAAGCAACTCGGCTACCAAGTAGCCGCGGTCACTGGGCGCCCAGAGCTTGGCGATTATTTGAAAAGTATCGGCGCGAGCGAAATCGTTGATCGCACGGAACTCGCGCGCGACGCAAAGCCGTTGGAGAAAGATCGCTGGGCGGCTGGTATCGACAGTGTCGGGGCAACCACCCTGGCAACAATCCTCGCGCAAACGAAGTCAGAAGGGCTGGTGGCGGCCTGCGGCCTGGCCGGCGGGGTCGGTTTACCGTCGACCGTCATGCCCTTCATTATTCGCGGCGTGACTCTGCGTGGTATTGATTCAGTGCAGTGTGCGATGGCTCGACGGGTACGCGCATGGGCGGATCTCGGACGTCTGCTCGATACGAAAGCGCTTGCGCAAGTGTCAGTCACCGAGCCGCTATCGCGGGTACCGGAGTTAGCTGAAGAAATTCTCGCCGGAAAAATCAGAGGAAGAGTTGTAATCGACGTTAACGCCTAGTCGTCGGTCAGTGACGTTGAGCATTGCATCAGGCGCTCAGCGTCGCGCCAAAGCGACTAACGCCTGCCGCACTTCAATTGGCGAATTGACAGGCGTTTCGAACGCGATCCGCAGAACGCGAGCACCCACCAGCAAATGGAAACCGTAGCGATCGCAACCCGCGAATTGCGGAGTAACCGAGTCGACGTCGTCAACCAGTAAGGACGCGCAGTATTTTCGCATCGCGGCCACGTGATCGGCATTCATGTGGTCGACCATGCCGGCTTCTTCTACGGCGGTGAAGGGGTTCACCGGCAGTACCTCCTCGGGCTCCAGCCAATGAATTGCGCCGAAGCCACCGATGAAGCGCAATCGACGTGGCTGCAGCCGCCAAAACAAAAACCCATGGGTTTGATGATAGCCACGAGCCTCCGGAAAACACCGGTAATAGCGCTCTGGCGTATCTTGATCGCCGATATCGATAAGCGATGCATCGGCAATCAACGTCAGGCGACCGTTGGCTTGTAAGTCAGGCGCACCGCGATCAAACACGATCAGCGATACACGCGAATCGGCTTTGATATTCTTCGTATGCTGCGCGATGTCGGCGATCAAGATAATCGGCGCACCCTGCCGATCGAGACAAAACGGCACGACCGATCCGAATGGATAGCCCGCTATCGAGACCGAGAGGGTGGATAGCACGCCGTCGTAACATTGCAGGAGGAGGGAGCGCGCTTCCTGTTGAGGCGTATCAGCCATTTGCCTGATTCTCGTTCGATTCCAGCGCGGCTTCGAGTTTAATCAACTCCACTCCTTCGGCGAGAACTTGTTCACCAACGCTGAGTCGAATTTCGCTGACGATGCCATCGAAGGGTGCATTGATCGTGTGCTCTATTTTCATCGCCTCAAGCACCAATAGTGGGGTGCCACGCGACACTTTATCGCCGACCTTGACGAGGACGGCAGTGATCGCGCCGGGCATCGGCGCGACGAGTTTATCAACCGCTTCTTCCAGGTCTTCTCCACTGTGCAGGGGATCGAAGGGTTGCACCCGCGTGTGAGTGCCTGCATAAAAAAGATGCTGCTCGCGCGCGGTAGTGACAATCGTCCCGGTAAGTCTGCTTTCAGTACTGGCCAGTTGCAGAACTCCGCCAACGACTTCAAATGCGCTCACGAACAACCGTGCGTTCCCGCTCCTTGCCTCCCAACCAGCGGCAACTTGGTGTATCTCAACCGAAGTCACGGCGTTCTGATATTTCCAGGAGAATTCGAACGACAACGAAGTGTTGAGCCTAAAGCCGATTAATTTCGCCCAGGGTGATTCTGGCGCTGCTGAAAGTTGCGCGCGAGCGGCGATCTCGGTCAACGCATGGAACGCGAGCAACACCCAGGCCTCGAACGGAACCGGCGTTTCCCGTGGCAGCAATTCCCCGCAGGCATCTTCGACAAAATGCGTATCGCAACCACCCGCCAGATAACCCTCGTGCGCGAGGATGTTTTGCAGATAATCAATGTTGGTGGCGACCCCCACGATTTCGGTCGCGGCGAGCGCATGCCGCATGCGTTGCAGCGCTTCAGCCCGGTTCGCGCCGTCGGTGATCACCTTCGCGATCATCGCGTCGTAGTAAGGCGTCACCGAATCTCCACTGACAACGCCACTGTCCACTCGCACACTTTCGGTTTCGTGGGGAAGTCGTAGATGCACCAGTTGCCCAATTCCAGGTAAGAAATCGTGCGCGGGATCTTCTGCGTACACGCGCACTTCCACCGCGTGTCCCTCGCAGCGAATGTCGGACTGGCGCAGCGGTAGCGTCTCACCGGAGGCTACCCGTAACTGCCATTCCACGAGGTCAAGGCCGGTAATCCGCTCTGTGACCGGGTGTTCAACCTGGAGTCGCGTATTCATCTCGATGAAGTACACGGCACCTGCCTTGTCGATAATGAACTCGACGGTACCCGCGCCGACATAATTCACCGCACGTGCTGCTTGCAGCGCCGCGTTGAATAATTGCTTGCGCTGGTCGTCGCTTAGCAATATCGCGGGAGCCTCTTCGACCATTTTTTGATGACGCCGCTGTAGCGAGCAATCCCGCTCAAACAGATGGACGATGTTGCCCTGCGTATCGCCGAACACCTGGACTTCGATATGCCGCGGATTCTCGATGTAGCGTTCGAGCAGAACCGCGGAATCGCCAACCGCCGACAGCGCTTCGCGCTGCGCGGAGGCGAGCGCCGCAGCGAATTCGGCGAAATCGCGGACGACGCGCATGCCACGACCGCCGCCGCCCGCAGTGGCTTTAATTAGCAGTGGTAAGCCCACTTCGTGCGCGGCGGAGGTTAAACCTGCCGTTGACTGATCTGAGCCGTAGTAACCCGGCACGAGTGGAACGGCATGGCCGCTCATTAGTGCCTTGGCTTCGCTTTTTGAACCCATAATCCGGATCGCGTCGACCCCGGGCCCTATGAAGACGACTCCGGCCTTCGCGCAGGCCTCGGCAAACTCTGAGTTCTCGGATAGAAACCCATAGCCAGGATGGATCGCTTGCGCCCCGGTTGCCGCGGCAGCGGCAAGAATCTTGTCGCCCGCGAGGTAGCTCTGACTCGATGGCGCAGGACCGATGGCGATGGCTTCGTCAGCCGCTCGTACATGCAAGGCATTCGCGTCAGCCGCGGAATAAATCGCGACTGTCTTAATACCCAAACGCCGCGCGGTTTTGATGATCCGGCAGGCAATTTCGCCGCGGTTGGCGATAAGAATTTTTTCAAACATGCGGAGCTACATCCGGAAGACGCCAAAGGGCGTCTGTTCGATCGGGGCGTTAAGCGCCGCGGAAATGCCCAGGCCGAGTACATTGCGGGTATCGGTGGGATCGATGATGCCGTCGTCCCACAACCGTGCGGTTGCGTAATAAGGGTGACCCTGCGCCTCGTATTGGTCCCTGATTGGCGCCTTGAACTTCTCTTCATCCGCAGGCGGCCAGTGCTTACCTTGAAGCTCGAAATTGTCCTTGCGCACCTGCGCCAGCACCGCTGCGGCTTGCTCTCCACCCATTACCGAAATTCGCGCGTTCGGCCAGGTCCACAGGAAACGTGGACCGTAGGCGCGACCGCACATACCGTAATTTCCAGCACCAAAGCTGCCTCCGATAATCACCGTGAACTTTGGCACTTTAGCGCAAGCCACCGCCGTGACGAGCTTTGCGCCATCCTTCGCGATTCCGCCGGCCTCGTATTTCGAACCCACCATAAAACCGGTGATGTTCTGCAGGAACACAAGCGGGATCCCACGTTGGCAGCACAGTTCAATGAAATGCGCGCCCTTGAGCGCTGACTCGGAAAAAAGAATGCCGTTGTTGGCAATGATCCCAACGGGATAGCCGAAGAGATGAGAGAAACCGGTGATCAACGTGGTGCCGTACAACGCTTTAAATTCCTGAAAGCGACTCCCATCGACTACCCGCGCGATTACCTCGCGCACATCGTACGGCTTGCGCAGATCGGTCGGGACGATACCGTAAAGCTCCTCCGCCGCATAAACAGGTGGCTCGACGGCGGCGATCTCAAGAGTTGGACGTTTGGAGTGATTCAGGTTGGCAACCATGCGACGAGCGATCTCCAGCGCATGTGCATCGTTACGGGCGTAGTGATCGGTGACACCAGATTTTCGCGAGTGGACATCCGCGCCGCCGAGATCTTCGGCCGAGACGATTTCGCCGGTCGCTGCTTTTACGAGCGGCGGGCCGCCGAGAAAGATGGTGCCTTGGTTACGGACAATCACCGATTCATCCGACATCGCCGGAACGTACGCGCCGCCGGCAGTACACGAGCCCATGACGACGGCGAGTTGGGGGATGCCAAGCCCGGACATCGTTGCCTGGTTATAGAAGATCCGTCCAAAGTGTTCACGATCCGGAAAGACTTCGTCCTGCTTTGGGAGGAAGGCGCCGCCCGAGTCGACAAGATAGAGGCACGGGAGCCGGTTCTCGCGGGCGATCTCCTGGGCTCGCAGATGCTTCTTCACGGTTTCGGGGTAATAGGTACCGCCTTTTACGGTCGCGTCGTTCGCCACCACGAGGCATTCGACTCCGTTGACTCTTCCGATCCCGGTGACAATCCCGGCGCTCGGCACTTCGTTGTCATACATTCCGAGGGCGGCGAGTTGCGAAAGTTCGAGAAAGGGGCTGCCCGGATCAAGCAGGGCGTTGATACGTTCACGCGCCAGTAATTTGCCGCGGGCGCGATGCTTCGCTCGCGCAGCGTCACCGCCCCCGCCGTTGGTCGAGCCAACCTGCACTTTGAGGTCTTCAACCACCGCGTGCATGGAGGCGAAATTCTGCTGATACAGCGGCGCACGCGTATCGACTAGGGAACGAAACTGGGTCATAGAGAGGGGAACCTTATGCGTTGAATCAACTTGAACTAAATTGAGATTTAACGTGAACGTTAAGTAAGGTCGAGTGAAATTTGGACGCTTCGAGCCGGTTGGCGTTTCACCAACGCCGCGAGAGCGCGTTCCTCGACCACGTCCATGGCATTTAATGTTTCATTTATATCATTGAATTTATTAATTAATTCTTTTCTTTTGGTATGCAGTTTTTGCAATAAGAAGAATAACTGACGCGGATCGTCTGGTTGAGTCGGGTCCTGCATCTCTATGATTTCTTTGATTTCTTCCAGCGAGAAGCCTAGACGCTTCCCACGCAAGGCGAGCTCTAGCCTAACCTTATCTTTATCTGAGTAAATGCGGTTAACACCTTGTCTTTTAGGAAGTACTAGACCCTTCATCTCATAAAACCTTAAGGTTCTGGGAGTGATGGAAAAGGCTTGGGCTAAATCGCTAATCGAGTATTCGAGGTCTGGCATAGAGAGCCTTTAGGCTTACGTTTACGTTAACTCTAGTTTTTTTTGCTGTACGCGGCAATGGAAATGTTCAGGCACGGTCGCGAGAGAATAACCTTGCTCCCGTAGCGGGTATCCGAGTCGAGTTACTTCGCAACGACTGTCCTTGGTAATCCCGCTCCTGTAGCGAACTCGCCGATTGTGATGTGTGCTGGGCTATACTCGCGGGCCCTAATTTCAACCGCGACTTCCAGGTTCATTGAGCTACCCGGAAGCCGCATCCAGGTAATCGCCGGAAGGCCTACAAAAGGAAGGAACTCGACTCATGTCAGAGGTAGTCAGCTACGCCCTCGAAGGTGATGTTGCCGTCATCACTGTCGACAACCCACCCGTTAACGCGTTATCGCTCCCGGTTCGTCGTGGCCTCGCGCAATGCGTCGAGCGCTTTGCGGCCGACGCGAGCGCCAAAGCCGCCGTGCTGTTTTGTGCCGGGCGAACTTTCATCGCCGGTGCCGATATTACTGAGTTTGATAAACCCATCGAGGAACCGTGGCTCCCGAAAGTCGTTCATCAGATGGAAGATTGTGTGAAGCCCATCGTCGCCGCGATTCATGGCACGGCGCTCGGCGGGGGACTTGAGACTGCGATGGCCTGCCACTACCGAGTCGCAGTTGACACCGCCCAGGTGGGGCTACCCGAGGTTACGCTGGGCCTACTGCCTGGCGCCACTGGGACCCAGCGGTTGCCACGCCTCGCCGGGGTCCAAGCAGCCTTGGACGCAATGATCAGTGGCAAACCGATGCCTGCCAAAATTGCACACGAAAAAGGGATCATCGACGCGCTTGTAGACGGCGAGCTGAAGGCTGGGGCCGTTAAGTTCGCGAAAGCACTGGTCAACGAAGGCAAAGGCCCGCGCAAGGTGCGGGACATTAAGATCGATGCGGCGAGCCTGCCCGCGACTTTCTTTGCCGATTACCGCAAATCCATGGCCCGCGAGGCCCGCGGGTTTTTCGCGCCCGAGCAGATCGTTAAATGTGTCGAGGCAGCCGTAGCGCTACCTTACTTCGATGCAGTAGCGCGTGAGAACGCGCTATTCATGGAATGTATGGCGTCGACCCAGTCGAAAGCCCAGCGGCATATGTTCTTTGCCGAACGCGAAGTCGCGAAAGTACCAGACGTGCCGAAAGACACAGCAATGCGCGCGATTAAACAAGTCGCGGTCATCGGCGGTGGCACGATGGGCGGTGGGATCGCGATGAATTTCGCGAACGTCGGGATCCCCGTGCTGGTGAAGGAAATCAACCAGGAAGCGCTGGATCGCGGCATGAACATTATCCGGGCTAATTACGAGGGGACCGTCAAAAAGAGCAAACTCACCCAGGCCCAGATGGATAAGTGCATGGCGCTGATCACACCGACCTTGGACTACAACGCGATTGGCGACGCGGATCTCGTGATCGAGGCGGTATTCGAGACAATGTCGGTTAAAAAGGAAGTCTTCGAAAAGCTCGATACGGTGTGCAAGCCGGGTGCCATCCTGGCGAGCAATACCTCCAGTTTGAATGTCGACGAAATCGCCGCTTTTACGAAGCGCCCACAAGACGTAATTGGCCTGCACTTCTTCGCGCCGGCGAATGTAATGACCTTGCTCGAGATCGTGCGTGGCGCGAAGACAAGTAAAGAAGTCATCGCCACTTGCATGACCTTGGCGAAGACGATCCGTAAGATTGGCGCGCTCGTGCGTGTGTGCTTCGGTTTCGTGGGCAACCGTATGTACTTTCCGTATGTGCGAGAAGCGCAACGCATGATGCTTGAAGGAGTGGCCCCCGAACGGCTCGACCGCGTCGCCCATGAGTGGGGTATGGCAATGGGACCGCATGCGGTATCCGATCTCTCGGGCCTGGATGTGTTCGACAAGCTCAACAAGGAATGGAAGGACAAGCCGAACGACCCGTCGTACTGCCGAATGATCGGGGTACTCGTGAGTAAAGGGCGTTTAGGCCAAAAATCCGGCGCTGGGATCTATAAATACGAAGGTCGCAACGCGGTGCCGGACCCAGAAGTGACGGCGCTGGCTAAAGCTGAAGCCGCAGCGCTGAACATCCCTCAACTTGAAGTCACCGATACCGAGATCATCGAGCGGTTGTTCTACGCGATGATTAACGAAGGCGCGTTGATCCTGGAAGAGGGGATTGCGATGCGGCCAAGCGACATCGATGTAGTCTATTGCCACGGCTATGGCATGCCCCGTCATCGTGGTGGGCCGATGCAGTATGCCGACACCGTCGGTCTCGACCGGGTCTATCAGGCAATGCAGAAATACCGCACCCGCTATGGTGACCTGTACTGGACGCCAGCCCCGCTGATCGAAAAGCTCGTGAAAGCCGGCAAGACCTTCGAACAATGGAGTTCAGATCGGGCGTAGTTCACTCGTGGGTGCGCGCAAGGCGCACCCACCTTCGCCGTTTCGTCCGATGTTCCACCGTTCATCCTGCTCGCGTTATGATCCCGCGATGCTCGGGCATTACATCAATAATAAATTCCTGAAACCTTCACCTAAGGCGAGCACCTTTGTCGTCGATAATCCCGCCACCGGCGAAACCATCGCGGTGCTGCCTAAGGCCGGGCGACGCGAAGTAAATCTCGCGGTGGCGAGCGCGACAGCGGCGGCGCTCGATTGGCGACGGCTGAGTGCCTCTGACAAGGCGGAAATGCTGCACGAAGCGAGTCGCAAAATGCGGCGGCATGCGTCCACCCTCATCGAACTGCTTACCCTTGAGCAAGGCAAACCGCACCTGGAAAACGAAGAAGAAGTCGTTTGGTCCTACAATACCTTCGATTACTACGCTGAACTTGGGCGCCATAGCCGCGGACGGGTTCTGCCTAGCACCGAATATGGTGTGCTCAATATGGTGATCAAGGAACCCTACGGCGTAGTCGGGTGCATCGTGCCGTGGAATTATCCGTTGCTCCTGCTGGCATGGAAGCTTGCGCCCGCGCTCGCCGCGGGGAATACCGTCGTGATTAAGCCCAGCGAATTGACGCCGCTTCCGACGCTCAGCCTTTGCGAAGTGGCGTTCGATCACTTTCCCGCGGGCGTGGTAAACGTGGTGCTCGGAGACGGCAGCGCCGGTGAGGCGTTAGTCAGGCATCCCGATGTCCCGATGATTGCGTTTACCGGTTCGCTCGCGACAGGCCAGAAGATCGCGAGCCACGCGGCTCCCAGAATGAAAAAAGTGCACCTTGAACTGGGCGGCAAGGACGCCTTTGTAATCGCGGACGACGCAGATCCCAGGTTGGCGGCCAAAGCCGTGGCGTATGCCGGACTGATCAACGCTGGACAGGTCTGTACGAGCACTGAAAGGATCTATGTCTCGGCGCGAATCGCGAAGCCGTTTACTGTCGCGCTAGTCGATCTGGTGCGCGGTCTCAAGATAGGTGCGGGAGCCGATCCAACCACTGATATCGGACCGATGATTGGCACGCGTTACCGCGAGAAAACCGTGCGCCATCTCGCCGACGCGAAGCGCCGCGGAACCCGGGTTCTTGCGGGTGGCAAGGTAGTGCAGGGTCGCGGCTACTTTCATCAACCAACGGTGTTGGTAGGGTGTGATCATACGATGAAGATCATGACCGAGGAAACTTTTGGACCGGCGCTTCCGATCATGACCTATCGTACTTTTGATGAGGCAATTGCGTTGGCCAACGACTGCATTTACGGTTTAGGCGCGTGCCTATATACCAGCGACGCGAAAAAAGTGCATGCGTTTTACGAAAACGTGAAGGCAGGCACGATTTGGATCAACGATCCGCTCACCGATAATTACGCCGGGCCTTTCGGGGGCATGAAATACACCGGTGGTGGTCGCGAACTCGGAGAAGAAGGATTGGACGAATTTCGCGAAACCAAGCATGTGCATTGGGATATCGAAGCGAAGCCGAAGTCATGGTGGTTACCCTACGGCCGACCCTGACCGGACGACTTATCACCTGGTCAGTCTCATTCAAGCTGTCTTCTGCACGCTCAATCCGAGCGCCTCGGTCATCGCTTCGCGCATCATGAATTTCTGAATTTTTCCGGTCACTGTCATCGGGAATTCATCGACGAACTGGATGTGGTAGGGGATCTTGTAGTGCGCGATTTGTCCTTGACAGAAGGCCTTGATGTTTTCAGCCGTGGCCTGCTGCGACTCGCGCAATTTGATCCAGGCCGCGACTTGTTCACCGAAACGTTGATCCGGCACACCGAACACCGCGACGTCCTGGATCTTGGGGTGACGAAAGAGAAACTCTTCGATTTCGCGCGGGTAGACGTTCTCGCCACCGCGAATAATCATGTCTTTCACGCGACCGACAATGTTGCAATAGCCTTCGTCATCGATGATCGCGAGATCTCCAGTGTGCATCCACCCGGCAGGATCAACGGAATCCTGAGTTTTTTCGGCATCGTTCCAGTACCCGCGCATGACGCTGTAACCGCGCGTGCAAAGTTCACCTTTGACCCCGCGTGGCACGGTTCGCCCTTCGGTATCGATAATTTTCACTTGCACATGCGGATGAACGCGCCCAATGGTCGAAACCCGACGTTCGAGTGCATCGTCAGGGTTGCTCTGGAAGCTGACGGGACTCGTTTCGGTCATGCCGTACGCGATCGTTAACTCGTGCATATGCATCTCGTTCAGCACGCGCTTCATGACTTCGATCGGGCAAGGGGCACCGGCCATGATGCCGGTGCGCAGGCAGCGTAGATCGTGGCGCGTGAAATCGGGATCGTCGAGCTGCGCGATAAACATGGTCGGGACACCGTGTAGGGCAGTGCATTTTTCGGCCGCGATCGCCTCAAGTACCGCCTTGGCTTCGAATGCTTCGCTCGGGAAAACCATCGTCGCGCCGTGGGTCATGCAGGTCAGCACGCCCATTACCATGCCGAAACAATGGTACAGCGGCACCGGAATGCACAGTCGGTCCTGCTCGGTGAAGCGCATTGAGCGGCCGACAAAGTAGCCGTTATTGAGAATATTGAAGTGACTTAAAGTCGCGCCCTTGGGGCTCCCCGTGGTGCCGCTCGTGAACTGAATGTTGATCGGATCGTCGGGCTGCAGCTGGGCTGCCAGGTCCGCGAGCGATGTCATGGCTTGTGCTGTTTTGAAACCTGCTAGATCTCGAAAACGCAGCATCCCTGAATTGGTAACGGAATCGAGTGCAATGATTGTGCGTAAATGCGGCAGCTTTGCTGCGGCCAGCGCACCGGCTTTGGCAGTGGCAAGTTCAGGTGCGAGATGGCGCAACATCTCAAGGTAATCGCTGCTCTTGAAGCGTACGGCCGTCACCAACGCCGTGCATTCAACCTTGTTCAAAACGTACTCAAGTTCCGATAAGCGATACGCGGGATTAATGTTGACCAGAATTAAACCGGCTTTGGCACTCGCGAACTGGGTGACAACCCACTCTAGATTGTTTGGCGACCAGATCCCGATCCGCTCGCCGGGTTGCAGCCCGAGTGCGACAAAGCCTGCGGCGACCGCGTCAACTTGCGCTTTCAGTTCCGAGTAAGTGAGACGAACCTGTTGGTGTCTGACGACTATCGCCTCGCGGTTTGGCCAGCGCGCGCAGGTCGCATCGAAGGCTTGACCGATCGTGGCGTAGCGCAGCGGTTCATCGCTGATGCCACAGACATAGCTCAGGCTCGGTTCAATCATGCGCGATCTCCCTGGGGTTTGTGCTCGGCGAGTTCAGCTTCGACCTTCACGATCGTGTCTTGCATCTTAGAAATCCAGATTTTTTGGGGTGCGCGGAAAAGGGATTACATCGCGGATATTGCTAACCCCCGTGGCGAACATCAGTAGGCGCTCGAAGCCCAAGCCGAAGCCGGCATGCGGAGCGCTGCCGAAGCGTCGCGTGTCGAGATACCACCAATAGTCCGTCGGCTTGAAACCGAGTTCCTCGATTCGGGTATGTAGCCGGTCGTGGCGTTCTTCGCGCTGACTGCCGCCGATCAACTCCCCAATCTTAGGGACGAGGAGATCCATGGCTGCGACTGTTTTCTGATCATCGTTCTGGCGCATGTAAAACGCCTTGATATCGCGCGGCCAGTCGTAGACGAACACCGGCCGATGAAAGTGTTGCTCGACGAGGTAGCGCTCGTGCTCGGATTGGAGATCCGAACCCCAGGCGAGCGCGAACTCAAACGACTGTTTAGCACTGTTTAGAATGTCAATCGCCTCGCCGTACTGCACGCGCGCAAACTCCGAATTGAGCACCCCGTCGATACGAGCAGTGATTTCGGGATCGACAAACTGCGCGAACAGCGCCAGGTCTTCACGACAGTCCGTGCGCACAAACTCCAGCAGATAGCGGACGAAGTCTTCCGCGAGTTGCATATCATCATGAAGATTGGCGAACGCAATTTCAGGCTCGATCATCCAAAATTCCGCGGCATGCCGACTGGTATTAGAATTCTCCGAGCGAAAAGTTGGACCGAAGGTGTAGACCTTACTAAGCGCCAAACAATAGGTCTCGACCGCAAGTTGGCCGGACACTGTTAGATGTGCTTCCTGGCCAAAAAAATCATCCGCAAAATCGCGCTCGCCGAGCGCGCGTGCACCGCTTGCGCCCTGCAAGGTTGTAACCCGAAACATGTCACCCGCGCCTTCACAATCTGCGCCAGTGATGATCGGCGTGTGAATGTAATGGAAGCCCTTGCTTTGAAAAAATTGATGGACCGCGAATGAAAGGCGAGAACGTATGCGAAACATTGCGCCGTATTTATTGGTGCGACTGCGCAAATGCCCGATGGTGCGCAGAAATTCATCGCTGTGGCGTTTTTTTTGCAGCGGATACTCTTCAGGGCAGGTGCCAACTATCGTGAGGCGCGACGCCTTCAACTCGAAGCGTTGACCTTTGGCTGGAGATGCAATGAGTTCGCCCTGGAGGAGCACTGCGCTACCAGTACTCGCGTCTTTAATCTGAGCGTATCCCTCCGTGTCGAACGCGACGACCGCTTGCAAGCTCGTGAGGCACGAGCCGTCGTTTATCTCAAGGAACGAAAATTCCCTTGAATCGCGCCGCGTGCGCACCCAACCAGCGACTTCGATTTCGCGACGCGGCGCCTCGGCTGCCAGAAGTTCTCGGATCGGCACACGCGTGACGGGCATTCCAGCTTACTCCGGTTCGTATCCAAGGTTTGGCGAGAGCCAGCGCTCCGCTTCGCGCAAGTCCATGCCCTTTCGTTTCGCGTAATCATAGACTTGATCGCGGTTGATCTTGCCTACCCCAAAATAGCGCGCCTTTGGATGAGAGAAATACCAGCCGCTTACCGCCGCTGCCGGATGCATGGCGTAGTTATCGGTTAACTGAATGCCGGCATTTTTCTCGGCCTCGAGCAAGTGCCACAACACCGACTTCTCTGTATGGTCCGGGCAGGCCGGATAGCCTGGGGCCGGGCGGATCCCGCGATAGCGTTCGGCGATCAACGCCTCCTTATCGAAACTCTCGTCCGGCGCATACCCCCAGAATTCACGTCTAACAAAGGCGTGCATTCGCTCGGCAAAGGCTTCAGCGAGTCGATCGGCGAGCGCTTTGACGATGATGACGCGGTAATCATCGTGGTCGCTTAAATAGTGTTCGACCAGTGCCTCGATTCCGAAGCCCGTCGAGACAGCAAACGCGCCAAGGTAGTCACCTAGACCGGAGGCCTTTGGTGCCACAAAATCGGCCAGCGCATAATTCGGTTGCCCGCTAGGTTTGCGTTGTTGCTGGCGCAGGGCGTGGACCACTGCGCGTTCACCACGACGCTGATCATCCACATACACTTCGATATCGTCGGCTCCAATCGAGTTGGCCGCAAAAAGACCGACGACTCCGCGCGCGGTTAGCAGCTTCTTCGCAACGATTTCTGCGAGCATCTCACGCCCATCCTCGAACACGCATCGCGCTTCGACGCCGACTATCTCGTCCTCCAAAATACGTGGATATTTGCCGGCAAGTTCCCACGCCGAGAAATAGGGTGTCCAGTCTATGTACTCAACGAGATCCTCCAGCGGCCACTCGTTGAATACTTTGATTCCGAGCTGAGGCGGACGCGGAGGCACATAGTTCTCCCAACCGGGTTCGAAGCGATTGTGGCGAGATTCTTCCAGCGTGAGCCAATCGATGCCCGTTTGTCGCTGCTTGTGGCGTTCACGCACGACCGCGTATTCGTCCTTGGTCTTTTCGATAAAACCACGTTTCAGATCATGGCTCTCCAAACTCGTCGCGACGCCGACTGCGCGCGAGGCGTCTTTGACATGGACGACGAGCCCGGAATAAGCCGGCGAAATCTTAACCGCTGTGTGGGTGCGGGAGGTTGTCGCACCACCGATAAGTAAAGGAAGATCCATTCCCCGGCGCTCCATTTCGGAAGCGACGTAGACCATTTCCTCCAACGACGGCGTAATCAAGCCAGATAAACCGACCAGGGTCGCGCCTTCGCGAACCGCCGCATCGAGAATATCGTTACATGCGACCATGACGCCTAGGTCAATCACTTCGAAGTTATTACATTGCAGCACCACGCCGACGATGTTTTTTCCTATGTCATGCACGTCGCCTTTTACAGTTGCGAGCACAATCTTGCCGGCCGCGCGCGAACTTCCCGCGGCTTTGGCTTCTTCAATGTACGGAATAAGGTGTGCCACGGCTTTTTTCATCACGCGCGCGCTTTTTACAACTTGCGGCAAAAACATCTTGCCCGATCCGAAGAGATCGCCAACGACGTTCATGCCCGCCATCAGCGGGCCTTCGATCACATCCAGCGGATGCGCGGCCGCTTGGCGCGCTTCTTCGGTATCGTCGACTATGAAATCGGCAATTCCTTTTACCAGGGCGTGAGTCAAACGAGCGTCTACCGCTTCTAAACGCCAGGGATCGATTTGGCCTGGCGCCTTGATTTCTGCTTTTGCCCCGGTGGAGAAACTGACTAACCGGTCGGTCGCATCGGCGCGGCGGTTGAAAAGCACATCTTCGACACGTTCCTTCAATTCGGCGGGAATTTCCGCGTAGATTCCGAGCTGCCCGGCGTTGACAATCGCCATATCGAGCCCGGCTTTTATCGCGTGATACAGAAACGCAGAATGCATTGCCTCACGCACTGGATTATTGCCACGAAAGGAGAACGACACATTACTTAAGCCGCCGCTGACAAGGGCGCGGGGAAGGCGCTGCTTCAGCTGGCGGGTCGCGTCGAAAAACGCTGCCGCGTAATCGTTGTGCTCCTCGATGCCCGTCGCGACCGTCAAAATGTTCGGATCAAAAATGATGTCTTCGGGTGCAAACCCCACTTCCGTTACCAGGATGCGGTAAGCGCGCTCGCAGATTTCAAGTTTTCGCCTGGCAGTATCGGCTTGGCCGCGTTCATCGAACGCCATCACTACGACCGCGGCGCCTAGACGCCGAACTTCACGCGCCTGCGACACAAATTTTTCAGGTCCTTCTTTTAGGCTGATCGAATTAACGATCCCTTTGCCTTGAAGGCAGCGTAGACCAGCGGCCAATACGCTCCAACGCGAAGAATCGAGCATGATCGGAACCCGGCTGATATCTGGATCGGACGCGATTCGATTCAGATACTCGACCATCAGCGCTTCCGAATCGAGCAAGCCTTCGTCCATATTGATATCGATAATTTGCGCCCCGTTATCGACCTGTTGGCGCGCAATATCGAGTGCCGCTTCTATTTTTCCTTCTTTAATCAAGGCGGAGAATTTCGGCGATCCAGTGACGTTTGTCCGCTCGCCCACGTTGATAAAGCCGGTTTCAGGAGTGAGGTTTAAGGCCTCCAAACCACTGAGTCGGCACACGGGCGCGACAGCGGAAATGGCTCGTGGTGCGAACGATGAGACCGCCGCGGCAATTGCCGTAATGTGGGTGGGCGTTGTACCGCAACACCCGCCCACCATATTCAAAAGTCCTGCGCGCGCGAATTCACCGAGAACTTCCGCCATATAGGCAGGAGTCTCGTCGTACTCGCCGAATTCATTTGGCAGGCCCGCGTTAGGATGCAAGCTAATGTGAGTGTCCGCGATTCGCGACAGCTCCTCGATATACGGGCGCAGGTCGGCCGCGCCTAACGCGCAATTCAAACCGACTAACAGGGGGCGCGCGTGGCGAATTGAATTCCAAAACGCTTCAGTGGTCTGTCCCGTCAAGGTGCGGCCGCTGCGATCGGTGATCGTGCCGGAAATCATGATCGGCAAGTGTTGGCCGGTGCGAGTAAAATATTCATCGAGCGCGTACAGCGCGGCTTTCGCATTCAAGGTGTCGAAGATCGTCTCGATCAGCAACAAGTCCACGCCGCCGTCGACAAGCCCGCGAATTGCATCTTGATAGCTCGCGCTTAACAGATCAAATGTTGTATTGCGAAAACTTGGGTCATGCACATCGGGGGACACCGAGGCCGTTCGGTTGGTCGGGCCAAGCACCCCTGCGACGAATCGTGGCACGGTAGTTTCACTCGCTACGACGTCCGCGCAACTCCGGGCGAGCCGTGCTCCGGCAAGGTTTAGTTCATAGGCAAGGTCAGCAAGTTGGTAATCCGCTAGCGCGATAGCGGTCGAGTTGAAAGTGTTGGTTTCGATGATTTGGGCGCCGGCTGCAAGAAAATTATTATGAATTTCCTGAATCACCGTCGGTCGCGTGATGCTTAGGAGATCGTTATTGCCTTTCAAATCCACCGTGTGCTCGCGGAACCGCGCGCCGCGGTAGGCAGCTTCGTCTAGGCGATAGTTCTGAATCATCGTGCCCATCGCACCGTCGAGGATCACGATTCCCTCGGCGAGTGCCGAACGCAACAACTGTTCTGATGTGCCTGGAGAATTCAAGTCGGGATATCCTAAGGGCGATTACTTGCCCGGAGTCGCTGCTCGGCGACGACGCGGGTTTCGTTGTAGCCAGTACAGAGTGACTATCACGGCAAGTAAGCTCAATTGAACGGCCCATAAGCCGAGGCTGGGAGAGAGCGCTCCCTTGCGCATCATGGCATGCGCGACGCCGAGCAAGTTGCTATAAGCAAAATAGCCCGAGACTGCCGTCAACAACCCGATGTACCAATGTTCACCTGAACTCACGAGCCCGATCAGCACCGCGAGAAATGGTAGCAGAAATGCTGCCATCGGACGGGCGAGCCGCCACTGGAGTTCGGTACGAAAACCATCAGCCTCGTACTTCAGCAGATCAGTAGTGGCCATGTAATTCACTTCGTTGGAGAGATCGGCCGCCGCGTGCGATTCGATTTTAAGCGCGTATTTCGAAAACTGCGTGACCACATAGTCCAATGCGCCAGGTCTGCCGGCATAGCTGGTGCCGTCTAGAAAAACGGCAAATCTATCTTTGGTTTTATCATCTGTTTCAACATAGGCTTCGTCCGATCGCAGAAGCCCGACGTCGGCCCCATCGCGAATTTGCACAAAGGCGTTTTCGAGTAAAAGCTCGTCCTGCGATATTTTCTCGGCGTAGAAGATCCGCTTGCCCCCGCCGATCTCTTTAAATCGACCAGCTTTAACCCCGGCGATAGTGGCTTCGTTCTTGGTTTGATTCTTGATGTCTTCGACAATCTTTTCTGCGCGCGGCTCGATATACAGCGTTATGGTGCCCACCAATGCGGTGCTGACGAGCGCCACTTTGAACGCGGCCACTAGAAATAGTTGATGGCCGGCGCCCGCGGCGCGGAACGCCGTCAGCTCGGAGTCGCGTTGGAAGCGCACGATCGCCGCGAAGATCCCGATGTAGAGACTCATTGGGATTAAATCGCGCATCGACACGGCGAGCCGCAGTGCGAGCAAAATCGCAATATGTTCGGGCGCCATTTTCCCGTCGGCTGCCTGCCCCAGGTAAGAGGCTAGACGCGTGCTGAAATACACGACGAGCAACCCGCCGATGAGCATGGCGAAGTGCTTCAAGTATTCGAGGATAACGTAGCGGTGAAGAATCATGAGGTCGTCAGGTAATCCTGGGCGGCTCCACCGTCTGCTCGCGGTAGAGAAGAACTAAATTTCGCAGGTAAATAATGCTGCTCATTGCGCTGCCTAGAATGAATACCGGGTCGCGTTTATAGATTGCGTAACTGAGCACGGTGGCACCGCCCGCGAGACTCAGATACCAAAACGCTTTGGGGATCACGCTACGCCCCGCTTTTTCACTGGTCATCCATTGCAGCAACCAGCGACCGGAAAACAGTAGCTGGCCGAACATGCCGACCGCGAGCCAGATTTGTTCCGTATCCATCGTCTACCTCTAAACTTCCTTGCCATCCGCCGCTTTAAACCGGCGCATAATTAACCAACTGACGCCGAATAGATCGACGATACCGACCCACAGTCGATTGCCAACACCGTACTTGGATACGCCATGCACCCGTGGGCGGTGATTGACGGGCAGCGACTTCGAAACGCCGCCCGTGCGTTGGACTAAGGCCGGAAGAAACCGGTGCATGTGGTTGAAACGCGGCAGTTCGAGAAAGGTTTGGCGTGGAAATATTTTGAGGCCGCAGCCGGTATCGGGGGTCGCGTCGCGCAGAACCTTGCTACGGACTCCATTCGCCACTCGAGACGAAAAGCGCCGCAACCACGTATCACGGCGCTGCCAACGATGTCCGCACACAATAAAGTGGGCATGCGTGGCGGCAAGTTCGGTCGCCGTTTTGAGAAGGTGCGGGAGATCCGCGGGATCGTTTTGGCCATCGCCATCCAAAGTCGCTATCCAGTGCCCGCGCGCCACGTCGCAACCCGTGCACAGCGCCGCACTTTGGCCACTATTAATTTGATGACGCACCACGCGCAACCCATTCGGACAGTCGAGCTTCAGGCGCTGCAATCGCGCGGCGGTATCATCGGTACTGCAATCATCCACGACAATTATCTCGAAGCGCGTGGCTGCCAACGCCTGCGCAACTTCGGCGACCAAAGCGACGAGGTTATCGCTCTCATTGAAACACGGGATGATGACAGACAGTGTAATTGACGAGGTATCGTGGTCCATGCCAGTTTGCGGATCAGTCCCTCGTGGGCGATCGGAGAGAGTTAAGGGGCGTCATTCGAAACCGCGCGCATTCTAGCAGCCTGTCGAACTCGGGAGGAACCTACCGTCCGGGGCCTACCGCGATCAGTTAAAGTCGTTTTGACAGCCCCGACCTCGCTCAGTACAGTGCGACGACCTCGCAGAGTGACGGCCTCCCATGGGACATCGACTTTCGAAAATTTACACGCGGACGGGAGACACGGGGAGCACCGGGCTTGCCGATGGCTCTCGTGTCTCGAAGTCCAGTTTGCGAATCGCCACTTTGGGCGACATCGATGAACTTAACTCGGCACTTGGGATGCTGCTTGCAATGGAACTCCCATCGGGCATTGATAAGCAACTTCTCGAAGTCCAGCACGATCTATTCGATCTTGGGGGTGAACTCGCGATTCCAGGTTCTCTGTTGCTACCGATTGCAGCCAGCGAGCGAATCGAGACTTGGATCGATGCCTACAACGAGACTTTACCTCCCCTCAAAGAGTTCGTTCTCCCGAGCGGACCTCAGGGCACAGGGAATTGCCATTTCGCGCGCGCGGTATGCCGACGCGCCGAACGCAGCCTGGTTGGTTTAGCGGCTACCACCGAAATCAGTGTCGAGGCTCTAAAATACCTGAACAGACTGTCTGACCTGTTGTTCGTGCTGGCGCGGGTGCTGGCGCGGGCAAACGGCGGGCAGGAGTTCATGTGGGATCGAAAGCGATTCGTGTCGCCTGTAGGCTAGCGTTGACGTAATTCCAGTAGTAATCCGTCGCGACGCATGTCGAGCCGATTTAGAAATGACTGGCCAAGCAGCGCGGTACTCGGGAAGTCACCATCGACAACCACGCCGTCGACATTCTTTAACTCCAAATTTCGAATCTTGACGCTATTGAAGTGAAGGTAATAAGCCGCAACCACGCCGGAAGCGGTCTCGATCTGTCCGCGCAAGCCATCGGTTCGGTACAAGAGCCCGAGACGTTTCGCCGTGTGTTTGTTGATGGCGATCTTAGTAGCGCCCGCCGTCGCCCGGTGCGAGGCGAAGTTTTTCCGTGACCGGGATCGCGAAATTCGCACCGATTCGACCATCCAAGCGCAAGGTGATTTTTTGTCCGTGAGACTCGACCACCGCAGAATCGGCATTCGCAGCAAGCAGACGCACCCCATCGACTTCGTTTCCGCCGACGGTCAATGCTCGCTGCTCACCGTTAATGCTGATTAATGCCTTGTCCTTAAACAGCGCAATTGCGAGCAGCCGCGCAGGGGACTCGGCAGCGAACAAGGGAATTGCGAGCAGCGAGAAAAGCAGGGCCGCCCATGACATCTGTCGCATTTGTGTTGCCTCGGGTTCGAATGTCTGACCGGCCGGTGAATTAATCGTGCCACCTGTTAAACTCTAGCGGGCAGGGCGCAGAGATCAACTGTTGAATGAACAACTCTCTCTCAACTCCGGCCATGCAGTGACGACTGCCAGAGGGGGGTGCACTGGTGACTCAAGGTAATGTTGCCCACGAAGATCACTATCTCCACAGCAATTGCGAGGGTTCATGAAGATCGCGTGTCTTGATTTTGAAGGCGTTTTAGTTCCAGAAATTTGGGTGGGCCTTGCCGAACGCACAGGCATCGACGCGCTGCGGGTAACGACGCGAGAAATCCCAGACTACGACGAATTGATGGGACAGCGCTTACGCCTGATGCGAGAACATCGCCTAGGGTTGAGCGATATTCAAGCTGCGGCGGATGAGTTGCAGCCACTCCCTGGTGCGATAGAGTTTTTAGGCTGGCTGCGGACGGAGTTTCAAGTCGCGATCGTCTCCGATACTTTCTATGAATTGGCGAGTCCCCTGATACGCAAGCTCGATTTCCCGATGCTGTTGTGTCATCGCCTGGAAGTCGATAACCGGCAACAGATCGTCGGTTACAAATTGCGGCAGGCAGATCCGAAACGACAGGCTGTGCGCGCCTTCAAGGCGATGAACTACAAAGTAGTAGCGACAGGCGATTCTTATAACGATGTCCCGATGCTGAGCGAAGCGGACCACGGCTGGTTTTTTTGTCCGCCCGAAAACGTGTGCCGCGATTACCCGGAGATTCCGGTAGTTCGTGGGTATGCCGAATTGAAAGCGGCGTTTGTAGGCGCAGCCGATCCGTTTCGTTAGGACTTACCCTCCAGATATTGGCGCGGCGTGAATCGCTGGGATCTTCGCTCGTTGCCAAGCTATCCGCGCCCACGCTAACAGCTCAGTCACTGGTTCCTTGCTGAGTCCAGGCGGGATCGGATGACCGAGAAAGGCGAGGGCACGCCCAAGAACGTCACTGGCCGGCAGCTCCTCGATAGCCTCGGCGACGGCTTGCTTGCTTAGCTTTTGTCCTGCCGGGTCAAGTGCGATCGGCAGATGCAAATAAGTCGGATGCGCGAGCCCTAGCAGCATTTGTAGAAAATACTGTCGCGGAGTCGACTCCAGAAGATCCGCGCCACGAACGATTTCGGTCACCCCCATAAATTCATCATCCAACACGGTGGCGAGGTGGTAAGACGGAAGATCCTCAACCCGCCAAATCACAAAGTCCCCACTCGTGGCGGAAAGATCCTGGGTAAAAGACCCCTGTAACTGATCAACCACTGTGACTGACTCCTGCGAGATCTGGACCCTGACAGCATGGGTTGGTGCGCTCGCTAAATTCAAGCCGCGGCAGGTTCCAGGATACGGTCGATCGCCGATGACTTTTCGTGAACACCCGCATCGATAGGCGTAGCGGCGCGCCAGCAGTTCGGCACAAACGGCTTGGTGCTCATTGCGCCGGCGACTTTGGTAGAGCACTTCGCGATCCCACACGAGGCCCAGCTTTTCCAAAGTACGCAGGATTGCGTCGACCGCGCCAGGCTGCTCGCGCGGAGGATCAATGTCGTCGATCCGAAGCAGCCATTCTCCGTCTACGGATTTGGCACAGAGATAACTTGCAAGAGCGGCAATCACCGAGCCGAAATGCAACGCACCGGTAGGCGAGGGGGCGAAACGGCCAACGTAGTGTAAAGAGGGCACCACTAAAGTTACCCGCGTCGTTACCGGGCAGCTGGGGTCGCGGTTAGCCGGGGAGTTGCACTACCGCTTGCGGCACCCAGCCCGCCGCGCAGTTTTCAACGGTGATCGTCGGATAAGTGCCACCACGGACATTGAATTTTCCGCTAACGCGCGCAAATCGCGGTCGGCACGCAGCAACAATATCGTCGAGTATTTGATTGGTTACCGCTTCGTGAAAATGACCTTCGTCGCGGAACGACCAGATATAGAGTTTCAGCGATTTGAGCTCAACGCACAGAGTATCCGGAACATAGACCAAATCGATGTGAGCAAAGTCTGGTTGCCCTGTTTTCGGACACAAGCAGCTAAATTCCGGAATGCCGATTTGAATGGTGTAATCCCGCGCGGGAGCGGGATTATTGAAGGTTTCAAGCACGCGGGTAGGGTGCATGGTCATCGCCAAGGATTCTCACATAGGGGCGGCGCGCACAATAGCACAGCCAATGGCGTGGTCGCAGCCGCGCAGAGCCATGAAACCCCGGCAACACTGCAGATTTTTCACGTGGGCAACACCGTGCTACTCGCATGTCGTTCGTTTGTGCGCCCCGATCGCGTACGGTATGCTAACCACCTATGCGAATCACAAAAATAAAGCTTGCGGGCTTTAAGTCCTTTGTCGACCCCACGACCTTGCACCTGCCTGGAAATCTGACTGGGGTAGTCGGTCCAAATGGTTGCGGGAAATCAAACATCATTGACGCAATGATGTGGGTAATGGGCGAAACGTCCGCCAAGCATTTACGCGGCGACTCAATGGCCGATGTGATTTTTAGCGGATCAAGCTCGCGCAAACCTATCGGCCAGGCCTCGGTTGAACTGGAATTCGATAATTCTGACGGCGCACTCGGTGGCGCCTACGCAGGTTTCGCCGAAATCTCGATTAAGCGCAGCGTAACCCGCGACGGTCTATCCAATTACTTTCTGAACAATACCCGTTGCCGGCGTAAAGACATCATTGATGTTTTCCTCGGGACCGGACTCGGCGCGCGCGGGAGTTATTCGGTTATCGAGCAAGGCATGATTTCGCGCGTGATCGAAGCGAAACCTGACGAGTTACGAGGATTCCTCGAAGAGGCCGCTGGCATCTCGAAGTATCGCGAGCGTCGGCGCGAGACCGAGACTCGGATGCGTCACACCAATGAGAACCTGGCGCGGGTTAACGATGTTCGGGAGGAGCTTGCAAAGCAACTGGGTCACTTGCAACGTCAGGCGAAGGCTGCGGAAAAATACCAAGAATTAAAATCGGAAGAACGGCGCGCGGAAGCCGAACTGCTCGGCTTACGATGGCGGGATCTCGATGCTCAACGTGCCAACCAGCGACAACTGATCACCGAGCGTGAAACCGCGGTTGAAGCCGCCAACGCCGCTCTGCGCCGAGTCGAAGCGTTGCAATCCAGCCTTCGCTCAGGACAGACGAGTGCACTGGAAGCGTTCAACGCTCGGCAAAGTGAATTTTACGGAAAAAGTGCCGAGGTCTCGCGGTTGGAGCAGGCAATTGCGCACACCCGTGACACCAGGCAGGGGCTGGAAGCCGAATTGCATCGCAGCCGTTTTAGCCTTGAAAACACTGCCCACCTACATGATGAGGATCTGCAGAAACACAGCCACCTGGCGACGGAAATCGCGAGCTGGACGCCGGAGGAAGTAGCGCGCGAAATAACGGAGGACGAAGGAGCAGAGCAACTCCGTCGAACTGAAGAGAGTGCAGAAGCTTGGCAGGCGGAGTGGGACCAGTTTAATCGCCAGCAAGCTGAAGCCGCGCGGTTGGAACATGCCGAAAACGTGCGTCTTGAAATGTTGCAGACAGGATTCGCGGATGCGCAGCAGCGGGCCGCGGTGCTGGAAAGTGAACGTGCGCAACTCGACTTAATCGCACTCGCGCAGTTAGCGACAGCGACCAGCTCGGAACTCCAAAATAATGAGCGGACCTTCGATGAATTGACAGGCTCGCAGCAGCAAACTCGGGAAGCTCTGTTGCGAGCGCGCACAGAGGTGCAAACCCAAACACAAACATTGCACAGCCTTCGCTCCGAATTGCAGCAAGCCGGTGGGCAGGAAGCGTCGCTCACCGCGTTGCAGAAAGCGGCGCTCGGTTACGACAGCGAGCAACTAACAACGTGGCTTACCAAGCAAGGCCTGGGCGCCACGCCGATCTTGGCGAATGCTTTGGAAATTGCACCGGGCTGGGAGGCTGCCGTCGAGACTGCGTTAAGGTTACCGCTCTCGACCTTCTGCGGCGAAGGAGTAGTCGAGCGTATTCTCGCCATCGAACGGAATACGTTCCCGAGCAGCGCGTTGGGTGCGATCGAAGTCACGGCAGTGGAACCTCAACCGCCGTTGCTACGCGATGTACCTCGCTTAATTGATAAAGTTCGAAGCAAGTGGTCGATGGAAACCTTGCTCGCGGGAATTTACGCAGCCCCCGACTTGGCGGTAGCGCACGCTCTGCGACCGCGACTCACGGCATTCGAATCAGTAATTACCCCAGAAGGGGTGTGGCTTGGCTCCAATTGGGTACAAATACCAGGCCGCGCGACCCGTGAAAGCGGCGTACTTACGCGTCAACGCGTTCTCGAAGAGTTAGCCCACCGCTGTGCCGCGTTGCGCGCGAAAGATTCCGCGGCGGAAGCTGAATTGCAGCGGCAACAAGCCGCATTGACGGCCCTCGAGGAACGCGACCGATTGCTGAATTCGCAAATCCGGGCGGCGCATGCGGCAGTCGCGAGCACTAAAAACCAACTGGTATTGCAAACTGCGGATCGCGAGCGGATGCAGAACCGGGTCGCGGTGATCGCGACTGAGTTGACTCAGCTGGCGCAGAAAATTCACGATAACGAATCAACAATTCTCGGCTTGCGTGAACGACTTCACACCTTGCGTACGCAGTTAACCGACTTCGCGGCGCGAGGAGAAGCGCTCAATGTGACGCGGCGTACCGTCCAAGCGGAACTGGAAGCGCGGCGTAACGCTTGGCGCACGGCTCGCGAAGCACGGCATGAAGTTGCGCTGAAGCTGGAAGGATTGCGCTCAACGCATTCCGCGCTAAGCCTCGCGCTAAATCGAAACGCGCGCCTAGTCGAGGAACTGACAACTCGCTGTAGCGAACTCGAGGCGCAGATCTCGGCCAGCGTCGCGCCACAACAGGATCTGGCGACCCAACTTGAGCAGGCCTTGTCCGCTCGTTCAACCTTGGAAGAAGGCCTGAAAGCGAGTCGTAACCGGCTGGATGAGTGTGACTCTGCGCTGCGGAGAGCCGACGAAGAGCATGTCACCAGTTATCGCGAAATCCAGCAGCGCAGTCAGCTCTTGGAACAAGTGCGACTCGAAGATCGCGCGCTTGAAGTGCGTCTCCAGGAACTGGAAGACCGCATTACGCAACAGGAACAGACCGTCGCCTCCGTGCTGGAAAATATGCTACCTACCGCGTCGGAGCACACTTGGCGCGAACGCTCGGAGAGCCTCGCCAACAAGATTTCGCGTCTAGGGCCAATCAACTTAGCGGCAATTGACGAATTCGCGCAGTTATCAGAGCGCAAAACATATCTCGATAATCAATTTGATGATTTGAGCCAGGCGCTGGCGACCCTCGAGGATGCCATCCGCAAAATTGATAAAGAGACCCGCACTCGCTTTAAGGAGACTTTCGACAAGGTTAATTCCGGCATGCAGGCAATGTTCCCGGTATTGTTCGGCGGCGGGCATGCTTATCTGGAATTAGTTGGTGAAGACCTGCTTGAAACAGGAGTCACCGTCATGGCGCGGCCGCCCGGCAAGCGTAACAGCACGATTCATTTATTATCGGGCGGCGAAAAGGCGCTTACTGCGCTAGCTTTTGTGTTTTCGCTGTTCGAACTAAACCCGGCACCCTTTTGTTTACTGGATGAGGTCGACGCACCTCTCGATGATGCCAATGTCGTGCGTTTAACAGACATGCTCAAAAGCATGTCCATGCGAGTGCAGTTTCTGTTTGTAACCCACAACAAGATCACCATGGAAATTGCGGAACAGCTGATCGGCGTAACCATGCAGGAAGCGGGGGTTTCGCGACTAGTCTCGGTGAATATGGAAGAAGCCGTGGCGTTGGCGGAATCCGCCTAAATCCCGGCAGTTTCCGCAATGCGAACCCGGGACAGTAGCGAGGGATCTTGATGGAAGAATCCTCGTGGGGTTTACGGCTAGCGCTGCTTTTAATAGGTATTGCGGTGATTATTGCAGTGTACCTGCTGAGCGTGATGCATCGGCGCCGACGTTCCGAGCGTTATCGACACTCGTCATGGTCGAGCATGCGGTACGCAAAGTCTGATGAGGACGACCTGGAGTCCGAACTGGAGAACGAGCCTCTCGAGGACGAAATTATCGCGGTTAGAGTGCACAAGGCCGAACCACTATCCGATTTGCCAATAATCAGGAACGACCTACGCGAAGTATCGGAGCAGCAGGTCGAAGCGCGCCCCACGCGCCCTAGTCGGCAGACCCGTGGTCGGCGGAAGCGCGGCGAAGACCAATTGTCGCTCGGCTTTCCGGGCGATCCCGCCCTGGTCGACAACACGCGCGCGCCTCCGACCGAACCTACTATCCTGACGCTGTACCTGCGACCTCGAAACGGGTCTGCGTTTAGTGGTTCCGTTCTGGTCCGCAACGCGAACGTCGTGGGTCTGCGTCATGGCGAGCACCAGATCTTTCATCATTTCGGTGCCGGTGATTTGCGTACCGAGCGGGCCTTATTTAGTTTGGCCAATATGTACGAACCAGGCTATTTCGATTTGGGTCGGATCGAAGCGTTTCAAACTGCTGGGCTCGTGATGTTCATGAACTTACCAGCCGGGCTGGACGGAGCGGTGGCCTTCGAACTTTTCCTGAACACTGCACAACGCCTGGCCGAAGGACTGCAAGCGGACTTGTTGCAGAGCCCGAAAACGCTGTTAGACAGTACGAGTATTGACGAAATGCGGCGAGTGGCGTCGCAATTTCCGAATGCGATCTGAGCCAGTGGCGGCGACGCGGATCGCTCATCTAATCGAACGGCTTGAATACCATAACTACCGCTATTACGTTTTAGACGATCCCGAAATCGGCGACTCTGAATATGACCTGATGATGCGTGAATTGCAGGCATTGGAAGCCGCGAACCCTCACCTTGTCCGACGTGATTCACCGTCTAACCGGATTGGGGGCGCGCCGAGTCCGGGGTTTCGTCCGCTACGCCACGCTGCGCCGATGTTATCTCTGAACAACGCGCTAAATTTAGAAGAATTTGCGGAATTTGATCGCCGAGTCGCGACTCGATTAGGCGTGACTGACGTTCGTTATTCCGCGGAAACGAAACTTGATGGTCTGGCGATTAGTCTGCGCTATGAAGCAGGGGAGCTAGTCTCGGCGGCCACCCGCGGCGATGGTGAAACCGGTGAAGACGTCACCGCAAACGTCAAGACAATACGCGCTGTGCCGCTGCGACTACGATTGGTACCGGCGCCGTCGGTAATGGAAGTTCGTGGCGAAATTTATCTCGATCATGCGGGCTTCGAGAAACTCAATGAACAGCAACGGGCCAGTGGCCTGAAACCATTCGCGAACCCGCGCAACGCGGCCGCGGGGAGTCTGCGCCAGCTTGATCCTCAGATGACGGCCACCCGGCCTTTGACTATCTACTGCTACGCGCTGGGCCCCAGTGACGGGTTATCAATCCCAGACTCTCACTTCGACTGTCTCAAGCTGCTAGGTACCGCAGGATTTCGCGTCTCACCTGAGACCAGGCAGCTGAACGGTCTGCAGGCGGCGGTCGAGTACTACATCGCCTTGAGCGAGCGGCGTGACAGGCTTGGTTACGAGATTGATGGCGTTGTCTACAAAGTCGATAGCCTCGCGCAACAGGCGTTACTCGGTTTTGTGGCGAAAGCGCCGCGCTGGGCGATCGCTTACAAGTTTCCGCCTGCCGAGCGCCCTACTCGCGTGCTCGGGATCGACGTCCAGGTCGGTAGAACGGGTGCACTGACCCCGGTTGCGCGCCTCGAACCGGTAGTGGTCGGCGGAGTAACTATTACGAACGCGACGCTGCATAACGCAGACGAGTTGGCCCGAAAAGACGTACGGATTGGTGACATCGTGATGGTCCGACGGGCGGGCGACGTGATTCCGGAAATACTCCGAGTTGTGCTTGCGGCACGTCCGCCACAGGCGATACCGTTTGTGATGCCCGACACCATCCCCGAGCAGGCGCGTGAGCAACTCGTCCAAGGAATCATTCATTTCGCCTCAAGGCGCGCGCTCGACATCGATGGCTTGGGCGATAAATGGGTCGAACTATTCGTATGTTTAGGGTTGATTTCCGACGCGGCCGATCTCTATGGACTGAAAGAGGAGCAATTAAGCGCGCTTGAACGTCTTGGGGAAAAGTCCGCGCAAAACTTAATAGCCGCCATCGCGGCCAGCAAAACAACCACGCTAGCGAGATTTCTATACGCACTCGGCATCCCCGAGGTCGGAGAAGCGACCGCACGCATGCTCGCAAGCCATTTCGGCGAGTTGGAGACTCTGATGGCCGCCGACACCGCACTGCTCGAAACAGTGCCTGACGTCGGGCCGATTGTCGCGAGTCGGATTTATGAGTTTTTTCGCACTCCAGCGCGAATTGCGCTGATTGCACGGCTGCGCGAGCATGGAGTGTGGTGGCCGGAAGAGCCGACCGGCGCCTCGACACCGCGGCCCCTGGCTGGCTGGACGATCGTACTGACCGGCACCTTGGCGACCCTATCGCGAGAGGAAGCAGGCGAGCTGCTACGCACGCTTGGCGCGAAAATCGCCGGCAGTGTGTCGCTCAAAACGCGGCTTGTCATTGTAGGGGAGGAAGCTGGCTCGAAAGCCGAAAAAGCACGCGCGCTCGGCGTCCCGCGTTTGGACGAAGCAGGCTTACATGCCCTCTTGAAAGAACCGTTAGCGATTGCACGAATTGTAGCGGAGCATCAACGCGGCGATTAGAACCTTCGGCTGGCCTCTAATCATCCGAGGTAACGACCAAATTTCGCCCACGCGCTTTCGCCCGATATAGCAGGACGTCCGCACGATGTAGTAGATCTATTTTTTTTCGTCGGCATCAAATCCGCTACACCGAGACTGACTGTGACCTTGATGTCGCAGGCTTCCGTGTTCAGCGCGAGGTTTTCGACACTCGCGCGTATCCGTTCGACCAGGAGTCGCGCCCCCGCCGAATTGGTGTTGGTCAAAATAACCACGAACTCTTTGCCACCATAGCGAAAGACGACGTCGCAATCGCGAGTGCAGCGCACGATCGACCCTGCTACGGCGGTTAACACCGCGTCGCCCGCGACATGCCCATGGGTGTCGTTGATATTTTTAAAAAAATCGATGTCAATCATGATCAACGCTAAAGGTGTGCGGTGGCGTGCCGCTGTCAACACTTCGTGATCGAGGTGCTGTTCCATGCTCGCGCGATTGCTGACATTGGTGAGCGAATCTTTCAAGGACGAACGCAAAGCCCGTTCGTACATCAGCGCATTGCGCAGCGGATACACGAGCGCGCAAAGCACTACTTCGAACAGAGCCTGTTCTTCAGTATTGATGGGCTGATTACGCATGAAACTCACTTCGCCCATCGACTTGCCGAGGAGATTGAGTTCGTAGCTGCAACGATGTAGCTGCGGACGCCCTTCTTGGAAAATCAAGTCTTCGGCACGATTGCGGTACCTGACCGCGACACGACGGACCACCCGCCGCACTTCGCTACTGAAGGCATGCACTACATCCTTGACGTACAGGCTCGACTGCAGGGCGTTTGAAATCCGCAGCACGGTGCTTGCTGTCCGATAGCACTCTGCGCGCTTCGACGTCTGGCGCGTAATACGGCATCGCGCCGATCTGTCGCAGGGGTTCTAACGAGCTGCGAGTTCCGCGGTACGAGGCATGGCGATCTCCAAATTGCTGTTGAGGGCATCGCAAGCGAGTTCCGTGCCAAGTTCTAGAAATTTGCGCTCGTACTGTGCGCGAAGCTTTATTTCAGGCGAATTTGCAGCGATTTGGATGAGATATGCGCGCAAGCAATGGATTATTCGGCATCTCGGTACGCCAACATCGCCAATAGTTTGACGTATCATGCGGCGCGCCGACACGCGTTGGCTACCGAACGCGGCAACAACGGCATTGTCTTGCCGCCAGCACGAACGTGCAGGGGCGACTAGTTACTTCGGTATCGTTAGCGCCTGGCCGTGCAAGCCCAGACTCGCCTCGCTTAGTAAGTAGGAGTAATACGGCGCGATCGCGGCCGGATCGGGGAGGGTGCCCGGATCCTCAGCGGGAAACGCCAACGCCCGCATCCGCGTGCGCATCGGGCCCGGATTCAGGGAATTCACTCGCACGCTACTGACCCCCGCTTGTTCATCAGCTAGGGTTTCCATGAGGCCTTCAAGCGCAAACTTCGACGCTGCGTACGCGCCCCAGTTCGCGCGCCCCTGCCTGCCGACACCGGATGATGTAAATATCACTGAGCTCGAGTCTGCGCGACGGAGCACGGGTAGACATGCTTGAACCAGCAGAAACTGGCTGTGAACATTCACTTGAAAGACGCGAGCCCATTGTAATGGGTCGTAGTTTTCGATCGCCGCAAGTTCGCCAAGGACTGCGGCGTTCAGCACCAGGCCCTCAAGTTTTTGAAATTGCTCGCCGATTAAAGCGCTTATGGTGCCGTAGTCCTCAACAGTCGCACCTTCCAAATTAAAGGGAATCAATGTTGCCGGTGGGGCGCCTATTTGTTCGATTTCGTCGGCGAGTGCCTCAAGTCGACGAACATCGCGGCCGAGGAGCAAGGTATTGGCGTGGTGGCGCGCGCAGTCGAGAGCGATTGCGCGCCCTAATCCGCGCGAAGCGCCAGTAATAAGCACTGTCTTGCCCGTGAGCACCGGCGCAACAGGGGCGGTGAAGGAGGTGAATGCTACGGGAGTCACAGAGAACTGCCTCCCGGCAGTGGCGTTCTAGCACGGCAACTTCGATTCAACTGAAATCTCCTGCCCGGATAATCGTATCGCGCGCGTGATTCACGTCGTCCACTTGGGGATAATCCAAGGTGAAGTGCAAACCGCGGCTTTCCTTGCGCTTTAGCGCAGAGCGAATAATAAGTTCAGCGACTTGCACCAGATTTCTGAGCTCGATGAGATCGGCCGTAACCCGATAGTTAGCATAGAAATCACTAATCTCGCCGTGCAGCAACTGGACTCGGCGGCGGGCCCGTTCAAGCCGTTTCGTGGTGCGCACGATCCCGACATAATCCCACATGAAGCGTCGTAGCTCATCCCAATTATGAGCGACGACGATTGCTTCGTCGGCATCAATGACCTGACTTTCGTCCCACGCCGGCACGTTCGGAGCGATCGGTACATCGCCACCTTCGAAATCGATCGCCTCAGCTGCTGCCTTCGAAGTCACTAAGCATTCAAGCAGTGAATTGCTCGCCATGCGATTGGCCCCGTGCAACCCGGTATGCGCAACTTCTCCGATCGCGAACAACCCAGGTAAGGACGTGCGTCCGGCAACGTCAGTGACGACGCCGCCGCAGAGATAATGCGCCGCCGGCACGATGGGGATGGGCTGGGTGGTGATATCGAAGCCGAATTCAAGACACTTTTGATAAATCGTGGGGAAATGATCGCGAATAAAGGTCGCTGGCTTGTGGCTGATATCAAGATAGACGAAATCAGAACCAAGGCGCTTCATTTCGTAATCGATTGCGCGCGCGACGATGTCTCGCGGTGCTAGCTCGAGTCTGGCGTCGAAGCGATGCATAAACCGCTCGCCATTTGGCAGCAATAGATGACCACCTTCTCCGCGCAACGCTTCCGTCAGCAAAAACGTCTTGGCGCGCGGGTGGTACAAGCAGGTTGGATGGAATTGCACAAACTCCATGTTCGCGATAGCGCACCCGGCGCGCCATGCCATCGCGATACCGTCGCCGGTCGCCACGTCAGGATTACTCGTATAAAGATATACTTTACCGGCCCCGCCGGTGGCCAAGGCGCTCCATCGAGCGCGAAACGTCTTCACGATACCTAAGGCGCGGTCCAGCACATAGGCACCAACGCAGCGATCGGGTGTCCCGCCAAGTTTGCCCGTGGTGATGAGATCGATCGCGACATGGTCCGCCAGAAGTTCGATCTTGGGGTGTGCTCGCACACGCTCGATCAAGGTGGTTTCAATCGCCCGCCCAGTAGCATCGGCTGCGTGGACAACTCGGCGACGACTATGTCCGCCTTCCTGGGTTAGATGAATTGCCTGGCTGCCGTCCTCCGCAGCTGTCGTAGTAAAAGGCACCCCTTGTTCTAACAGCCAGTCGATTCGATTTCGACCCTGTTTCACGATGAATTCGACGATATCGCGATGGCAAAGGCCGGCCCCGGCACGCAAGGTGTCCTCGACATGCGATTCGATGGTGTCGTTTTGATCGATTACAGCCGAAACGCCGCCTTGCGCATAATACGTAGCACTTTCGGTGATAGCGCCCTTCGATAGGACACACACAGAATGGCGCTCGGCCAGGTGCAACGCCAAACTCAAGCCAGCGGCGCCGCTGCCGACGATTAGTACGTCGTAGTCGTAGTGGTGTGGCATTCTATCTCGCTTACTATAATTCGCCGTCATCTCTTCCCTAATAATCCGAACTTACTCTTGGTATGATGGCCTATGCATAGAAGTGCTACCGCGTCGCGCGCTCATAATACAAGGGTTGTCCCCCAATGAGTGACACCGACCAAGCGTTAGTCGCGCGAGCACAGCACGGCGACCAGCGAGCATTTGAGCTGCTGGTGACTCGTTACCAGCATAAGATTCTAAAACTCGTTTCGCGGTATGTCCGTGATCGGGACGATGCCATGGATGTCGCGCAAGATACTTTTATTAAGGCATACAAGGCGCTCAAGCGATTTCGCGGCGATAGCGCGTTCTATACTTGGCTGTACCGGGTCGCCATTAATACCGCCAAAAATTATCTAACCGCGAATGCGCGGCGCCCCTTGGAAGTTGATCGCGTCGATGTAGACGGCGAATCGGTGGACATCGAGGAGCTTCAGAAAAATCTGGAAACGCCCGAGAAGCTCTTGCTAGTTGACGAGATGCGACGGACGATATTCGGCACCATCGACGAGTTGCCGGACGACCTGCGAACGGCCATCATGCTGCGTGAAATTGATGGCCTGAGTTACGAGGAAATTGCGGTAGCGATGGACTGTCCGATCGGCACCGTTCGGTCACGGATATTTCGGGCGCGCGAGGGAATTGATATCAAGCTTAAACCTCTACTGGAGAATTGAGTCCCATGCATCCTCATGAACGCCTTTCTGCACTCATGGACGACGCGGGCGACCCGTCTGACCAACAATTTTTGCTCGATTCCCTTGCGCAATCAGACCTTCGAGAAACGTGGTCGCGCTACCACTTAATCGGCGAAAGCCTCCGAGACCCGAACTCATCGACCCTGGGTACTGATCTTCCCGCTAAGATCTCGCAAGCGCTTGCCGCGGAACCGCCTCCCAACGCTCTGGCAATTCCACTGCCTTCGAAACACGCCACAAGCGCGCTGCGCAAGCCGTTGTTCAGCGCTGCGCTTGCGGCATCGGTGGCCGCCCTCGCGTTGTTGGGCCTCAATTCTTCAGTCGACTCGATAACCTCGCCGACGACAATAGCGGATACGACAGCGCCGCTGGCGTTAAATGAGCCCCCGGCGACGCAGGTTTCCGAACTGAGCAATGGCGAGTATCAGCGTAGGCTCAAGGCGTACCTAATCAACTTCAATGAACAGCGTGCACAGTTACAAGCGCCGATCGCGGATCCTCACGTGCGCGTTATCGATTTTGACGCCTCTCCGCGGCAATAGGCGCTCCGTCCCGTTGCGCGTTCCTACACTTTCAGCGTTGCTCTTGATTTTCCTCGCGCATGGGGCGCTGGCAAATGACGCCGAAGCCCTCGTCCGCCGGATGTCCGAAGCGACCGGAGCTCTTACTTACGATGGGATATTCGTGTATGTACGAGACGGTCAAATCGATACCATGCGGGTTGTCCATACACGCAATGAGGACGGTACGGAACTCGAACGACTGGTTTCAGTGTCGGGACCACAGGGGGAAGTGACTCGCGACGGCACGCGCGTAACCTGTACCTTGACCGACGATACCGGATTGCTGGAGAAACGGGTCCCGCGGGATTATGTCGGCCTGCGTCTTTCAAATCCGATTGACCAACTCAACCGCCACTACGAGTTCGCAATAATTGGGAACGGACGTGTCGCCGGACGACTGACCCACCAGGTTTCAATAGAACCGCTAGTTCAAGACCGCTACAGCCTAAGGCTTTGGATCGATGTAGCGAGCAATCTACTGCTCAAATCGGCTGTCATCGGTGTTAATAACCAGGTACTAGAACAGGTGATGTTCACGCAACTGTCCATTGGCGAGCCCTTAGCCAGCGACGCCTTAGACGCGGACCTGTCCGCGGGCGGATACACTTGGTACACGAATACCAAATCCGATTCGGTCCCAGACACTCCCGTGGCGGATGACTTTACAATCGGCTGGCTGCCGAGCGGTTTCGAAATGAAGAATCAACAGATCCACTCGATCTCCTCTAACGGCGTGCCGGTGAAAAATGTGATTTACTCTGATGGGCTGGCGGTAGTCTCGGTATTTGTCGAGAAGCTCGTGAGTGACACGCTACCGCTTCAAGGCTATACCACAATGGGTGCGGTAAGCGCGTTTAGCCGCGTTTCTCCGCCTTATCAGATCACGGTGATGGGCGACGTCCCGCAATCGACGGTGCGCAGGATTGCCGCGTCAGTGGCGCTTAACGAGACTAATTGACACTCATGATTCCAAAACTTCTTTCAAGATCTGTACGTTGCCGACAACCACCTAGGGCGCTCGCCTTGCTAGTGTTAGCAGCCGCGATGGCCGCGCCGCCAGTTTTCGCTGCCACGAACACCGGTCTGCCAGACTTCACCGCGTTGGTCACCGCTAATAGTCCCGCGGTAGTCAACATCAGTACCTCGGAGTCCGAGTCCACGAGCGATAGCACGACTGACAAGCCGAGGCGGCCCGAGTTCTCGATTCCAAATGCGCCCGATAACGAACAACTCAACGAGTTTTTCCGACGCTTTTTCGGCGATCAAATGCCCGAAGGGCCGGGCGGGATAGAACCTCGCGCGTCCCTGGGCTCTGGTTTCATTATCTCCAAAGATGGTTATGTGATTTCAAATTATCACGTAATCAAGGACGCGGACGAGGTGGTGGTGCGTCTTAGCGATCGCCGCGAATTACCGGCAAAAATAATCGGCACGGATCCGCGCAGCGATATCGCTGTCCTTAAAGTCGAAAGTAAAGGGGATTTGCCGGTTTTGCGGCTTGGGAGTTCGGACGAACTCAAAGTAGGGGAATGGGTTTTGGCGATCGGATCTCCGTTTGGTTTTGATCATTCTGTAACCGCCGGTATCGTGAGCGCAAAAGGCCGTAGCCTCCCGAATGAGAATTACGTGCCGTTTATTCAGACCGATGTCGCGATTAATCCGGGCAACTCCGGCGGCCCTCTATTTAACTTGGAGGGTGAAGTCGTCGGGGTAAATTCACAGATTTTCAGCCGAACGGGTGGCTTTATGGGCTTGTCGTTCGCCATCCCGATCGATGTGGTGATGAACGTCTACGCGCAGTTGCGCGATAAAGGGGCGGTAAGCCGCGGATGGCTCGGCGTGTTGATTCAGGACGTCACCGGCGAACTCGCTGAGTCTTTCCACATGACCACTCCCCGCGGGGCTCTGGTGTCTAAAGTATTGCCCGATAGTCCGGCGGAAAAAGCGGGCGTTGAGGCGGGGGATATTATTACGAAATTCGACGGCCATTCGATTGAAACCTCCTCCGATTTGCCGCCGCTCGTGGGGTCGACCCAAGTGCGCCAGAAGATCCCCACTGAACTGATTCGCGAGAGCAAATCACAGAAAATTATAATTACGATCGGCGAACTGCCGCAGGAAGACGTCGCACAAGCCGATTCGAGACCGGAGCCGACGGACAAGGCGAAATTTGACACCCGACTTAAAATCCGTGTGCGTGACCTCACGGCTGCCGAGCGCAAGGCGACTGATCTGGCAAGCTCGGGCATCGCCGTCGAAGCGGTTAAGCCGGGTCCAGCCGAAGCAGCCGGTTTGCTCGTCGGCGACATAATTCTTCAGATTAATTTCAAGGAGACAAAGAGCGCGACTGATCTCTTCGCAATTACCAAAGAACTTCAACCCGGCGCCAAAGTCCCGCTATTGGTGCACCGACAGGGAAGTCCGTTGTTCATGGCCTTAGAGCTCCCCAAATAAGCGTGGCGGTGGTTCGCTTAACGTTGCTAGTACGCCATGATTGTGAGCTTTGCGACGAGCTTCATTCTGCGCTCGCGCGTGATCCGAGGGTTGCTCAAGCGGGGCTCGAACTTGTCGATATCACCTCCAGATCGGATCTTTTCGCGCTCCACGCCTATCGCATTCCAGTTCTGTTCGATGCGGAGCGTGAGCTCTATGCGGGACGCTTCGACGACGCTGCAGTGACAGCAGTGCTTGACGAGGTATTCAGTACTGCCTGAGGACTGGCATTGCGCTGTTGCCCCGGCGTTGCTTCGGTTAGAATCGCGGCCCCGCACGCTCGCCACTCTGCCACGTAGTGCCCTGACCTCTTATGCAACACATCCGAAATTTCTCCATCATCGCCCATATAGATCATGGCAAATCGACTCTGGCAGACCGTTTTATCCAGATCTGCGGTGGGCTGGCGGCGCGTGAGATGTCCGCGCAGGTGTTGGATTCGATGGATCTGGAACGCGAACGCGGGATCACGATAAAGGCCCAGAGCGTCAGCTTAGGCTATACCGCGACCGACGGAACCGAGTATTTGCTCAACTTCATTGACACTCCGGGACACGTTGATTTCAGTTACGAAGTATCGCGATCGCTGGCGGCCTGCGAAGGTGCCTTGTTGGTGGTCGACGCGGCGCAAGGGGTCGAGGCCCAATCGGTGGCGAACTGCCACAAGGCCTTCGATCAGGGACTCGAAGTCGTTCCAGTGCTGAATAAAATTGATTTGCCAGCGGCTGAACCGGCCCGTGTTGCCGAAGAAATCGAGAACATCATCGGTATAGATGCAACCGATGCGGCGTTAGTGAGCGCAAAATCGGGCCTCGGCGTGCGTGAATTGCTCGACAGGCTGGTAAAGCTGATCCCGCCGCCGAGCGGAGATCCCGCTGCACCACTCAAGGCGCTGATTATCGATTCGTGGTTCGACAACTACCTCGGCGTGGTGTCGCTCGTGCGGATTTTTGATGGTGAATTGGTTACCGGAACTAAAATGCGCGTGATGTCGACCGGGCGTGACTCCGGGGTCGATCAAGTTGGCATCTTCACGCCGAAACGGGTCGTGAAGGATCGATTAAAAACTGGTGAAGTGGGCTTTGTGGTCGCCGGCATCAAAGACATCAACGGCGCACCCGTGGGCGATACCATCACGAATGCGCAGAACCCCGCGCTCGTGGCGCTACCAGGCTTTAAGAAATCTAAACCGAACGTCTTTGCCGGCCTCTATCCGATCGATTCATCCGATTACGAGGGCTTTCGCGAGGCATTGTCGAAGCTGCGACTCAATGACGCGGCGCTCTCTTACGAACCCGAAACGTCTGAAGCTTTGGGGTTCGGCTTCAGATGTGGGTTTCTCGGCATGCTGCACATGGAAATCGTGCAGGAGCGACTAGAACGCGAGTATGGAATGTCGCTGATCACAACCGCGCCGACTGTCATCTACGAAGTGGTGCTACGCAATGGGGACGTGATTCCGGTCGATAATCCCGCGCGGATGCCCGACCCGAGCCTGATAGCTGAAATTCGCGAGCCCATTATCCTTGCCGATCTGTTGACTCCTCAGGAGTACCTCGGCAACGTGATCTCTCTTTGCGTTGAGAAACGGGGAACACAGACCAAACTAATTTTCGTGGGCGGGCAAGTTTCGGTCGGCTACGAGCTACCGATGAGTGAAATGGTCGTGGACTTCTTTGATCGCTTGAAGTCGCTGACCCGCGGTTATGCCTCAATGGATTATAGCTTCGCGCATTACAAGACAGCGGACGTCGTCAAGGTGGAAGTCCTCATTAATAATGAAAAAGTCGATGCCCTCTCGGTCATCGTCCATCGGGATGACTCACGGCGGCGCGGACGTGATTTGGTCGCCAAAATGCGCGAAATAATACCTCGCCAGATGTTCGACGTAGCGATTCAGGCAGCGATTGGCGCCAAGGTCATTGCGCGCGAAAGCGTGAAGGCATTGCGCAAAAACGTTACCGCTAAATGCTATGGCGGCGACATCACACGCAAGCGCAAGTTGCTCGAGAAGCAAAAAGAAGGCAAGAAACGACTTAAACAGGTTGGGTCCGTAGAAATCCCGCAGGAAGCTTTTATGGCGGTTTTGAAGGTGGGCAAATGATGGTTTTCGATTTTTCGGCTGTGATGATGCTGTTAGTTGTCGCAAGCGGCTTGATATGGGCACTCGACTCCTGGCTTTTCGCGCCTAAGCGGTATGCACGATTCGCGGCCGCGGGCGGGGGGGAGATCCCTGCCAATATTGAGTTGCCAGTACCGGTTGTCGTGGATTACGCACGGTCATTTTTTCCGATTTTCGTAATCGTGCTACTGCTGCGCTCGTTTTTAGTAGAGCCGTTTCGGATTCCCTCTGGATCGATGATACCCACGCTCTTAGTGGGGGACTTTATTCTCGTGAATAAATTCACCTACGGCTTACGGCTCCCGGTCTCTAACACGAAATTCATCGCAATCGGGACGCCCGCGCGTGGAGACGTTGTCGTTTTTCGTTATCCGCAGGATCCTTCCACCCCTTTTATCAAACGTATTATCGGCCTGCCAGGCGACCGGATCGCCTACCGAAACAAACAGGTCTATGTTAACGGAAGGCCGGTCGAGTACGCGCCGCTCGGGAGCTATGTCGGGCAAAAATCGGCGGCAGTGCATACCGGGGCTGATTATCTCGAAGAGCATCTGGAGACGGTCAACCACCGGATCCTGGTGACTCCGTACGCGCCGATTATTGACGGCGAGTACGATGTACCAGTTGGGCAATATTTCGTCTTGGGTGATAATCGGGATAACAGCCGCGATTCGCGGTATTGGGGCTTTGTCCCCGACGAGAACTTGATCGGCCGTGCGTTCATGATTTGGATGAACTGGGATCGCGGTCCTGACCTAAGCCGGATCGGAACGACTATTCAATGAAACGATAGCAAAGGGGGGATGAATGCGAACTTTGAAATTTCGTCAGCGTGGTGTCTCGCTAAGCGGGCTAATCTTCATGAGTGTCCTTCTGGGTGCCGTAGCGATGCTCCTGATGCGGCTTTTCCCGCTCTACAACGAAAAAATGAAGGTCGATCTCGCGCTCGATAAAATCGTGGAAGACTCCGCCTCGGGCAATCAAACCAAGCCCGAGCTCGTCAGGGCGATCATGAAGCAATTTGAAGTATCCGACGTCGATCGCTGGTCAACACCCGAGTTCTCCCGCCTGCTAAAGATTGAGCGCGATCGGGAATCGGGCAGTCGTACGATGTCGCTCGACTACGAAATCCGGAATGCGGTTTGCTGCACTCTCGATATTGTGATGAATTATCATTACGGACAAGATTTGCCGCAGGGCTCCGCCGAATAATTGTCGACTTGAACGCGTGAGTGCCGTTCTTCGCTATCAGTTTCAAAATCCTGAATTGCTGAAACTGGCGCTAACGCATCGCAGTGCATTTCCACAACACAACGAGCGTCTCGAATTTTTAGGCGACGCCCTGATCGGCTCGCTAATCGCGGAGGCCTTGTACCACCGATTTCCGGCGGCCGACGAGGGACAACTTACCCGAGCCAGAGCCGCGCTAGTGAATAAAACAAGCCTCGCCACCATCGCACGCGAGCTCGACCTTGGGCCGCGCTTACGACTCGGTGAAGGGGAAATGAAAACTGGCGGTTGGCGCCGTGACTCGATCCTCGCTAACGCGCTGGAAGCCATGGTCGGTGCAATCTTTCTCGATGCGGGCGCTACCACGTGCAAAGTCGAGATCCTTCAATGGTTCGATTCAAAGCTTGAGGAGATCAATCCCGCGGTGATGGCGAAGGATCCGAAAACCCTCCTGCAGGAATACTTACAAAGCCGGCAGTTCCCGCTGCCTATCTATCAAACGGTCGCCTTAAGCGGACCGCCGCACGAACAGCGATTCACCATCGCCTGTGAAGTGACCGGGCTTGAACCGGCGGTACAGGCCGTCGGTAGCAGTCGCCGACAAGCAGAACAGGAAGCGGCACGCCTGGCGCTCACTGCGCTGCTGGTGCGGCAGTAGCCGATTACTGATGGCTTCCCTCGACGACACTCAGCGCTGTGGTATCTATGCGATAGTGGGCCGCCCGAACGTCGGAAAATCAACGTTACTCAATCGCTTTGTCGGCCAGAAAATCAGTATCACTTCGCGCAAGCCACAGACGACTCGCTATAAAGTAACCGGGATTGTGCAGCACGGCACGGCTCAAATCATCTTCGCCGACACTCCAGGCTGGCAGCGACAGCCGACCAGTCGCCTGCACAAAATGATGAATCAGCAGATCAACAATGCAACTTTCGACATCGATGGCGTGCTCATGGTGATCGATGCCGCTGGCTGGCGAGACGATGATGCAGCGGCAGCCGATAGCCTCGCGGAATTTTCTGGCAAGAAATTTCTTGTGATCAATAAAATTGATCGGCTTCCCACGCGAGAAGCGCTTTTGCCGCTAATCGACAAACTCGCTCAAATGTACTCATTTGAAGAAGTCTTTCCGGTTGCAGCACTCACCGGTGCCAATATCCCCACTGTATTGGACGCTCTTGCGAAATGTGCACCGGTTCGAGCGTATTTGTATGATCCGTCTCAGGTCACAGATCAATCGGTAAGATTCATTGCAGCGGAGCTAATCAGAGAAAAAATCGCACGACAACTGGGTGCCGAACTTCCGTACGCAACCCATGTCGAGATTGAGCGTTTCGAAGAGCGCGATGAAATTGTTCATATCGACGCCGCTATTTGGGTTGAAAAACCCAGCCAGAAAGCGATCGTGATCGGCAATCAGGGGCAACGAATAAAGCAGATCGGAACCGCGGCGAGAATGGATATCGAAAAAATGCTAGAGCGTCGAGTCTACTTAAAGACCTGGGTGAAGGTTCGCGGCAAGTGGACTGAAGATCCGACGGCGCTTGAGATTTTTAAACCGCACGAATAGCAACACTGTGCGTGAGATTACCGATGAGGGCTATGTTGTTCACCGTCGGCGCTTGCGCGAATCCAGTTATGTCTTGCAGGTACTCACGCGCACCTGTGGCCAGCTTTCGCTCGTGATGCGCGGCGGATCGCCGACGAATATGCGACGGATTGAAATCCCAATCGAGTTCAAAACCTTCCAGTTCACCTGGGCCGGCAAAGCCGAGATGCCGACCATCCGGCGTGCTGAAGCCTCGGGCCTCGCTTATCGCTACGTGGGCGATCGCCTTTTCTGTGGGTTGTACGTGAACGAACTTGTCTCGCGCTTTCTGCACCGCGGAGATGCAAATGCGGAAGTGTTTAGTGCCTACGAATACACCCTGCGACGCTTAAGCCAGGGCGCGGAACTCGAGCCCTTGCTGCGTTCCTTCGAAGTCGCTCTACTCAAGGCATGCGGCTACGAAATGGCGCTTGAAAATGTCGTTGATCTGGCGCTCCCGCTCGACTCTGAGGGAGCGTATTTCTATGTGCCGGAATTCGGCGCTGTCAGTCGACGCCCTGCGGATCTACATCGCGAAGTGAGCGGGGCTAGCTTACTAGCGCTTGCCGGACGGCAGGCCTGGACGCCAGAATCGAGCCGGGACGCAAAGCGCTTAATGCGATTCGTGATCCAATATCATCTGGGTGGACGCGAGCTAACCTCGCGGACCTTGTTCAAGCATTCAAGCTCGATCGAAAGCGAATAGTAGTGGGATCTCACGCCTGAGCCGCGCGTTTAGACCTTTTCTACCGCAAGGCGAACAATGCGGCTACACTACGCCGCGCGTCAAGGTTCACCTAACCTAACGTGCGCGCGCCGTCTCGTGGCCGTAGCGACAACAAGCGACCTACCCAGCGATCCCATTCATGATTTCCGGAATCGGAATTGACATTGTTCAAGTCGACCGTGTAGCCGCCGTCTACGCGCATTACGGTCATAAGTTTGCGCGTCGCGTGCTTGCGCCCGATGAGCTGAAGGGATTTGAAACCTCGCAACACCCAGTGCGCTACCTGGCAATGCGCTTCGCGGCAAAAGAGGCCACTACAAAGGCGCTCGGGACCGGGTTCAGGCAGGGCGTCGCACTACGTACGATCGAAGTCGCCCACAACGCTGCTGGCAAACCCTCGTTGCGCTTGCACGGCGCGGCGGCCAGCCTGGCCGAGCAACAGGGTGTATATGCAACACATGTAAGTCTCACCGATGAGCGTGAATATGCAGCCGCAGTGGTCGTTTTCGAGACGCGCTAGCAATCCTTCCTATGACAGTCCTGAACTCCGAAGTCACCAAGCGTCGCACTTTTGCGATCATTTCCCATCCGGATGCCGGTAAGACCACGGTCACCGAGAAGCTTTTGCTGTATGGCGGTGCCATTAATGCCGCCGGCTCAATCAAAGCGCGCAAAAGCGCCCGTTACGCTACCTCGGACTGGATGGAAATCGAACGGCAACGCGGAATCTCGGTCACTTCGTCAGTAATGCAGTTCGATTACGACGGCGTGGTAATCAATCTGCTAGATACACCGGGGCACCAGGACTTTTCAGAAGACACCTACCGCGTGCTTACGGCTGTGGATTCAGCGCTGATGGTGATCGACGCGGCCAAGGGCGTCGAAGAACGCACAATTAAATTACTCGAAATCTGTCGTTTGCGACAAACTCCGATCGTGACGTTGATTAACAAGCTAGATCGACATAGTCGACCGCCGCTTGAACTCATCGACGAAATCGAGAGCGTATTGAAGATTAAGTGTGCACCGATAACCTGGCCACTCGGATCTGGCCAGCACTTTGCTGGCATTTATCATTTCGAAGAACAACGGCTACTTCGCTATGCGCGCGATGTCGATGCCAATGCTCGCATTGTCGAAGTCGAACGGATGGATCTCGACTCGCCATCCGCGGACCAGGAGTTTGGGGCGGCCCTCGCCGAATGCCGTGAGGAGATCGCACTCGTGGATGGCGCCGGCACGAGCTTCGACTTGGCGGCTTACCGTGACGGCAGAGTAACTCCGGTTTTTTTTGGCTCCGCGCTACAGAATTTCGGGATCCGTGAGATGCTCGATTACTTTGTGAAAATCGCACCGCCCCCGCTAGCACGTCCCGCCCGCGAACGAGAAGTCTCGGCCAACGAAACCGAATTCACGGGTTTTGTGTTCAAGATCCAGGCAAACATGGATCCGCAGCATCGTGACCGAATCGCGTTTTTACGGATTTGTTCGGGGCATTTCGAATCAGGGATGCGACTTCGCCACATTCGGCTCGGGCGTGAAGTGCAAGTCTCCAGTGCGCTCACGTTTTTTGCCCGTGGCCGAGAACAAGTCTCGGATGCTTTCGCGGGCGACATCATCGGCCTGCACAATCACGGCACAATCCAAATTGGCGATACCTTTACCGCCGGCGAGACCTTGAACTTTAAAGGAATACCGAGTTTCGCGCCTGAGTTATTTCGTCGCGTGAGGCCACTTGATCCGATGCGCGCCAAGGCGCTCCTGAAAGGTTTGACGGAGCTAGGCGAAGAGGGCGCGGCGCAGGTGTTTCGTCTCACCCAACGCAATGACTTAATTCTCGGTGCGATTGGAATCTTGCAGTTCGATGTTGTCGCCTACCGGCTTAAACACGAATATGGCGTTGACTGCGCTTTCGAAGCGGTCGCCACGCAGTTTGCTCGCTGGGTAACGAGTTCCAAGTCTGGAGAACTAGAGCGCTTCGTCAATCACGTTGGCGATAATGTCGCGCTTGATGGGAGCGGATTGCCTGCATACTTGGCACCGACGCGAGTGAATTTACAATTAACGATGGAGCGTTGGCCAGACATCGAATTTCATGCGACGCGCGAAGTTGGCTTACGGGTGTAGGTTCTATTTCATTCTACGTGTGTTGGCGCCGACCGAAAATTGAGCCACTAATGAGGCTTGTGCCGAGCGAAAACTGAGCCAGGTGTTCAACTTACCCTGCTGATTATTTGAGCAGCAGGGGTAAAGGAGTGCTCACCATGGACATGATTGGCAGAATTCGGCGC
>SHZM01000088.1 GCA_009692265.1 Gammaproteobacteria bacterium
GAACAATAAAATCCGTGTGTTGCAGCGTCGCGCCTACGGACTGCGTGACGAAGAATACCTTCGATTGAAGACCCTCACCTGCATGTTGCCTAAGCTTTGACCGAAAAATGATCAAGTTTTACCCACACTAAGTCCGGAAGACCCATTTTTATTAAACCTCCTCACGCGAAACGCACGATAGAGCGTACTGCGCCCGACACGGAGCGGAAGCGGGCAATCGGGGACAACCATCATTTGGCGAAGTGTGAATCAACAGATGCCTGTCCTCGATTTTCTTCGCGATTTTCTAACACTCGATTTTCTAGATTTTTCGGCTACTAACAGGTGGTAGGAGTTGGTCATCTGGCACCACGCGTGGATCCTTCAACCGTATATCTCGACCAGGCCGGCGAATCGGCGGCGAATCGGGGACACCCACCTATTTGCAAGCGCTTGCCGTACTTCGAGCGGTTATTACCGGATTACGAACACTCGAGAATGATGTGCACTCAGCATCGACCGGAATACATCACAACCATCGCGAGCGACGACAAGGTATTTGGCTGCGGTGCACTTCGGCATGCTTCGCAGCGGCAAATGCGTCTCAATGGAGCGTCGCCGGTTGCTCGAAGCACTCGAGCTTTTGAGCGGCGGGTGATTGATTGGGCTCGAGAGGAGTAGGAGGATTTACGGTAAGGTGATCTAACCCGGACTTGGTTAGAATGGAGACGTGCATGGACCGGTCCCTCCCTCAGCTGTCATTACGGACCGTTTGGAGAATCGATGGCGTATCGTCTCGGCGTAGATGTCGGTGGAACATTTACCGATCTCACCCTCCTTCGCGAAGAGGACGGACACGTATTCACCGCTAAGGTCCCGTCAACACCAGATGACCCCTCACGCGCAGTACTGAACGGTATCGAGAAGATTTGCCGACAATCGAATATCGCACGGCGTGACATCACCCATGTCATGCATGGTACGACGGTTGCCACCAACGCCGTGTTGACCGGCAATGGTGCGCGCGTTGGGTTGATTACGACGCGCGGCTTTAAGCAGATATTGCATATCGGACGCTCGTTTGTACCGGGCGGTCTGGGCGGTTGGGTGATCTACCAAAAGCCGCGTCCGCTCGCACCGCTTAAGTGGACGCTAGAAGCCACGGAGCGGATGAGCGCCCAAGGCGCGGTCGTTACACCGCTCGACGAAGCCGCTCTGCGGCGGGCGTTGCCCGTGCTGCGTGCCGCGCAAGTCGAAGCAATCACGGTGGCGCTCATCAATTCGTTCGCCAACGGCACGCATGAGCGGCGTATTCGCGACATCTTGCGCGAAGAACTTCCCGGTATACCGATTTCGATTTCGTCTGAAGTCATCTCTGAGATGCAGGAATACGAGCGGGCGATTACAACGGTGGTCAATTCGTACGTCGGCCCGGTGGTCGGCCAGTACATTGCCACCCTACAAACCGAACTCGATACCCAAATGGGTGGCGTTAAACTCGGGATTTTGAAATCGGATGGTGGTCTCGCCGGTTCGCGCGCGGCGGCGGACTATCCCGTTAATCTCTTGATGAGCGGCCCCGCGGGCGGGGTCGCTGGTGCAATCTGGGTCGCTGAACAAGCCGGCTTCAACAAGGTCATGACGTTCGACATGGGGGGTACTTCAACGGACGTCGCACTGATCGAAAACGGCGCCGCGAACCTGCGGCGCGAAACCCGTATCGGCGACGTCGTTGTCCGCGCGTCTTCCGTCGATGTACGCACCGTTGGTGCCGGCGGCGGATCGATCGCGCGGGTGCCCGAGCTCACCGGCGCGCTGCGGGTTGGTCCGCAAAGTGCCGGTGCGGTGCCCGGCCCCGCCGCCTACGGCCAGGGTGGAGAGGAGCCCACGGTGACGGACGCTAATGTGGTGCTGGGATACCTGCCCGAGCGCTCGTTGCTGGGCGGCGATATGCAAATCGATCGCAGCCGCGCTGCCCACGCGGTCGAAAAAATCGCGAACGCCATGGACCTTTCATTAGAGGAAGCAGCGGCCGGCATTATCGATATCGTCAATGAAAACATGTTCGGTGCACTGCGTTTGATTTCGATCGAACAAGGCCGTGACCCGCGCGAGTTTGCGTTGATGGGATTCGGTGGCGCGGGGCCGTTGCATGCGAATGCGCTGGCCATACTCACCGGCGCGTGGCCGGTGATTATTCCACGCGGACCCGGCGTGCTTTGCGCCTATGGCGATGTTACAACGCAGCTCCGCAACGAAGCATCGCGCACCTATATTCGGCGCTTTGCCGTGCTTGATGTAGGCGTACTTAGCGGCTATCTGCTGGAACTCGAGGAACGGGCGGTTGCCCCACTCCTCGCTGAGGGCTATTCACGTGAAGACTGTGTCGTGACGTATCAATGCGATCTGCGGTACAGCGGGCAATCGATGGATCTCACCTTAGAGGTCACCCTTGATGAGCTGGCCACGGGACTCACCGGATTAAGCGAGCGTTTCGACACCACTCACCAGCAACTCTTCACCTTCGCGCTACCGAGTGATAAGGAGCTAATCAATCTCCGCGCGGTAGCGGTGACAGCCCGACTCTCAGCCCATGCGCCGAGTGTAGCCGCTGGCACGGGCGACCCCGCTGCAGCGCTGATCGATACGCAACCCATTTATGTTAACGGCGCCCATCGCTCGGCGGGGATCTACGATCGCAGTCGCCTGGCTGCAGGCGACCGGATTGTCGGCCCCGCGATCGTGGTTGAAATGGATTCGACAACTTTGATTCTGCCCGAACACACTGGCACCGTGGATTTGCGCGGCAATATTCTGATCCGACCGAGTTAGTGGAGCTGACATATGGCCACCATCGTCGAAAGCAACCCAGCGCCGTTTAACGCGGTCACCGTTGATCGAATCACGTTAGATCTGATCGAAAACGGATTGATCAACGCGCGTCAGCAAATGGACAGCTTGCTGTTTCGCACTGCCATGTCGCCAATTATTCGCGAACAACGTGATGGCTTTCCTGTTATCACTAATCGACACGGCCGTTTGCTCGCGGGCCAGTTTGGCTCGCCAGTGTCCGGGTTCATCGATCAATTCGACACCACCACTGAAGAAGGCGATGTATTTTTGACGTCTGACCCCTATGCCTGCCGCGGCTCGATTAGTCACGCCAACGATTGGTTAGTGTGTATTCCAGTGTTCCACCAAGGTCGGTTGATCAATTGGTCCGCGATGTTCGGGCATATGTCCGACATCGGTGGCAAGGTACCCGGCAGCATGCCGACCGACGCGCGTGAGATGTACGAGGAAGGGATCTACATCCCACCGATCAAGATCTTCAAACGCGGTGAATTGCAGGAAGACGTCCTAAAAGTGATATTGCGCAATTGTCGGATCCCGGAATGGAACCGCAGCGACTTTAATGCACTCGTCGCCGCCGCGCGCATCGGCGAGGCACGCTGCCAAGAGCTGGCGGAGCGCTTCGGCGTCGATTTATTCACCTCGGCCCTGGATGAATTGCTCGCACGTAATCGGCGGGCGATAGCGAAGATTATTCGCGACACGATGTCCACCGAGAAAATTTACTTCGAAGACTATATCTGTGACGACGGGATCGGGATGGGTCCTTACAAAATCGCCTGCCATATGTGGCGCGAAGGAGAACGCCTTATTTTTGATTTCGGCGCGACCGATCCGCAATCACAAAGCAATATCAATTTTTTGCTAAGCGAACAGATGTACAAGATGTTCTGCGCACAGTTCATGATCATGATGTTTGATCCCGACGTGTTATTAAACGACGGTTTCTTTGAGTTAATGGAGGTTCGCATTCCCGAAGGATCGCTACTAGCGCCCCGCCCGCCTGCGGCACTGAATGGCCGTACCCACGCGATGGGGCGGATTTTCGATGTCATCAGTGCGTTATATGGCAAATCGAATCCGACCTACCTCTGCGCGGCCGGCTTCTCGGCGAGCCCACACTTTATGTATTCAGGATACGACGAAAATAAACGCCGCTTCTTGCTATTCCAGATCGGGTTTGGCGGTGTCCCGGCGCGCCCACTTGGCGATGGGCTAGATGGGCATTCACTGTGGCCGAAGTTTACCAACGTCCCCAACGAGTACCTGGAAAGTTACTTTCCAATCCGGATCGACGCCTATGAGACCATTCCCGACAGCGGCGGCGCCGGTCGTTATCGCGGCGGGAACGGTATGCGAATCGGCTACCGGTTTCTTGCGCCTGGGAAGATCTCGATTCACGATGATCGCTGGCTGACCTATCCGTGGGGCGTCAAAGGCGGCGAACCTGGAGTTCGCAGTCATAAGTTGTTGCGACGGGTCAGTGGCGGCGAAGAGGTATTACCCGCCAAGATAGACAACGTCATCGTGGCACCCGGCGATCTACTCATATTCGATACCTGGGGTGGTGGCGGCTTAGGGCTGCCGTACGAGCGCGAACTCGCTGCCGTCGAATACGATCTCGACAGCGGGTTTCTAACCGCCGACGGCGCGCTGCGGTATGGCGTCATTCTCAATTCAGATCGCCAGAGCATTGATCGCGATGCGACCGAAGAATTGCGCACCTCGCTGCGCGCGCGAACAACGGCAGTACCTTTGTTCAATTTTGGCGGCACCCCGGCCGAGCTCGTCGCGCGTTGTCGCGAGGAAACTGGGCTTAGCCCGCCAGTGCCACCGGTCTTCTTAGCGCATTAGCACCCCATCACTCGGTGTTCGGTATTTCCAACGCGCGAATGTTAGAGCGGAGGCGGCAGCCGCTCTCGCCATGGGCATGCCGCTTCCAATTGCGAAGCGAGGCGGAATAGCGTCGCCTCATCCGCATAACGACCAATCAATTGGACCCCCACCGGCAAACCGTCGGGGGTCCAATGCAAGGGTAAACTGATCGCTGGTTGACCACTGAGGTTCGCGATCGCGGTGAAGCGCGGGATATCGCCCATGCGCTCGGTTGCCTGCTTTGGGTGCTGGGGATCGAAGTCGAACCAACCGAGAGGCTGTGGCGGCTGCGTGGCCGTTGGGGTTAGCCAGACGTCATAGGTTTCGAAAAACGGCGCGAGATCGCGTGCCATGCGCTGCATGTCCTGAATCGCGAGGAATAGATCAGATGGCCGCCGCGTGGCATCGAGCGAGTACATTTTCCAAGTATGCGGCTCTAACTCGTCCGGGGTCGGCTCCCGCCCCGTCCGTCGGCTCCAATCGCGGATAGCCCAGCCGATCATGCCGAGCCAAATCGTCGTAAAAATTTCATTGAGGCGTTCCCCAGAGAGTTGTGGACTGGTCTCCTCAACGTCATGTCCTAAGGCCTCGCACTGCCGCGCCACCTTAAGGGTCGCTTGTCGACATTCAGGGTGTACCGGCGTGTCCGTAATGGGGATTGTGCTCACCGCAATGCGCAGGCGACCCGGCGGTGCACCCACTTCGCGCGCGAAAGGCCGCACGGGCGGCGGCGGATAATATGGCGCGCCGGGATCTGCGCCGGCGGTCACATCGAGTATCGCGGCACTGTCCTGCACCGTGTGACAAATCACGTGCTCGCACAGCAGACCTGCCGCGACGTCACCGTAATCAGGTCCTAGTGGATTGCGACCGCGCGTGGGTTTAAGACCGACGACGCCGCACCACGCAGAGGGGACGCGGATCGAACCACCTCCGTCGTTAGCATGCGCAACTGCAGTCATCCCCGCGGCAACTGCAGCAGCTGAGCCACCGGACGATCCGCCGGCGGAATAACCAAGTTTCCACGGATTATGGGTCTTGCCGAACAAGGCGGGTTCGGTCGTTGGTTTCGAGGCAAATTCCGGCGTATTGGTCTTGCCGACGATTACAAAGCCAGCGCGCCGATACCGTGCAACAAGCTCACTGTCGCGCGGCGAGATGTAGTCTTTGAGAAAGCGCGATCCTTCCGTCATGCGCGTTCCCGCGTATTCGGCGCACATGTCTTTGAGCAAGAGCGGAACCCCTGCGAACGGCGCATCACGGTTGAGGGTTTTAAGCGCATCATGCGCGCGCTCAAAGAGTGGTAACACCACCGCATTGAGGTGCGGGTTCGTGCGCTCGATCGCCGCAATCGCGGCATCGAGCATCTCGGCGGGCGATACTGCTCCACTGCGAATCTTCTGTGCTTGCTCGGTCGCCGACAGACGCATTAGATTTTCCATTGCACCTCCTAAGGTTCTGATAAAAGATGCTCAGCACCTTATTCCGTTCAGGTACCAAAAGATAACACCGAGGTGAGATCAGAGCCACGAGGCTAAGTCCGCTAGCGTGAAGCAACGACGCATGAAGGCCGGCTGGGGTGAAGCCTATCTCGCTAAGGTATTGTTCACGTAATGGGTTTTGATGCGGTGGCCCTGGCATATCGGTCGGCTCGACGACGAAGATATTCTGCGCCTCAATCGCGGTATTCTCGTGTTTCCCGGTTTGGCGGTTTCGCCACGAACCATACGGAAGGTCTGAGCCAAAAACGGGGTCCGGTTTTTTTCCAACGAATTTAACTTGGCACCAACCGGAGCAAGGAGGTTCCCGGAAAACGGCGTCAGGTTTATTTCTTTGTTTGGCTTACAGCCGTGGTTGCCGATTCCACCAAGTCGGTGGTAGCTTGAAGCCGAACATCACGTCGCGACCAGCATGTATACCCAGTGCCCTAGCTGCCAAAGCCTTTTCGAAGCCAATGCGCAAAGCCTGCGCACGGCAATGGGCATGCTGCGGTGTACGCATTGCGCGACCGTTTTCAACGCCCTATATCTTCGCGCCGAGCCGCTAGACTCGGTAAATATATCGGAACGACATTCAGTCGGTAGTACAAATCCTCGCGAAAATCACCGTTCTTAACTAACGCATCAAGGTCGTGGTGAGTGGCAGAAATTATTCGAACATCCACCGAGATACTCTTGGTAGACCCGACTGGTCTCACTTCCAGATCTTGTAGCACGCGTAATAGCTTCACCTGCAAACCATGCGGCATATCGCCGATTTCATCGAGGAACAAGGTGCCGCCATTAGCCGCTAAAAATAGTCCTTCATGGCGAGCACTGGCACCGGTAAAAGCGCCCTTTTCGTGTCCAAACAGTTCCGATTCCAACAATTGCTCGGGGATCGCGCCGCAATTGATGCCGACGAATGTTTGCTCATGACGCGGGCTCGCTGCATGCATCGCGCGTGCTAGTGCTTCTTTGCCAGTACCAGTCTCGCCACTGATGAAAACCGAAATATCGCTAAGTGCCAAGAGTTCCGCCTGCTCGATCAATTCGGTAATTTTCGGACTCCGATGAATAATCTTTTCGTCAAAGACACTCTTATTTACTCGTGCGCCACGTGCGGCGGTCATATGGACGGCGATTTCTTGCAGCAGTACCTCTTTGGTAATCGGTTTGGTAAGGAACGCCGCAGTTCCGAGATGAGTCGCCTTAATGGCATCCGAAATCTGCGCCTGCCCGCTTAACATGATAACTGGAAGTAGCGGATTGTCGGCGTGTATTTTTGACACCAACGCTAATCCATCCATCCCCTCCATAAACAGATCAGTGATGACGATATCAGGACGGGCGATTGCAATGCGAGTGAGCGCTTCGGTTCCGGAACTCACGCCCTGAGTCGCGTATCCGGCGCCGCTAAGCCACGTGGAGACCAAGCGCAGCATATCTTGATCATCATCGACAATAAGAATCGCCCCAGCGTGCGCTCGTTGTTGCATGTTTATGTCGCGCGGTCCACGGCTGGACTTACTCAACCGTAACTGATTTCGCAAGGTTGCGTGGTTGATCGACATCCGCCCCCTTCAGCACGGCTACGTGGTACGCCAATAGTTGCAGCGGAATGGTATACACCACCGGTGCGATCACATCCGGGACAGTCGGAATAGAAATTACGTGAAAGCCGGGCTTTTCAGGAACGCTTGCTTGTGAATCGGCGAACACGTACAGCTGGCCACCGCGTGCACGCACTTCCTCCAGGTTGGATTTAAGTTTTTCAATTAACTCATTGTTTGGCGCAACGGCAATTACAGGCATGTTGTCGTCGACAAGCGCTAATGGGCCATGCTTGAGTTCGCCCGCCGGATAGGCCTCGGCATGTATGTATGAAATCTCCTTTAACTTGAGTGCACCCTCCATCGCGATCGGGTACATCGAGCCACGCCCGAGATAGAGCATGTGCTGCTTATTCACAAACGCCTCCGCCAAACTCGCGATGGCGTCATTTAGTTCAAGCGCAGCATTTACTTTGCCAGGAAGGCTTTCAATTAAGCCGACCAACTCGGCTTCACGGGTGCTGTCTATTAAGTGTCGCCGACCCAGGGCGACTACGAGCATCAGTAGGGCCACTAACTGTGTGGTGAAGGCCTTCGTCGACGCGACACCTATTTCGGGGCCGGCGCGAGTCATTAGGACCAGCTCTGATTCTCGCGTCAACGAGCTCTCAGGAACATTGCAAATTGCGAGCGAGTGCGCGAAGCCCCATTTTTTGGCTTCTCTGAGCGCAGCTAGTGTGTCAGCAGTTTCGCCCGATTGAGATATCGTGACGAATAAAGAGTTGGGGGTGACAACCGGCTGCCGATAACGAAACTCGCTCGCAACTTCAACTGTGCAAGGCACGCCCGCGATACCTTCAAACCAATAACGCGCGACCTGTCCGGCGTGATAGCTGGTGCCGCAGGCGACAATTGTCACGGATTTAATTCGATCTAATACTTTTGAAGCCGAAGCACCGAAGCATTCATCCAGTACTTTTCCACCTGCGACGCGACCCTCGATTGTTTCGGCCAATGCTCGCGCCTGCGTGAAAATCTCCTTTAACATGAAATGACGATAACCGGACTTTTCCGCTGCGTCGGCAGTTAGCTTGGAGATCGATTCTTTCCGCTCTACTGGGTTCCCGTCCTGGTCGAAGATTTTTATCTTAGTGCGCGTTATTTCCGCAATGTCACCGTCGTCGAGGAAAATAAATCTCTGGGTAACTGGCAGAAGCGCGAAGACATCCGAGGCAATGAAATTTTCGCCGATACCTAGCCCGATAACTAAAGGACTGCCGCGGCGCGCGGCAACAAGACGCTCTGGCTGGCTCCTATCGACAACGCCCAGCGCGAACGCGCCTTCCAGCACACGCGAAGTTTTCTGTACGGCAAGTAGCAAGTCGTCGCCAGCGTCGAGATGCCGGTGGATTTCGTTTACGGCTACTTCGGTATCCGTATCGGATGAAAACGAGTACCCGTCGGCGGCCTGAGCCGCGCGAAGCTCAGCGTGGTTTTCAATAATTCCGTTGTGGACTAATGCGACCTGATCGCGACAGATATGTGGGTGGGCATTTCGGGTACTAGGTTCGCCGTGGGTGGCCCAACGAGTGTGAGCAATGCCCACCACGCCATCGAGCGGCGACTCGTTTAACGCTTGCTCGAGGTCAGCAACTTTGCCTAATACGCGCTGTCGCTCTAGAACCTGCGCGGCGGAAATCACCACCATGCCGGCTGAGTCGTATCCGCGATACTCGAGCCGTTTCAAGCCCTCTAATAAAATCGGTGCAACAAATCTTTGCGCGACAGCGCCGACAATTCCACACATAATGATTTTGTATCCTATTTTTCGAGAGATGCGCCTAGGAGTTTAGCGCATGTCTCAAGACTACAACCGCAAGTCCAGGCACTGATTCTCGCTATTCCGGCCACAAATTTCGACGCGTACTCGGTTCTCGAACGCCATGACCTCACGAGCTGTTGGCGCCGACCGAAAATTGAGCCACTAATGAGGCTTGTGCCGAGCGAAAACTGAGCCAGGTGTTCAACTTAC
>SHZM01000089.1 GCA_009692265.1 Gammaproteobacteria bacterium
CACTGCTGGCAACAGCAGCACATTTCCGCGGCTTACTCAGGCCACGTGCTTCGTTGCCGCGTGATCGTCTTTGCGCCGAGTTCAACCTTCAGGCGGCGCACGAGTAGGCTATGAATTCCCCTCGATTTTAGCGACAGCACTAAAATTTGGTCCTTTGGACGTTCTTACTCGATGCCTGTCCTAGATTTCGAGTTAAGAGTTCGCTAAAACTTACGATTCACTCGCCGTCCGTCTGGTCCGCGCTAAGAGATTTAGGTATAACGGTTCGAGCCTAAGTGAATCCCGGTGATGGCCTCTAGGCCTAAGTACCAATAACAGCCTGGAGTGAATTGCGATGGCGAAACGTACCGGAACCGCCCTAGCGGATCTCTTGATCGGCACGTTAGACGACGATGTTCTGCTCGGCTTAGCCGGTGACGATACGCTCCAGGGCGGCGCGGGCGCGGACCGGCTCTACGGTGGTGCGGGTGCGGATCTCCTCGAAGGCGGCGCTGGCAATGATCCATTCACCTTCGACGAACACGATACCGTTATCGGTGGTGGTGGTCTCGATACTGTACGCGTGACCGGACCGGGCCGCGCACTTAACCTTCGCGCGATTCCCCCGGAGCGTCTCACCGGCATTGATGTAATTGAACTCGCTGGCACGGATCGCGATGTGCTCAGCTTGAATGCGGCCCGCGTCCGCGCACTATCCGAGACCCACCAACTGCGAGTCGAAGGCGACGATGGCGATTATATTGTCGCTGAATACGGATGGCGTGGTCGTGGCACCGTGGTCATTGCGGGCGAAACCTATGAGCGCTTTACCAAGGACGGCGCAACGCTTCTGGTAGATCCCTCGTTGACATTCGATTTCGGGATCGACCTTCGCACTTTGAATTCCTCCCGTGGAGTCGAATTTGAAGGATTTAATCGACTGGATAGCCTCGGCGAGTCGGTCGCTGTAGTGGGTGATGTCAACGGCGATGGTTTCGACGATTTCGTCCTCGGTGTGTATGGTGGCGACGGTATCGCCGAATCGCGCACGGATGCTGGAGAGTCGTACGTGATTTTCGGGAAGGCCAATGGTCTCGATAACGTGGATCTCGCGAGTCTGGAATCGGGTCAGGGGTTCCGAATTATTGGTGCGTCATTTAGTGATCGCGCTGGACAAGAAGTTTCCGCGGCCGGAGATGTGAACGGCGACGGTTTCGACGACATTTTAATCGGTGCCGGGCATGCGGATGGTGTCGATGAGCTTCGCGGTGGCTCGGGCGAGACCTATGTAATCTTCGGTCACCGTGCTGGCTTCAGCACGATCGACTTGGGCACGATGAGTAGCGCGCGTGGTATCCGTATCTATGGGGAGCACCCGGCAGACTCCAGCGGTTCGGTGCTGTCCAATGCAGGCGACATCAACGGGGACGGTTTTGCGGACCTATTGATCGGTGCGTCCGGTGTGGACGGCGCTCGCGGAACCTATAGTGGGGCTGCCTACGTCGTCTTTGGCTCAGCGGACGGACTTACCGATCTCGGTCTTGCGGCATTACCTGCGGACAATGGCTTTCGAATTGGGAGTGGCGGGTCGGTCTCCGTGGGCGGTGCGCTGGCGGGAGTTGGGGATTTCAATGGCGACGGTTTTGATGAGTTCGTAATCGGCGATCCATCTGATCCTACGACGGCGGGTAAAGGGTCTGTGCACGTCCGTCATTCTCGGCAAACCGGCGGGCTTCAACGATCTGGATCTCGCCAGTCTAAACGCAACTCAAACATTCGATATTTTGAGGGCGAATCCCTCGAGTAACTTTGGCACGATCATGGCGGCGGCGGGCGATGTCAACGCAGACGGCTTCGCGGATATTTTGATCGGAGCAAGTTGGGCGGACAGACCAAATAACGCTCGCTCGCGGAGTGGTGAGACGTATCTGATCTTTGGCCATGGCGGCACTCCCGCCGATCTGGATACAGCGACAATGTCACCAACACAAGGCATTCGAATCTTCGGCGCTGATAGGTACGACGCCCTAGGTTGGAGTCTGGCGGCTGCCGGCGACTTCAATGGTGATGGAATTGACGATTTTGTGGAGAGCGCGTTCGGTGGAGATGGCATCCTCAATGCCCGCGCCGGGTCGGGTGAGATATTCGTACTGTTTGGTAAAGCCCCGGGTTGGGTTGATATCGATTTAGCGCGACCTGTCGGTAGCGCGAACGGCGTTCGGTTCATTGGAGGCGGCGGCTTGCCGGATTACAACGCAGTCGGAAACACAGTATCCAGCGGCGGCGACATCAACGGTGATGGTTTCGATGATATTGTGGTTGGCGTTCGTCGCACCAACCTTGATGACCACGCACATTTCGAATCAGGCGCGGCGTATGTCCTCTACGGCGGCGATTTCTCCAAGTCCGTGGATAAATTGGGGTCCACTGGCAACGATCGGTTGGGAGGCACGAATGGGGCCGACGTACTCAACGGTGGCCGCGGAAACGATCTCCTGATCGGCGGTGGTGGTAGTGATGTCTTGATCGGTGGCGCGGGTAACGATGAACTACGTTTCGATTTATTCGATCGGATGGTCAACGGTGGGGGTGGACGCGACACCGCTCACTTAATGGGTGCCGGGAAACTTATCGATATGACCGGGGCTACTCCGTATCACGCGTTCAAAAGCATTGAGATCATCGATCTAACGGGCTTCGGTGACAACTCGCTGATCCTGGATATGCTGGATGTGCTCCGTCTGACGGACCGCGGCAATGCATTGCGAATAGACGGCAACGCCGGGGACAGCGTGACGTCTCTCGGGCAAGACTGGGTGACCGGCGCACTAACTACTATCCAAGGCACGGAATATCAAACCCACACTCAGGGTGCCGCGACTCTGCTGCTGGACACCGACCTGACTCAATTTATTAGCTAATGCGGCGTGTTGCTGGATCTTCGCTTACGCCTCGAACGGTGGCCGCGCCCCAATCACCGGAAGTTGTTCGATCAGTTCAAGCATAATCCCATCGGGATCTCGGAAGATCACGACCTTACGCTCGCCAAATTCACCCATGTCCCAGGTTTCGACCGGACCGATAGGCAGGTGTCCAGTCAACACGAGTCGGTTACGCGCGGCGACAATATCGTCGACTTCGAACGCGACTCGCATGATGCCGAGGTTCGTCGGCGACGGATACGCCTCGCCGTACGGCTTCGGCACTGCCCATTCGAGCACATCGATCGGGCTGCGTGAGTCCGAGCGGATCCCCATCAACGTGGCCGAGAAGCGCATCTGTCCGGTGTAGTCGGTGCCGTCTGGATTGCGCAGCGAATCACCCAGCGAACCGTTACTCGCAGGTTGCAGTTCGGCGGGCGCCAAGTACGCCTGCGGATCAAGCCCGAGGATGTCGCGATAGAACCGGTATGACTTCTCAAGGTTTCGAACATTGAGATTGCAGTGATGCATCATGCCGGGATAGACGACTTTGCCTGCGGGATCTTCAGCACCAATCATCTCCAGGGTATTGCCGTCCGGATCGCGATAAGCGAACACGGTCACCCCAAAGCCCTCCGGCGTTAGGAGAATCCAGCTCGGCTCGCCATAGGGCCGTCCGCCGTGCGCGAGGACATTGGCGTAGGCCTCATTGAGGTTACTCACCAGCGAGTTCTGGCGATAAATACCAACGTGGTTAGCTTCACGGTATGGCACGCCTGTCGGTCGTGGCGTTTTCCATTGCACCAGGTGCATCAAGCGCGCCGGAAACTCGGCGATTAAGTCACCGGGGGGCGAGGCGTCTTTTTTGTTCTCGAGTACCCAACCTTCGAACTGGCCGTGCTCGATCCCGAGGCCGCGATACGCTTGGGCGGGACCGTTAATCCGCTGCCGACGGCGTACGGGAAAAGTGTTTTCATAGAATTCCACCGCGCGATCAAGGTCTGATACGTTGATCACAACATGCGAGAAGCGATTAATGTGTCCGCGCAGGCCGTACGCCAAGCGGTCAACATTCGCGTTACTTGTGGCCATGAGCTTCTCCTAGCTGACTTGTTCGATGGGTGGGTGCAGCTTAAGCGGCCGTGAGTCGGCGGGCAACGTTGACGGTACGCCGGGCTGGCGGGCTTCCCCTTACCTGGCTACAGTCACCTTGAATTCACAGATCTGGAGACGGCGTCGATGGAACTCTCGCTCGCGACTCTGCGGCAACGCCGCGGGGTTAAATGGAATGCCTATCCCTCGGACGTGTTGCCGGCGTGGGTCGCGGACATGGATTTCGAGATCGCGCCGGCAATTAAAGCTGCTTTAGATGAGGCCATTGCGCACAGCGATTTAGGGTATGCACAGGCCTATTCCGACAGCGGCCTCGACGAGATTTTCTGCGCGCGCATGCAGGCCCGTTACGGTTGGCAGATCAACCCGCGGCAGGTCGATTTTTTTAGCGATGTCGTGCAAATCATTTATCTCGCATTGCTAACCTTAACCGAGCCCGGTGCCGGAGTGGTGATTCAAACGCCCATTTACCCGCCGTTCTTGCAGTCCGTGAAAGAGACCGGTCGACGCGCGGTGATCTCCCCCTTGGTGCAGGGCGATTCAGGTTACACGATTGATTTTGAGCATCTGGCGGCGAGCATCGATGCGCAGACCACCTTGCTCCTACTGTGTCATCCGCATAATCCGACTGGACGCGCGTTTACTCGTGATGAGCTGAACGGTCTCGCGGAACTCGTGCTCAAGCACGATTTAATCGTGGTGAGTGACGAGATCCACGCCGATCTCGCCTTGGATTCACGACGCCATATTCCGTTCGCCTCGTTGAGCGCCGAAATTGCCGCCCGCACGGTTACCCTCACCTCGCCAAGCAAGCCGTTCAATATCGCTGGGCTGTGCTTGGCTGCGGCGGTGTTTGGCAGCGACGCGTTACACAAACAATTCCTCACGCTGCCAGCGCATGTGCGTGGGGGACGCAGTGCGCTTGGAATAGCTGCCGCGCACGCGGCGTGGACAGCGAGTGATGCATGGCTGGAGGAAGTACTGCGATTGCTACGGGCGAATCGCGCCACAGTCGTGACGTTTGCCCGCCAGTGGCCGAGAATAAAACACACACCGCCGCAGGCGACTTATCTTGCGTGGTTAGATTGTCGGGGGCTCGGGCTTGCGGTTGAGCCTTATCAGTTCTTCTTGGAACACGCCAAGGTGGCGCTCAGCGAGGGATCAGCGTTTGGCGACGAGGGGCGCGGTTTTGTCCGGCTCAACTTTGCGACCTCGCCGAGCATTCTGCAGGAAATCTTGACCCGGATGGATGCTGCGCTCGGAACGCTGTGATACGCCAATAGGGTACTTCCGCATGTCCTACTCGAGCAGTTTCACTGCCGATGAGTCCAGGCCAATAAGGTATCGATTAAGGCCGAGCCGCCGCCGGTCGGGCCATTGAGAAACAACACGACCACGTAGGTTGTTCCGCTGTGCGCGCGGATGAAACCGGCGACTGCCGCGACCTCGTTCAAATGGCCGGTTTTCAAATGCATCCAACCGGTTTCCGCTGTGCGCTTGAAGCGACGACGCATCGTGCCGTCGATCCCGGCGATGGCGAGCGAGGAGATGTACTCTGACATATAGCGGCTGCGGTAGGCATGTTGCAGCAGGCCATGCATGGTCAGGGCGGTGATGCGACTCACCCGCGATAAGCCCGAGCCGTTTTCCATGACTAAGCCTTCAGTCGCAAGGTGATGTTTTGTCAGGTAGGCCTTGATCACTGTTTCACCGTGGGCGAGGCTTAGCGGGGGATCGAAGAGGGTGCCGCCGAGGGTGTAGAGCAGGGCATCAGCCATCATGTTATTGCTCCACTTATTGAGTGGTCGCAGGATGTCCGCTAACGATGGCGACTGCCACACCGCAAACGGCGTTTTGTTGGAAGGTGCGGTGCCCAATCGTACGCCACCTTTCAGGCTTCCGCCGTGCTGGGCCCACAACGTTTTAAACATTCCATAGGCATAGTTTGCAGGTTGCAGGAGCGAGCGCGGCAGGGCCTGCTCGCCGCAGCTCGCCTGGTAGTTCCCGGCGAACACGACTTCGTCTGTCGCTACAGGATCGGGCACCGTCATCGTAAAACTGGCTAGCACACCGCGACACCGTCCTTGGACCAACTTGAGTCGATTAACAATTTTAAGGTTCGGCAACGCCGGCACGCTGCGAATGGTGATTCCGCCGTCCGCGCCCGGGACGAAATAAAACACGAAGGCCTTGAAGTTTACGAGCAACGCGTTCGGCACCACGTTATAAAGCCGATACGGTTGCGCGTCGAACGCGCCGGGGTCGGTCCGAGTCACCGCGAAGTGGGTATCGTCGATCACGAGATCGCCGTTAATTTCCCGCAAGCCCTGACGACGCAATTCGCCCAACATTTTCCACAGATTTTCTTCGACTAAATACGGATCACCGTACCCTTTGAGGATTAGGTCGCCAGACAGCACACCGTTTTTGATCGGGCCCGCAGTATAGATGCGAGTCGGCCAACTGTAGGTTGGCCCGAGTGTATCAAGCGCGACAAAAGTCGTGAGCAGTTTAATCGTCGAGGCGGGGTTGCGCGGGACGTCGAGGTTCAGTGCAAAGAGCGGCGTCGCGCTGGAGACGGCCTGGACGATTGCGCTGATGTTACTAGCCGGTACTTTATGCCGCGCGGCAATGCCTTCGAGCGGGCCTAACGTGCCCGCTACCAGATTCGCATTCCACCCGCCGCTTAGCGCAAATACGAGCGCTAACCACCACTGGCGTTCCACCGACACGGCTGAGCAGCGCGCCAAACTCAACGGTGTCGCGAGTGATATTCTGGGTTGGGCTGCATGTTCGTCGCACTCGCCACCCGATTGGTCATGTTGTAGAAGCCGGCGACGTTCGCGATATCCCAGATGTCCTTGTCCGAGAACCCGACCTCGCGAAGTCCCTGGCGATCGGCCTCATTGATGCTGTAGCTAGCCGTTGTCACCTTGACGGAAAAATCCAGCATCGCCCGCTGGCGTGGAGAGAGATCCGCCGCGCGATAGTTCATCACCATCAATTCACCAAGCTTGGGATCAGCCGAGTACTCACGCACACTCGCGCCGTGCGCGACCTGGCAGTAATAACAATGATTGGTCGAGGAGACCGCGACCGCGATCATTTCGCGTTCGAGCTCGGACAAGCCCGAGGCTCCGAACATCAACACGTTATAGAAACGTGAAAATGTTCGTAGCTGCTCGGCATCGTGACTATACGCGGCCAGCACGTTCGGCAGCATGCCGAGCTTCTGATCACACTTGGCGAAATACTTCTGAAGATCTTCGGGTAATTCCTCGCGGGTGGGTAACGGGATATTGAGAGCCATAACGTAATCGTGCTGTGACATGGGAGTCCTCGGTGGTGGAGTGTCGGTTCTGGGTAAGTAGCAGCATCTTAGTGAATGAAGATGAATGCGCAAGCATGAACCTCGGCGTTACACTGCGTGGCCATAACGGGACACTGCAAACGGAGAGTCAGTATGTCGAGCATCACTGTCGCGGCTACGCAAATGGCTTGTCGCTGGGACAGCGACTTCAATATCGACCTGGCCGAGTCACTGGTGCGTGAAGCCCACGCGCGCGGCGCGCGGTTGATCCTGCTCCAGGAGCTTTTCGCGACGCCGTATTTCTGCATCGATCAGAATCCCGACTATTTCAGGTTGGCGAGTCCCGCCGAAGACAACCCCCTGCTGATTCGTATGCAAGGGATTGCCCGTGAACTCGGCGTGGTGTTGCCGATCAGTTTCTTCGAGCGCGCGGGCACCGCGTACTTCAATTCGGTCGCGATTATCGACGCCGGCGCGCTGCTGGGGGTGTACCGAAAATCGCATATCCCTCAGGGGCCGGGCTATCAGGAGAAATATTACTTCACGCCGGGGGATACCGGGTTCCAAGTGTGGCGGACCCGGGTGGGCGTAATCGGCGTGGGGATCTGTTGGGACCAATGGTTTCCAGAAGCGGCGCGCGCGATGACATTGCTCGGTGCCGACATTCTGCTGTATCCCACCGCCATCGGCTCCGAGCCACAGGATCCAGCGCTGGACTCGCAGGGACATTGGCAACGCACGATGCAGGGCCATGCCGCCGCGAATGTTATTCCGGTTATTGCATCGAATCGGATCGGGACCGAAACCGGCACCAGCTGCGCGCTGACGTTTTACGGCAGCTCGTTTATCGCCGATGCCACGGGCGCGATTACGGCAGGCGCCAATCGCCTTGACCAAACAGTGCTAACCGCGGAATTCGATGTGGACGCGATTCGTCAGCAACGCGCGGCGTGGGGCGTTTTCCGGGATCGGCGCCCCGATCTTTATGGATCTCTATCAACCCAGGGTGCCGGACGTTAACTAGGAATCACCATGGCGAGCACCCAATCAATTATCCGTTCAATAGGCGAGGTATCTATCACTAATAGTATTGAATCGCGGAATCCACGCGCGTTGAATTGCTGGTACTACACCATTTGCAAATACCAATCGTAATCCTGTGCGGTGATTTCGCTCATGTAGCGCCGATGTTCGGTGCGTTTAACGGCGGAATAGATTTCGATGAAACGGTCACCGAAGTATTCGCGCATGAACGGCGAGGCCGCGCATTGCTCGATTGCCTGCAGCCATTGTTGCGGCAGACTAGGCACGGTTGAAGTGTAACCATCGCCGGTGACTGGTGGACCGGGGTCGAGATGATATTTCAGGCCGTGATGCGCGCCGGCAAGGATACCGGCGGCGGCGAGGTAGGCATTGGCGTCCGCGCCCGCGATCCGGTGTTCGATGTGGCGCGACGCCGCGGGGCCCGTCGGCACTCGCAGCGACACGGTCCGGTTATTAACACCCCAGGTTGGCGTGACTGGGGCATAGCTATTGGCACAGAAGCGCCGATACGAATTCGCGTGAGGTGCGAAAAGCGCCATCGCGTCGGCCGCGGTTTTTCCCATGCCCGCGATCGCGTGCCGTAGCAACGGAGTGCCGGTGGGTTCTTCGGCGGCGAAGACATTGTTGTCTTGTTCATCTAGCAGGCTCAAATGTAAATGCATGCCTGAGCCCGCGTAGGCGGCGAAAGGTTTGGCCATGAAGCAGGCGAGGAGACCATGCTTGGCGGCCACGCCCTTGACCAGTCGCCGATACATGATCGCCTCATCGAGTGCGCGCAATGCGTCGGTGCGATGGATTAGGGTAATTTCCAATTGGCCCGGGCCGAATTCGGAGATGGCGGTTTCGGCCGGTAGGCCTTGTACGTCGCAGAAACGATAGAGATCGTCGAAGAAATACTCTAACGCTTCGACTTCCTCAATGCTGTAGACGTGTGTATGTTTGCCACGCGGGATCACCGGCCGTGGCGGCTGCTCGCTAACGCTCGTCCCGTCCATTAAATAGAACTCAAGTTCCACCGCCATCACAGGTTGATAATTATCAGCCTGCAGCTTGTCGATGATCCGAGCTACGGCGAGCCTGGGGGATCCGCCGCCGCCGCGGGCAGGCCCTTGCTCTGGCGCGAGCATCACGAGGACTTGTGCAGTCGGTGCGTTGAGCCACGGGCAGCGTACTAAGGTGCCGGCTACTGGATACACCAGACAGTCCATATCCCCGACTTCCCACAGGAGAGAGCTGGCCCCGAGATTCTGCACAGTGAGATAAGTGGATTTTCTGCCCGATGAGGCGATGATACGCCTCGATTTAGGAGCAGAACATGAGCCTGAGAACTCGCCGGAACCACTCACCGGCCTTCAAAGCGAAAGTGGCGCTAGCCGC
>SHZM01000024.1 GCA_009692265.1 Gammaproteobacteria bacterium
TTGTCGGCGATTAGGAGCGAATACTCGCATCAATTACCTATTTGCTTTCTTGCCCACTCGCTCTGCCACTCCCAGAAGTTCAATTTATTTTCATCGTAACTGCAGGTGTAGTCAAAACTGTAGCAATCTGATGCAGTAAGCTATACCCCAGATGGTGGCGCGCCTACTAGTGAGAATAGGCAATGGCAACTCTACACGCGTCGATCGCTAAGCAGCGAGGTGGCCGCCGCGTTCAGACCGCACCCTTCGCCCTCTGAGTGCCTAGTATTAAGCCGCGTTGACGCATGCGCGAGAGGATATCCAAACCACCCGCGATCACCGCCTCGGGTGTGGGGTGACCAAGTCCGGCCGCGATACCCAATAATACGGTGCGAGCGCGGATCCGCGGCTGCTCCTTGATGGTGGTAAACAACTGTAACGCGACCGCATTTAACTCGAGCACCGCATAGCGATGCTCCGCATCGCGAAACGCGACGATATTGGTTGGCGCAGTCGGCGGGAGCGCGGGCTGGTATTGCGGCCCGAGCGCCAAAATTGGAAAGCGATATACCTCGACCCGATGGATTGGATTGACAGCGATCTCGTCGTCGAGCAACGCACCGTTCACGTCGGTCCCTGTTAAATCAATTCGGCGCTCGTCGGTGGCGATAACGTTCTCGAGCCAATCGAAATGGGCGAGTTCGTAAAGGAACGGTGGGTCGGACTGTGTTTGTCGTTCGACGCGCAGATAGTCCAGAAATTCCTGCGGCAACTTAGCAAACGTCGGGGTATTTGCCCGATGACGGATGAAATAGTCGCGGATCATCGACTCCCAGATGCCGGGGTCTAAAATTTCCTTAATCCGCGGAAAGTTATCCGCCATAAACCGTTCGATGTTGTGAATCACGGCTTTTCGATACACGGCCACACGCGGCTCAGGGAGCGCCGGCGGACGCGAGTAAGTCGTTGGATCGCGCAGGTGGCGCGTCAGCTCGTGCTGCGCGCGGATGAACGCCGGAGTCTCGGGCGTTTGTGGCACGCTCACGCGGGGCTCAGCCGAGGTGCTCGTGGTCGTGCAAGCGCTGTCTGAAAAGCCGAGATCTGGCTGACCTCTGTGAGGACCTCGGAAAGATCTGGAATATTCTCATCCCGTTCGAGGAGAGTTGGGAAAGGCCCGTACGCTTGATAGGCATGCCGCAACAACTCCCAGACTGGATCGATGATGGCTTCGCCGTGGGTATCAATAATGAGTCCATCGTCCACGCACAGGTGTCCCGCGATATGGGCGTAGGCGATGCGCTGGTGCGGAATCTGATCGAGAAATTCTTGCGCGTTGTAGCCGTGATTGACGCTGTTCACGTAGACGTTATTGATATCGAGCAGCAGCTCGCAGTCGGCTTCGGCTACCACCCCATTGATGAAATCAATTTCAGAAATGTCTTGGAGCGGCACACAGTAATACGATGCGTTTTCAATGGTGATTCGCCGTTCGAGGATGTCCTGTACCTGACGGATTCTCCCCGCGAGGTAGTAGATGGCTTCGGTTGTGAAGGGCATTGGAAGCAATTCGTAGAGGAGCCCGGAGTCCCCGCAAAAGGCGATGTGGTCGCCATAGACTCGGACATTGAACTGCGCCAGGAAACGTTTAAGTTGTCGAACATACCCTACATCTATGGGGTCTGGGCCACCCAGGTTCAACAGCAAACCATGGGCGACCAAGGGCACGCGCTCGGCAATCCGTGCCAATGCTTCACCCAGGCGACCACCGGCGCCGAGCCAGTTTTCCGGCGCGACTTCCATGAAGTCTAATCCGCTGGGGATCTCTAAAGACAGCGGGCCCAGGTGGGCCCGCCTAAGACCGAGTCCCGCGCCATTGATCAGGTATCCCTGAGACACAGCGCGGTCGTGAGTCGTTTAGAGATTATTTCTGCAGATGCGGCATCGAGCAGCTCGCGCCACCGAAAGTTCCGCACACGGCCGGATCTTTGGTGCCCGTGGCGAGTTTGCCGCTTGCATATTTCGCTTGACCGTCGCCGCCATAAGTAAAGCCGGTTTCGTCATTGATCATGACTTTATTGCCCTGCATGTCCATCGCCTCTGTGGCGACTTCGATGCCGCTCCCAAATTCAATCATTTGGAACGGGTTATCCGCATTCGCTGCAGCTGACAGCGCCAGGATTACCGACGAGCCGATTGCTGCTGCGACTGGTTTCAATTTATTTTTCTTCATCTGACCTTCCTCCTCAATTGCAAATAAAACGTTTTATTCAAGATTAAAGATCCGCTACGTCCCGTGCACAGGATCCTCGACCATCCGCTGTCCCTGGTTATCGAGCCATTAGACCTTGCACGCAGGCGGAGGCTGGATGGTAGTCCTCGGCAAAAATACTGTCTAGCAAGGTGACGCCAGGGTCGTTTTGGGGTCGTCAGTCTGGTTCGAAGTCGTGGTAGGTTCGCGCGCTCGACTGCCGATTTCGTGAGTTCAACAGGTCACTAGCGCATCTCGGAGAGCGTTTCCTTAGAATTCAAACTTATGCCAAAACCACGCTTACTCCATCAATACCTGCTGCTGCTTGTCCTCGCATACTCGGCAGCGTCCGGCGCAGCCGTTTCAGACGCGGCAGCGGCCATGGCACGTGGCGATTACGCCGCGGCCGTGGCGGCCTTTGCGCTTGGTGCCGACCGCGGCGACCCTATCGCGCAGAACAATCTCGGAGTGCTCTACCTGCAGGGAAAGGGCATCGGACAGGATTATGGCTACGCTCGCCAGTGGTTCGAACAAGCCGCTGCCAACGGCCTTCCTGGGGCGATGCACAATCTCGGGATCATGCATTTACGGGGCTACGGGATGAGCAAGGATCCGATCGCGGGGGCTCGTTGGTTGGAGCAGGCGGCAACCGCGGGGGATCGCGAGGCCCAGTTTTTTACCGGTCTGCTGTACTACAAGGGCGAAGGCGTCGGTCAAAACTATGCTCAGGCCGAAGTCTGGTTCACCCGTGCGGCCGATCAGGGCGTGGTGGCGGCGGCCTTCAATCTCGCGGTGCTCCTTTTGGAGGGGCAGAGTGGACACCGTGACGAAAAACTAGCCCTGTCGTATCTGGAGCGGTTCGAGCAGCAAGACGAACAAGTGGCCAATTTGCTTGCCCAGGTTTATTCCCAGGATAGACAGCACCCGTTGCAGGCGGCGAGGGGTCTTGAACTCTTCAAACGCCTCGCAGAGGGAGGGTATCCTCCAGCCCAGTTTCAATTAGGAATGCACTACGTCTTCGGACCGAAGGCTACGGCAAACCCTGAAGAGGGGCGGTTCTGGCTACAACAAGCCGCGCGTCTTGGCTCCGCCGAAGCTCAACTGAACCTCGGAAATTTATATCTACAGGGTATTGGGACCTCAGCGGACCCCGTTGCGGCTTATGCGTGGTATTCGCTGGCAGCCGCGAATAATGATCCGGTTGCGGCACGCAAGGTTGAAGACCTAAAAGGCAAACTAACGGAAAGTGAGATTGCGGGCGCGGAAGTGACAGTTACCGCCCTGCGGGAAAAACATCCGCACGCAGTAAAAGAGCCCGAACCGCTATGACCAAGCGTTCCACTGAACTGGACGCAAGGATTAGCTGGCTCGGCACACTCGCCATGCTCGTGGCGTTTGAAGTCGCCGCAGACGGCACACCGAAAGGTCCTGAAGTTAACTCGCGTTGCCAATGGCAATGTATTGATTGGCACCGGCAATGCGACATCGATCCACGTGGGGAGCGGCGTTGTCAGCGACGCTGCGAAAAATTTGCAAAGGTTTGTGATGTTGAGCACTGAATCAATTCATACCGTGATCCTGGATATGGATGGGACCATGCTTGACCTCAATTTTGATGACCAGGTCTGGAATTTCCGACTCCCAGAGAAGCTTGCGGAGTTGCGGCAACAGGCACTCTCGGAGTGCCGCCACATAGTCGCCACTACGTTATCCGGCAGGCGCGGATCCTTAGAGTGGTATTGCCTCGACCATTGGAGCCGTGAATTTCAAATTTCGCTTCATGCGGTGGAAGAAGAGCTTTCGGACTTCATTGCGATTCGACCGGGCACGATCGAGTTTTTACAGTTCGCGCAGGGAGCTGGTTATCGCTTGGTGTTAGCGACTAATGCGCACCCGGCAAGCCTCGCCCGCAAAATGGAACGGACAAAAATAGACCGGTATTTCCATCGCGTTGTGAGCGCGCACGAACTCGGTGAACCTAAGGAAGCCCCCGAATTCTGGCGGCGTTTCGCCGCCCTCGAACCCTTTGAATTGTCGAACTCGCTGTTCGTTGATGATAACGAGGCCGTTTTGACCTCGGCGCGGGCATCCGGCATTAACCATCTTTTTGGAGTACTTACGCCGAACAGCCGTGGCGCGCCGCGTGTGTTCCGTGACTTCGACAGCGTAGATTCCTTAGCAGAACTGATTCCGTGGTTTATATCGCGCGTCCGCGTGGCTGGTTAACGCCGTGCCAAGGTGAAGTCATGGATTTGACGGCCAGCGGCAATTCCACGGAGTTCGAAGCGGGTCAAGGGTCTGCGCTTTAAGCGCGGCGAGGTCTGGGAGGGTCCCGCTAGATTTCGCCACTGCCTTAAAGCACCAAAGAGATCTCGCAGGTGTTCCGCGTAGTTGAGGCTGTCGGTTGCGATATGCACGCGGCCATGACCCACGAGGCAAGGTTCAAGGGCGGTGAAGAACTCGGCTTGCAACAGGCGACGTTTGTGATGACGCAACTTGGGCCAAGGATCAGGGAAAAAAATATAGACCCCCGCGATTGACTCGCGCGGCAAGCGCGGTAACAGCGCATGCACATCGTCGGTACTGACGCGCAGATTAGTAAGGGCCGCGTCGAGCGCGAGATTGAGTAAATGCCCAATCCCTGGCCGGTGCACTTCCACGGCAATGTAGTCGTTCGCGGGAGACTTGCTGGCGAGATGGGCGATACATTCGCCGTTGCCGCTCCCTATTTCTAGATAGGTCGGAGCCTGGCGTCCAAACAAGGAGCCGAGATCTAAATTTTCGCCGACCGGAACAGCGAGCCCCGCGAGGTGCGCCTCTAGCGCCCGACTTTGCGCCGCAGTCATGCGGCCTTCGCGACGCACGAAACTGCGAATGGTGCGGGGGCGGTAGCCCGGGCCTTCGACTGTTGACCGAACCCCACCGGTGGATTCAGGCATGGGCGCGGAGTCTAAATTAGGCCATCGACTGGTGACGAAGCCGAGGCGTAAGTTCGCCGCGGCATCCGTCCAGCGCGATAAGCCAGGCGCCCGGCCATTACCGCATGTCCCATGGCCGCGGCCATTTGCACTGGATCGCGCGCTTCCGCGATCGCTGTATTCATCAATACCGCGTCGCAGCCAAGTTCCATCGCGATGCTGGCGTCCGACGCCGTGCCAACCCCAGCGTCAACGATCACGGGCACTTTGATCGATTCGACGATCTCCCGAATCGTATAGCGGTTTTGGATACCGAGTCCTGAGCCGATCGGCGCCGCCAGGGGCATGATGGCCACACACCCCAGGTCCTCCAAGCGCTTCGCTGCGATTGGATCGTCGGTGGTATAGACCATTATCTGAAATCCGTCGCGTGCGAGAATTTCGGCGGCGCGTAAGGTCTCCACCATATTCGGGTAAAGGGTACGCTGATCTCCAAGTACTTCGAGCTTGACCAGGGTGCGGCCATCGAGCAACTCACGCGCCAGACGGCAGGTACGAACCGCCGAATCAGCGTCATAACAACCCGCGGTATTCGGCAGAATTGTGTAGCGGTCCGGTGGAATATAGTCCAACAGATTGGGTTCGCCAGCTGTCTGCCCTAGATTCGTTCGCCGAATTGCTACGGTGACAATTTCCGCCCCACTGGCTGCGATCGCTGCTTGCGTTTGTTCGAAGTCGCGGTACTTTCCCGTGCCAACTAATAAACGCGAACGATAGGAGTTCCCGGCGATGTAGAGCAGATCGGGTTCTACGTTGGTGGGTTGCTGATCCATGGCTGATTCAAAATCGTGGAATTACAAGTGCGCGACTAACCGCCGCCGATCGCGCGTACGATTTCGATTGCGTCGCGATCGTTTAAACGGTATTCCGAGTAGTGGCTTCGAGGCACGATCTCACCGTTCACTTCAATCGCGAGACGTCCCGTTAGTGCGAGCGCATTCAATAGCTCGGTGAGCGTACTCGCATTGCTCAAATTACGAAGCTCGCCGTTAACTACGAGATGCATCGGCGACATTTCTAAAATTCGACGATCATGCCTTCGCGTGCGACGATGCATTGCATTGACGAACCACGCTCTCGGATTAATTGTTCACAGTCGCGGTGAATCGCGAGTACTCGCGTGTCGTCGTATGTCGGATCATGATGAAAGAGGTATAAAACCTTCACCCGCGCATCGATCGCAAAATTAACCGTATCGACGTAGCACGAATGCCCCCAACCACGTTTCTGGGCGTAATCTTGGGGCGTGTATTGCGCATCGTGGATGAGAATGTCGGCATTACGAATCGCGGCCAATTCCGCCGCTCGTTCGTCGAGCTGCATTTTGGCGATCAAATGGTGCTCATCGGAGCTGAACTCCTCGGTGCGCTGAGCGATCGACGATTTTAAGAAGTCAATTTCGTTGTCCGAAATATAAACAATGCTTTTGCCGGCAATCTCGATTCGGTAGCCATAAGTCACCCCGGGGTGATGCACATTATGAAAGCCGACGACGAAAGGTCCGTGAGTAATGCCTTCGGGTTTAGGCTCGATATAGCTTGTAGCGGCCATCCAGGTCTCGGTCTCGACGGGGAAATAAGGGGCCTTCATTTGATTCGATAACTGCCTCTCGATTTCCTGAGCCGATTCACCTGGCCCGAAGAATTTAATCTTCCAGTCCGGTAAAAACGCAGGTTGGAAGAACGGGAGTCCACAAATGTGATCCCAATGGTAATGAGTGAACACGACCAGGGTTTCAGGCATTTCGGCCGCGCGCACCAGGTGCTCGCCGAGTGGAATAATGCCGGTACCACCGTCGCATATCAGCAGATGGTTGTCCGCCCTGACCTCGACACAAGAGGTATTACCACCGACCGCAAGGTGCGATGCATGCGGCGCCGCGTACGACCCACGGACTCCCCAGAAGCGTAGATAGCTTGAACTCACGACTAGTTGCTGGGCGGTCGCGGTTGCGCGGCGGTGTACTTCACAATGAGGTCAGTGAGTGCCCGAATAGTCATCGGTTTTGGGAGAAACTCCAATGCGCCGAGTTCGCGAGCAGTGGCCCGATCCTGTGCGTAATCCTTAGAGCTAACCATGACTGTTTTGGTCTCATGGTGAAGTGGCGTACGACGCAGCTCTTGAAGAAACGTCAAGCCGTCTTTCTCCGGCATGATAATATCGAGAAACAGTAAAGACGGTTGCGCCGCTTCCAGATACTCCAACGCTGCGATGGCGGAGCCGTAAGTGCGCAGATCCACTTGCAACGTAGACGCTACTTTCTCGAAGAAGACCCGGACGGCAGGACTATCATCAATGACTACAATGGTCGGTGTGTGTTCTGGCATCTCGTAATCATATCGCGTATGCGCGAGTTTGACGGACCCGCTGAGGCTGAGCGCTAACTATATGACAATCGGGCGGCAGGAGGCGAGGGCAGGGATGTAACACGGTCCGTGTGGTGAGAACAATAGGTAACGGGGCAACTATGCGCAATGAATCCCCCTCGCGGTGCGCTTTGACGGAATTTCCCAAATGACTAGAATGGCCCGCACCCGCGGGTGTAGTTCAATGGTAGAACATCAGCTTCCCAAGCTGAGAGTGTGGGTTCGATTCCCATCACCCGCTCCACATAAAATCGCGATTGCAGCAATATAGCCCAAGTGAACGAATCAAGTTTTGCATTAATTCTAGACCTTGATCTTGAGGCCGAAGCAGCAAGGCTGTACAGCGAGTCGCTGCCCTACCATAACTTCCGGCACATCCTCGTAACCATTGCCGCCGCGGACAAACTCCTAGCGCGTTGCGAAGAAGAGGGGATCCGAGTTGAACCCAAGGTGGTTTACTACGCGTTATTATTTCACGACGCTGGCTACCACGAAAGATCACCTTAGCGCGGGTTATGCCACCAAAGAACTCTATTCGGCAGCGCTTGCAACGGAGTGCTTGGCGAGTCGCAAGGTGTTGAAGTCCGCAGCAAATAAAGTTACGGAGGCTATCTTGAGCACTCACCGCGACGGACGCTTTGTGACCACCGAACAGAAGGCGGTTCGCGCGGCTGATCTGGCCGGACTAGCGGCGGACTACACCACGTTTCGAGATAACACGACCCGTCTGAAGCTAGAGCACGAGCTGTTGACAGGAAATCAGCTGGCTTGGTCGGAGTGGGCGCGACGAGCGGACGACGCGGTTAGGTATTATTTGTCCCAAGAGATCCGTCTGACTAGCTACTACACCAACGAGCATGGTGAGTCGGCTTTCCATGCCGCGGTTCTCGGAAATTTGCGTCAGTTGCATCAAGAGTTCGGTTAGCCTCTGCCTAACGGGATTTCCCGCCAACTTTAAGTACTATCGCGTTCAACCCAAGCTGCGACAGCTTGGTTCGAATGACCTGGATCTCGGTTAATGTCCGGTACGGTCCCACATGGACGCGGTGCCACACCTCTTGGCCGTTAGTAACGACACGCTGGATACTGGCTTGTACACCTTGTAAGGCTAACTGCGCTTTAGCTTGATCGGCGTCTTCAAAGCGCTGAAATGAGCCTGCCTGCAGAATGTAGGTTGCGGCTTCTGGAGCCGCCACCTCTGTGGGTGGGGTGGCTGGCGGCGGCGCGACCAACTCCGCCTCCGGGACCTTGATTTCGATTTCGGGCAGTATTTTATAGAAATCAAACTTAGGAATAGCCGATTGTTGCTGATCAAGAGGATCCGGTGACGAGGAAGCCTCGGTGGGCACCTCGAGGATCGCAGGTGTCGCCGGCGTTGGACCGCCGAGCGTTAAATGTCGAGGATCTATCTTCCAGAAATACACGAGGGCGGCGACCACTAGGCCGAGCCCAAGACCGGTAGTAAAAGAGAGCCAGGACCCAAACGGCCGCTCGGTTGCGGCATGACGATCGTCTCCACGTTTGTAGTCACGAGTCATTACATTTCCTCGGGTGCGGAAACCCCTAAGAGCGATAGTCCGTCTTGCAGCACATGCTTGATCGCGGCGCACAGTGCAAGACGTGCCGAGCGTAACGGAAACTCTTCGACGAGGATCTTATGCGTATTGTAATAGGCGTGATACTCCGTCGCTAAATCACGCAAGTAGTTAGCAAGCGAGTGCGGCTCTCGATTCTGTGCCGCATACCAGATTACGTCGGTATAGCGCGAAAGTAGGGTGGAGAGATTGCGCTCCTTGGATTCTATCAGGCGGCCCAAATGCGATAGTGCGCCTTCGCGATCAAAGCTTTCCCCGGTTTGTGCAAGCGCACGAAAAACGCTGCAGATTCGGGCATGCGCGTATTGCAAGTAATAAACCGGATTTTCTTGGCTCTGCGCCTTCGCGAGGTCCAGATCGAAATCGAGATGTTGATCGGAACGACGCGAGATATAGAAAAATCGCGCCGCGTCGACGCCAACATCGGCAATCAGCTCGTTTAGAGTCACGAACTCGCCAGAACGGGTGGACATCTGAACTTTCTGTCCGCTGCGATACAAGCTCGCGAACTGAACCAGCAATATTTCCAATCGCGACGGATCGATTCCCATTACCTGCAAGGCGGCCTTCACACGTGAGATATAGCCGTGATGGTCGGCACCCCAAACATTGAGTGCAAGATCGAATCCTCGGGAAAATTTATCGACGTGATAGGCGATATCGGACGCGAAATACGTCGGCGCGCCGTTGTCCCGAATCACGACGCGATCCTTCTCGTCACCAAAGCCGGTTGACCGAAACCACAGCGCGCCATCTTGCTCATAGACCGATGATGTGAGCTTAAGCGTCTCGAGTGCCGAGGCTAACAGGCCTTGCTCAACGAGCGATTGCTCCGAATACCAGCGATCGAAGACGACGCCGAAGCGCGACAGGTCGTCACGGATGCCAGTTAAAATAGAATCACATCCAAAGCGATGTAGAGTCCTGTAGTTAGCTTCGCCTAATGTGGTCCGGCAGAGCTCGATAAACACGTCGAGAAAAGTCTCGACATCAGCAGTATCCGCGCACTGCGGTGGCGTAAAGGTTGTCGGCAAAAATTGCGCACCGTAAGTCTGCGAAACGGCCTCGGCGATGTCATGAATATAGGCGCCGCGATAGGCGTTATCCGGCATCACGACGGTGTATGCGTGCTGTTCCAGATAACGCAGCCAAACGCTTAGTGCCAGGATGTCCATCTGGCGGCCCGCGTCGTTGACGTAGTATTCAGTATGGACACTGCAACCAACGGCGCGGAGTAAATTTGCGAGCGCGGCCCCGTAAGCTGCGCCTCGTCCGTGCCCGACGTGCAGTGGGCCGGTAGGATTTGCCGAGACGAATTCAAGCTGAATTTTAGTTCCCCTACCGCGAGATGAACGACCGAAGGTCAAAGGGTCGCGTAGGGCCTGGGCGATAACGTCGAACAGGATCGCTTCTTGCACAAAAAAATTAATAAACCCCGGCTGGACCACTTCGATTTTCCGGATCGCGGGATCGGGTGGAATTTCGGCGACCAATCGTTTCGCAATTGAAAGCGGGGCCATGCGGCATAGTTTGGCAAGCAGCATGGCGATGTTGCTACTAAAGTCGCCATGAATTTGCTGTCGGGTGGCTTCGAGGCTGACCGTCGGTACTTCCTGATTTTGCACTATCCCGTCGCGACACAGTGCGGCAAGTGCATTCTCTAAAAGTGTAATGAGATGTTCTTTCAAAGTCGTTTGCCGTGCGGCGCATACCGCTATGTAAAGGTTGTAGATGGTGATCAGCCCGGACGAAGTCTTAACTCGAATCGCCGTCGCTAGCGCGTTCGTCCATGTCGCTACTAAGGTTTGTGCCTTCCCCTGGCGCTTCGGGCGCGTAGCATACGCAACTTCACAGGTCATCGGAAACGTTCTAGGACAAGCTAGCCTATCTCCTGCGCGTCGACATCTACGCTCCAACGGACGCGCCTCGATGTTGGTGAATTCTCGATCGTTTCCAAAAGTTTTGTGATTGCCGAGGATAAAGCGCCTCGGTCCGTCGCCGTCACAAGCAGATTTGCGCGAAATTTCCCTACGCGCTTTTCCATCAATGCAGGGACTGGCCCGTCGATCGAGACACCGGGCAGGGTGTGCCGTCGGAGCTTCCCGGCGATCTCTTCTAGAAACTGCAGCGGCGCGCTCCGGGTAACTGCTTCCGCTCTTAGTAGGGCTAAAGAGTGATACGGTGGGAGCTGTGCCGCAGCACGCTCGCGCAATGCGGACTGTGCGAAATCCTTGTAACGTCCTGAAAGAATAAATTCGAAGATTGGGTGATGTGGATGATGCGTTTGAATTAACACAAGGCCCGCGCGCTCGGCGCGACCCGCCCGTCCAGCGACTTGCATGACCATTTGAATGAAACGTTCCTCGGCTCGAAAGTCATTGGCGTGCAGCCGACTGTCAGCATCGACAATGCCGACTAAGGTGATTCCCGCAAAATCATGTCCTTTAGAAATCATCTGAGTCCCAACCAGAACGTCGACCTGCCGCGCCCGAACTTGTGCCAGCACCTCTTCCAGTTGGCCCCTGCGCGGCATGGAATCGCGGTCTATACGTACAATCGTTCGCGCTGGGAACCACCGAGTCAGCGCTTCTTCAATCTGTTCCGTTCCAACGCCGAGATCGACGTAATCGGCGATTGGTCCACACGAGTGGGCGGCGAAGGGCGCAGTTAGCACGCGGCCCGCGCCGCAATGGTGGCAGCGAAGTTGCTCGGAGTTTTTATGCAATACCATGCGCGCGTCACAGCGTTCACAGACCGCGATCCACCCACAGCGATGGCAGAGAATAATCGGAGCGTAGCCACGGCGATTTAAAAAAATGAGCGACTGCTCGCTGCGCGACAGCGCCGCGTCAATTTCGAGGCGTAACGGCTCGCTCATGCCTGCCGTGAGCGGTAACCCGCGAATATCGATGAGTTTAATTTGGGGCATTCTAGCCTCGCCCGCGCGCTCGCTGATTTCAATATATTCGTACTTCCCGCGGTTGCAGTTAGCGAGGGATTCTAACGAAGGTGTCGCTGAACCGAGGACTACTGGAATCTCGGCGCGGTGTGCTCGGAATACAGCGACATCGCGAGCCGAATAGCGCAATCCATCCTGCTGCTTGTAGGAAAGATCGTGCTCTTCGTCGACGATCACGATTCCGAGCGCGGGTAAGGGGAGCCACACCGCTGAACGAGTGCCGAGTAGCACCTGCGCGCGCTGCTGACGACAGGACTGCCAAGCAGCCGCGCGGGTGTTTTCGTTAAGATCCGAATGAACCACGGCGACGGTATCGCCAAATCGCTCGCGAAAGCGCCTCACCAATTGCTCGGTGAGCCCTATCTCGGGAACCAGCACAAGTGCTTGGCGATTCGAGCGAATGATGTCTCGTATTAAATGCAGATAAATTTCGGTTTTACCGCTCCCGGTCACCCCGTGCAGTAAGTGTGCACTGTATCCTGGAGGCGCCGAATTTATTTTTGTGAAAGCTCTCTGCTGGTGTGAATTGAGTGCGAGAAACGCCGCGTAAATTTGCGACTTTGAGTCGGGGCAGTGCATCTGAGCCGCTAACCAACCACATGTTAGGAGTTGGCGCGTGACGCGACCGGTGTCGAAGTCCAACGCCCGGAGAGTGTCCTTCGTTAGAGGGTGGATTAATCCCAAGCGAAGAAGTTGTTGCTGTCGAAGGCCGAGTCGCACGGTTTCGAGCGCTTGGCGACCGCCGTCGGTGATAACGAGCTCGATCGAGGAGGTGAACTCAGGCGCTTGTGTACGCCTCAACTTGGTTGGTAGTAGCGCTTCGAATACTTCGCCGATCGGGTGGTGGTAGTACTCGGCGACCCATACTGCTAGTGAGAACAGCATCTCGTCGATGAGGGGGACTGCATCCAATATTCGGAAAATCGATTTTAACCGTGATGGAGCAATCGCACTCTCGCTGCGGATTCTAAGCACGACACCGAGTCGGCGTCCGTGTGCGAAGGGTACCTCGACGCGCGCCCCTATTCGGATTTCTTCTTTGAGTTCCGAGGGGCACAGATAATCGAAAGTAGACCGTAGCGGTGCGAATACGGCTACTTCAAGAAATCGACCGCTACTCATTCGCGTCCCGCGCGTGGCGGGTCCAAGGACTCTGCGTGACAACCATATAGGCCGCCCGGATCTTCAGCAACGAGCGCTTCCAGCCCTGAATAATCGAGGCGCCGGATCGGTTTCCCGTCCACGGGGCTCAGGGGCGGTTGTTGCAGTCGGCGATGAGGCATCGCAATTAGTTTGTAATCAAACAGGTCGTTGCTCGTTTCGTAGCACGAGAAGCGCTCTGAGTCGCGTTTACTCACTCGAAAACATACTTCTGAACTTCGATACGGGCGGCGCTCCTCGATTAGAAAGCGCGCGATCGCGTCGGATTCATCGGTAAATAAGTGAAGGGTAATTGGCGAATGCCCATAAGGTGTTCCATGCATGGCCGCACCCGTGATCCGCGGTGAAAAGTGCTCGAAAAAACGCATTGCAATAAGAGCGGCGCGACGCATTTTTTCAGTTCGTTTCGCCACAGCGGGAAAATCGAACAATCGCTGATATTCAATCAAGGCGGAAAATAACCTGCGATTGTCGGGGAGCTGTCGCGCGCCGGTGAGATTGAGACGGCTGGCGGCCTTACGTCTGGCATGATCGAAGGTCTGAGCCGAGCCTTCAACCAGGAGCCGCGCAGCCAATTGCGCACATCGCTCGCTTTCATCGCAATACTTAGCTGGAGATTCGCGCATCAAACAATTTAACGCGCCTGATTAGAACAGCTGGTCAGCCGCGCTCGACTTGGATTCGGATGGTTGATATCGCGTGCTGTTTTGCCCAGACACCTTGGGTGCATCTTGCGCGCGAAACGTCTCATAAATAGCGCCTCGATTTCCTCCACCCGAACTAACGCGTACGGTAACTAATCCCGCCGGCCGTGGGGCCTCGACTAACGCAGCTCCATTCAAGGCGGTGCGCATAAAGTCGATCCACATCGGCAGCGCAGCGCGTGCTCCAGTCTCTTGCGGGCCTAATGGCGTGGAATCGTCGAAACCCACCCAAGTCGTGGTGACCACCTCACCATTAAAGCCCGTGAACCATGCATCTTTGAGATCGTTGGTCGTGCCGGTTTTCCCCGCGAGATCTGATCGCTTCAATTCGAGAGCTCGTCGTCCAGTACCTTTCGTAATCACGTCCTTTAACATGGAGTAAGTCAGCCAAGCATTTTGCGCATCGACAGCGCGGGGGGCTAAATTTCTATTCGCGGAACTCTCGGCGGCCCTCAACGCGTCGAGGCTCTCCGGTTCCGCGAGAGGCGTCATGGGAAGGGATTCGCACTCGGAGCAGGCGATAGCAGGTTCTGCAACATACTCGATAGCATTTTCTCCTCGTTCAATCCGCTGGACAAAATAGGGCGAAATTCGGAACCCGCCGTTAGAAAACGCGGCGTATCCTGCGGCGAGTTGCAAGGGGGTCACTTCACTTGTGCCTAGCGAAAGAGACAAATTGTGCGGTAATGCTTTCGGGTCGAATCCAAAGCGACTGACATGCTCGATCGTTTTGTCAACGCCGATTTCACGCATTAAGCGAATCGAGACTAGATTTCTCGAATTCGCCAGTGCGTCGCGCAGCTGAGTCGGACCGTGATACGTCCCAGAATAATTTTCCGGTCGCCATGCACCTTCTAAACCCGGCGTGTCGAACACGATTGGCGCATCATTGATAAAGCTAGCCGGAGTAAAGCCATTGTTAAGAGCCGCCGAATAGATGAACGGCTTGAAATTGGAGCCTGGCTGTCGCATAGCCTGACTCACGCGATTAAATTTGCTCAGCGTAAAATCGAAGCCGCCGACCAATGCCAGCACCGCACCGTCGCTCGAATCAAGTGCCACTAAAGCGCCTTCAACTTTCGGTATCTGTGCCAACCTCCACGAAGCGGCGGCATTTTTTCCCGAAGAACTATTAGTGCTTGGCGGTGGGCTGTGCCATTGGACTCGAATTACATCGCCTTTTGCCAGGAAATCGGCGGCTTTGCGTGGGGTCGGTCCAAGCTGGCTTTCGCTCACGTGTTGTCGCGCCCAACTAAGCCCATCCCAGCCTACAGAAATGGTTGTGTCATGCTCGTCGAGTGCTTTAATTTGGTGGTCCTCCACTGCCGTAATCAAGGCTGGCGCTAGATCGCCCGCAACCCTATAGGGGTTTAGAAATTCTACCCATTTCTCTTTGCTCGTTTTCGCCAAATCGACATGCGCTTCGGGTCCTCGATATCCATGGCGGCGATCGTAGCTGGCCAGTGCGGTGCGTAACGCTTGGGTAGCGGCATACTGCTTATCAGCGGACACGGTCGTATAGACCCGAAAGCCGCGTGTATAGGCGAGATCACCATATCGCTCCAACATATATGATCGGACCATCTCGGCAAGATGCGGGGCCGAAGTTTCAACTGGCTGTCCGTGAAGCTTCGCCGTTAGCGGCGCGAGGGTTGCCTCGTCGAACTCCGTTTTACTGATGTAGCCAAGATAGAGCATCCGTTCGAGCACGTAACCGCGCCGGTCAAGCGCGGCCCTTGTGTTGGTGATCGGATTTAAACGCGAAGGTGCTTTCGGCAGGCCGGCGATTAACGCGCACTGTGCGAGTGTCAATTCAGACAGAGGGCTTCCAAAATACACCTGCGCCGCTGCCGCCACCCCGTAGGCACGTTGACCCAAAAAAATCTTATTCAAATACAGTTCTAGAATCTCGTCCTTAGTGAGTTCGCGCTCTATCTTCATCGCCAACACGATTTCAATGAGCTTTCGCGAGTACGTTTTTTCGGGAGTAAGAAAAAAATTTCGCGCGACTTGCATCGTAATCGTGCTGCCGCCCTGACGCTTTACCTGTGACCGCGCCAGACTAAGCGCGGCACGCGTGATCGCCATCCAATCAACCCCTGGATGCTGATAGAAACGATCATCCTCCGCCGCAATGAAGGCCTGTTTGAGTTGTTTTGGAACGTCGTCGATTTTGACCGGTGTGCGGTGTTTTTCACCGAATTCGGCAATGAGGCTAGCGTCCACGCTATAGACCTTAAGAGGAGTCTGAAAATGTACGTCCCGAAGGCGACTGGTTGACGGTAGTTGTGGCAAAACCCACCAAGCCACCCCACCGATGATTATCAGCAACGCTGTGGAAACGCCGACCAGTAGATAAAACGTGAACCTCAACATCTTGTGGTGGCGTCAAATGTTTTTAACTATATATGCCATGATTTACATTAAATTTAAGTTATAACATACGGTTTTATATTGATATTTCTTATCAAACCATTTGTTTTTTAAATCACACTTGGCTATAGTTTAGGTCATGTTTCTAAGATTATTGAGTATTTAATTGCTCTAATCAATTAATTTTTAAAGGGAAAATTTGTGTCGCTCTTTCGACGAAAAAATATCCCATTGTTGGGCGTGGACATCAGTTCGACCTCCGTCAAGCTGCTTGAGCTTGTGCGCTCGGGCGGCCGATATCGAGTTGAGAGCTATGCAGTTGAGCCATTACCGCCGAATTCGATAATGGAGAAGAATATCACGGACGCGCAACTCGTCGGTGAAGCAATTGGTAGGGCGGTCAAGAAATCGGGTACTCGAACGCGTACTGCGGCCTGCGCGGTCGCTGGCTCATCGGTCATCACCAAAGTGATTTCGATGCCAGCGAATCTAAACAACGAGGAACTCGAAGGTCGGATCCAAATTGAAGCTGACCAATACATACCCTACTCGCTGGACGAAATCAGTCTGGATTTTTCGGTGCTGGGGCCGAGCAGCAGCGAGCCCGACCGCGTTGACATTCTGCTCGCGGCGTCACGCATCGATAACATCGATGTAAGGGTCGCGGCGCTAGAAGCTGGCGGACTTCAGGCGAAAGTTGTCGATGTCGAGGCATTCGCCCTTGAAAACGCGATATCACTGCTCGGAACCCAAGCAAGGCCAGTCAGCAACCCGCACATTGTCGCCATCATGGATGTGGGCGCGACTGCTTCGACACTTAGCGTGCTCGAAGATTCGAAGGTTATCTACACCCGCGAACAGCTTTTCGGTGGACGCCTGCTAACCGACGAAATTCAACGTCGATACGGCCTGTCGTACGAGGAAGCAGGGCTGGCCAAGCGTCAAGGTGGCCTTCCCGACAATTATGGGCCAGAAGTTCTTCGACCTTTCATGGAGTCAATGGCGCAAGAAATAAACCGAGCGCTCCAGTTTTTTTACTCATCGAGTCAAGTTGGCACCGTCGACCACATCGTAATCGCCGGTGGCTGCGCTTCTATTGCCGGTATCGACACGTTAGTCCAATCGAAGATCGATACGCCGGTATCGATCGCAAACCCTTTTGCGAACATGACCGCCGCTGCTCGCGTGCGTGCCGAGGCGCTGTCGAATGACGCGCCGGCATTGATGATCGCCTGCGGTTTGGCGCTTCGGAGTTTTGATTAATGGCTCGCATCAACCTACTGCCCTGGCGTGCCGAACTTCGGCGACAACAGCGCACCGAATTTCTAACAATTGTCGGTATCTGTGGCGCGATCACTATCGCAGTCTGGGGCCTAGTCCATTTTCAGTTCCAAGAACGCATTGAATTTCAAATCGAACGAAATTCGTATCTGAAAGCCGAAACTTCGAAACTCGATAAACAGATTGAAGAAATCCAGGAGCTAGAAAAAGAGAAAGATCGGTTAATCGCGCGGATAAAAGCAATTGAAAGCCTCCAAACTAGTCGGCCGATTATCGTTCACGTATTTGACGAAATGGTTTCTTCGTTACCCGAGGGCGTTTATCTCAAGGAAATAAAGCAAACGGGGCGGTCAATTGAATTGCAGGGAGTTGCCGAATCGAACGCGCGAGTCTCCACGTTCATGCGCAACATCGAAAAATCCGAATGGTTGAAAAACCCTAAACTTGAAATTATTCAAACGACTGACCAAGACAATAGGCGAATTGCGAGCTTTACCCTCAAGGCGACCCAAATCATTCCGCAAGCGGACACAAACGAAGAGGATGATGCGTCATGAAAATGTCGGACATCAATAATCTGACGTTTGACAATATCGGGACATGGCCAATCCCGTTCAAGGTAGCGTTCACGCTGTTAATTTGCGGCGCAATTCTGGGGCTGGCGTACTGGAAGGACATCAGTCCCTCGCAGCTAGAGTTAGAGGGCGTTCAAAAAGAAGAAACGGCACTGAAACAAACCTTTGAAAGCAAGCAGAAAAAGGCAGCCAACCTCAACGCGTTGAAGCAGCAGCTTGGAGATATAAAGGAAACGTTCGGTGATTTGTTGAAGCGCCTCCCAAACAAAACCGAGGTAGCAGCCTTGCTGGTAGACATTTCACAGCAAGGATTAGGCGCTGGCCTGGAGTTTGAATTATTCAAGCCAGGCGCAGAACGGCCCGCGGAATTCTACGTTGAACTCCCGATCCAGATTAAAGTTATCGGCGATTATCACGCATTTGGAACTTTCATTAGCGGAATGTCCGATCTCCCGCGAATTGTCACCAACCACGACATCAAAATCGTGCCCGTGGAGGACGGCAACCTTTCTTTGGAGACGATCGCGAAAACGTATCGCTATATGGATGAGGAAGAAGAACTAGCCGAAGCGGAAAAAGCGCAAGCGGCGAAAGCTAAGGGAGCGAAAAAGAAGACAGGAGCAAAGAAGAAATGACCCACCTGACGCCACTGTGGTTGGGATTCACAAACCCGGCACCTGATCAGCACAAGCGTTGGCCAACAGGCGCGGCTGCATTCCTTGTGTTGACTTGCTGCACATTGGGTGCCTGTGTCAATCGCGACACGAGCGACCTCAAAAAGTACGTAGACAATGTGCTTGCGCGGCCCGGCGGCCAGATCGATCAATTGCCCCCGATCAAACCCTATGAGCGTTATCTCTACCAGTCAGGCGAAACGCACGCGCGAGATCCATTCAAATCATTTTTCGACGCCGAACCTGCCGAGGAAATCGCTAAAGCGGGACAGGGGAGCGCGGAACAACAGCGTTACAACGACGAAATCGCGGCGCACAACCGCGAAGAGTTAGAGGGCTTTGAACTCGACAGCTTGAGGATGGTCGGTACGCTGCAAAATGACGCGGAACTCTGGGGAGTCATCAAAGATAACGCCGGCACTGTTCATCGAGTTCAAGTTGGCAATTACCTCGGTCGCAATTTCGGCAAAATTCTCAACATCCAAGAGGACCGAATCGAATTGCGCGAGGTCGTAAAAGATACCGAAGGTCAGTGGGAAGAACGTCAAGCATCGTTGGCGCTTGCCGAGCTTGAAGGTAGCCCATAAAGGGGACTATGCACATGAGATTTTCGTTCAACACGCGTTTCACATTAACCACAGAAACAGCTGGCGGTACAGGTATGCGATTCATTAAAAAGACTAAACCGTCATTCACTCAAGCTATCGCTGCGCTCGTGCTCGCACTGTGTGCATCGGGTGCGCTGGCCGGCAGCCTGAACGACCTTAAATATACTTCGCTCCCCGGTGGTCGCGTACAAATCAAGTTGACTCTGTCCGAACCAATGGCCGCGGAGCCGCTTAATTTTACAATTGACAACCCGGCCCGAATCGCCCTCGATTTCCCGGCCACCAGCTTGGCGCTAAAAGAAAAGACTCAACACGTTGGCGTCGGCAAAGTCGAGGGGGTTACCGCCGTCGAGGCAGAAGGACGCACGCGGGTTGTCGTGAATCTCGTTCAACTGGTCCCATACAAAATCGAATCTGCCGGTAACGAAGTAACAATTACCTTAGAGGGGGTCCCCGGCGATCTCACCGCAAGCAGCGGTGCGGCGATGCCTACCGCAGCGGCAACTCCGGGTGCCACGGCGACTGCAGTGACCATGCCCGGCACAGCCTCCGGCGCGCGAGTCAACGGGATAGACTTTAGACGTGGGCCACGCGGCGAGGCGCAGGTGGTCGTAGATTTGTCCGACCCGAACGTCGGTATCAATATTGAGGAGCAGGGCGAAAAACTAATTGTTGACTTCATCGATACGGTGCTGCCGGATGAGCTCGATCGCAAGCTTGATGTTATGGATTTCGCGACGCCGGCCAGAGAGATCGATACCTCGCGGCGCGGCAACGGGACCCGTATGGTGGTAACTCCGACGGGCCTCTATGAACATTTGGCCTATCAGTCCGACAACGTGTTTACGCTCGAACTTCGGCCGTTGACGAAGGTCGAGGAAGAGCAACTGAAGAAGGATAAATTTGGATTTACGGGTGAGCGCTTGTCACTGAACTTCCAAGACATCGAAGTACGCGCTGTCCTCCAGTTGATTGCCGATTTCATCGGTTTCAATTTAGTCACCAGCGACACTGTCGCCGACAATGTCACTCTGCGCCTTAAAAACGTACCTTGGGACCAGGCGATGGACCTGATTCTAAAGACCAAAGGTCTGGGCATGCGCCAGTCCGGCAACGTGATAATGGTCGCGCCACAGGAAGAAATCGCGGCTCGCGAGAAGCTTGAGCTCGAATCTGAAAAGCAAATTCAAGAGCTCGCTCCGTTGAAAACCGAATTCGTGCAAGTAAATTATGCAAAGGCCGCTGACTTGGCGGCACTACTGAAGGCGGAAGCAAATAATCTCCTAACCGAGCGCGGCAACGTTACGGTTGACCAACGTACTAATACCCTATTGGTGCAAGACACGGCTTCAGCCTTGACCGACATCCGGAAAGTGGTCCAGGCGTTGGATATACCCGTACGCCAGGTGCTTATTGAGTCCCGGATCGTGGTTGCCAACGAGGACTTCAGTAAAGATATTGGTGTCCGCTTTGGCTACAGTCACATTAATAATCGAAAGAACATCACGCCGGATGCGGCGGGAAAATCAGACCTCGTAAGTTTTATCGGTGGTAGCCTCCCGGGCGACGCGGAGTATCCAGGGGGGGCTACTACGTTCCACACAGACGACAAGGAAAACTACATTGTCGATCTTCCCGTTGCTGGTCCGGCTGCCGCCTTCCGCTGGTCGATCGGAAAAATCGGCAGCTACCTCTTGCAACTAGAACTGTCTGCCTTGCAGGTTGAAGGTCGCGGCGAAGTGATCGCGAGTCCACAGGTCATCACGGCGAATCAGAAAGAGGCCTTAATCGAATCCGGTACCGAAATTCCCTATCAGGAAGCGAGTTCCAGCGGTGCGACTTCGATCTCCTTTAAGAAAGCGGTGTTAAGCCTAAAGGTTACCCCACATATTACTCCGGATGACCGAGTCATCATGGATTTGACCGTGAACCGTGATTCGATCGGTCAAATATTCGCGGGGATCCCGAGCATCGATACCAACGAAGTAAACACTCAAGTGCTCGTGGATAACGGGGAAACGGTAGTGCTCGGCGGTGTTTTCGAATCGAACAATCGAACCGACAAGGACATGGTGCCGTTCTTCGGTGAATTGCCCTACATTGGTAATTTATTTAAGCGTACGAGCGCCAGTGTTGGAAAGCAGGAATTGCTGATTTTCGTGACCCCGAAAATCCTCAAGGAGTCACTTTCGCTGTCGTCACGATAGAGCGAACCGGTTACGGCTAGGAAAAGCGGGGCGCAATGCCTCGCTTTTTTTTGCAAGGATGATTGCGAACTGTAACAATCAGTCCGCGAAAATGGCGGGTAAGCGTGCCTTAGATGTCAAACTGTTCCCGAATATTCTTAATCGGTCCGATGGGTGCAGGAAAAACTACCGTCGGCAAGCGGGTCGCGAAGGCGCTGAAAAGGCGCTTCGTTGATTGCGATCGAGAACTCGAACGGCGTACCGGTGCGACGATTGCGCTTATCTTTGACATTGAGGGTGAACCGGGTTTTAGGCAACGCGAGAAACGTCTAATCGACGAGCTCAGTTTAGTCGATGACGTAGTGCTAGCCACGGGCGGAGGTGCTGTTCTCGACGCCGATAACCGAAACGCGCTGAGACGGCGCGGATTCACCGTTTACCTATACGCGCCGTTGTCTGATCTATTGATGCGTACACGTAACGATACCAACAGGCCGTTACTGAACACGGAGGATCGCGCGACCCGATTACAACAAATCGTCGCGGAGCGTGAACCACTTTACCAGCAATCGTCGCATTTAAGCATTGATACAGGCGCGCATACACTGTTCGAAATCGTCGCCTTGATCTGCGAGGCAGTACAAGCGTGATCACCGTAACCGTCGACCTTGAAGAACGATCCTATCCAATAATGATCGGCACGGGCTTACTCGACGATCAGGCGTTATTGGGAAAATCGATTCCGACTCGACAAATAATGATCGTCACTAACGACATTGTGGCGCCGCTGTATTTGTCCAGAATCACGAGCGCTCTGAACGAGCGCGCCTGTCGCGTGGTCGTACTACCCGATGGCGAATCATTCAAAAATTTGAGTACTTTCGAGCAGATTTTAACCGCATTGTTGGAGGCTCGCTTCGAGCGAAGTTGCACGGTCGTGGCGCTAGGGGGCGGGGTGGTCGGGGATATCGCGGGATTCGCGGCTGCTTGTTACCAACGCGGTGTCAGTTTCGTTCAAATTCCGACCACGCTATTAGCGCAAGTTGACTCGTCCGTTGGCGGCAAGACCGCGGTGAATCATCCACTCGGGAAAAACATGATCGGCGCGTTTTATCAACCGGTTACTGTTATCGCCGATCTCAATACCTTGCAGACCCTTCCGCAACGCGAACTTCGTGCAGGGCTCGCTGAAATTATAAAATATGGTCTGATCGGGGATCTGCGATTCGTCGAGTGGCTCGAAGCTCATATGCAGCAGCTGCTAGCACGCGAGGTAGACGCCATCGCCTATGCAGTTGAATATTCATGTCGCGCCAAATCCGCCGTAGTTGCAGCCGACGAACGTGAATCCGCAGCGCGCGCTTTGTTGAATTTCGGACACACCTTTGGCCACGGCATCGAACACGCGTTAGGTTATGGTGTCTGGTTGCACGGCGAAGCCGTAGGTGCGGGGATGGCGATGGCCGCTCGCATGTCGCAGCGTTTGGGCCAAATTTCCAGCGCTGATTGCGAACGGGCAGTGGCGCTGATCGCGAGCGCGGGACTCCCGATAGCCCCACCGTCGAATCTCGACTCGAGCGAATTACTTACGGCGATGTTGATCGATAAAAAGAATAAAAAGGGTCGAATTCGCCTAGTACTGATGAGTGAAGTCGGTAGGGCGGAATTATGTGACGATTACCCCAGTCCGGTACTAACTTCGGTATTGGAGGAGCGACTAGGCTCTAGATGACAAGTGATCCACAATGCTCGACGATTCTGGCGCCTTACGCGGTAACGCCCGATGTCTGTCGCGGCCGTATCTACGCGGAATCGGCTCCGCGGTGGCGTAGTGAGTTCCAGCGTGATCGCGATCGCGTTATTCACTCCGCTGCTTTTCGACGCCTTGAATACAAGACTCAGGTTTTCGTCAATCACGAAGGCGACATGTTTCGTACGCGGCTGACGCATTCGCTTGAAGTTGCTCAAATCGCGCGCACCATTGCCCGCGCGCTGGCGGTTAACGAGGATCTTACGGAGGCAATCGCCCTGGCGCACGATTTGGGACATACCCCGTTTGGGCATGCTGGACAGGCCGCCTTGAACGCGTGCATGCAGGAATATGACGGTTTTGAGCACAATTTCCATTCGCTGCGAGTCGTTGATTTGCTGGAGGAGCGCTACCCGGAATTTCCGGGATTGAATTTGTTGTTCGAAACGCGCGAAGGAATCTTGAAGCACTGCAGCGCTCAACGGGCGCGGCAAATCGGTGAACTGGGACGCCGATTCCTTGATCACCTGCAGCCGTCGCTCGAGGCGCAAATTGCCAATGTTGCGGATGAAATTGCCTATAACCATCATGACATCGATGACGGATTGCGCGCAGGCCTTTTAGAGATCGGCCACCTGCGCGAATTGTCGTTGTTCCAACAAACCGAAATCGAAGTGACAGCCCGTTGGCCGACATTGGATTCGAAACGGATCCGTTACACCGTGATCCGCGAAATGTTGAATCACTTCGTATCGGATTTAATCACGACGACGCGTGCGAATATTGAAACGCTTGGTATTTCGAGCGTCGACGCCGTGCGCTACCAGTCTGAGCCTCTTCTCGGATTTAGTGCGTTGGTCAATCGGGAGCATTTGGAGTTGAAGCGTTTACTACGCCATCAGCTATATGAGCATTCTCAGGTAATCGAAATGGCCGAACGCTCAAAAGGTATTGTAAAAAATCTCTATTCGGCCTATATGGACTCGCCTTCTTCGCTGCCAAATATGAAGGTGACCCTCGCCACGAAAGAACCTGTGCGCGCGCAGATCGTGGCGGATTACATCGCAGGAATGACCGACCGATTCGCGATTGCGGAATATACGCGAATCGTTAACGCTAGGATCCTGTGTACTCACTGAGGCAATTATGTCGCGTGCGATAGAAGAGACCGACGATCCGGACTCGAGCACTCATGAACTGGCCAGTGCGTTTGGTGCCGCCGGATCGAGCGGACTCTATATCAGCCCGACGCTTCAGCAACGTTTGGACTTGATCGAACATCTGATCGAATTTGGCCGTCAGATCATCCTTCTAAACGGCAGTGACGGTAGTGGAAAATCGGCCCTGATCGGGTATTTCGCTGCCGGCCAACGGCTGAATTGGTATTCGATACGAGTACAGGCCGGTCCGACCCTGACTGCCGCCGGGATCAAAGCGCTACTAGCGCAAGAGCTAGACGTCGAAATCGATTCAACTGACTCGCCCGAGCACCTTGCGAACGCGACTAAACAACGGATAACCGCCCTGGAGCGCGCGGGCAAGATTCCGGTGTTATTGGTCGACGACGCCGACCAATTATTACCGGAGGCGATCAGCGCCATCGTTCGGTTGGCGCATACGCCCGAGCAACAAGCGGAACTGCGCGTACTCATGGCGGCGGATCTTGACCGCGCGCCAGTCCGCGAAGCCTTACAGCGCGAGTACCCGCAGCATGGTTTAGTCCATGTAGTCGAAATCCCACGGCTTACGGAAGCGCAAGTTCGCGCTCTAATAACCCAGCGGATGGAGAACGACGGCCTCAGCGCGGATGAGCATTTTGGCGACCTTGATTACCGCGCGATCGCGCAAGCTGCGGACGGCGTCGCTGGGACCGTTCTAACTTTGGCTCGCCAACACTTGTTAGGGCGGGAGCCATTGGTACGACAGCCGCTCCCCCGACTTCGCAAAGCGAACAAGGCACTGTGGCCGCGCGCCGCGCTCGTGATCGTCGCGGGGGTGGCGCTTGCATTAGGGGTGTGGTGGGCTAGGTACAAGTCACCCACGGTTCCCTCGATCAGCGTCAAAACAGTCGAATTGCCAATGCCGGAGGCTGCGCCGAAAGAGGAAGAAAAAGCGATCACCGAAGGTGTGGGGGATGCTCCGGGGGTAACGTTAGAGTTACCAGTGAGTTCGGTAGCGCCGGCCGCACCACCGAGTGCTGAGCAACCACCACAGCTCCCACCGGAAGTCGCCGCGAGCCCTGCAACCGAGGCACCGACGCCCGCAACCAAAGTCCCAGATTTAGTGCCGCTCGAGTCACCGGTGCCGCCCGCGCCCAGCGTGGACATGGTGCCACAGCCAGATACACCGAGATCTACCCTGCCGGTTGCGCCAAAAACGCCCACGAAGGTTGCCTCCAGGGAGTCGCCGCCTAAGCCAAAACCGCGACCCGTCCCGGCACCAATCTCCACCTCGGCACCGCCCATTGCTCAGTTCTCAGTCGGTTGGCTGCTGAAACAACCGGCTAGCGGCCATACTCTGCAACTTTTCGGGGTGAGCGAACGCCGGGCTGCCGAACGCTTTATCAGTCAACGCGGGATTGCTCAGCAGACCGTAATTCTGACGACGGCCTTGAAGGGCAAGCCTTGGTATATCGTTGCATACGGATATTACCCGACCCGCGCAGCGGCGCTCGCGGTACTCGCCAAGCCGCCCGCGACTCTGCGTGATACCGAGCCGTGGGCGCGTTCAATCGGGAGTCTGCGCACAATCGAGCGATAGGCTCGGATTGGGCCAAGGATCTTGGGTGACACCCCGCTGTAGCCGACGCTATAATCGCCGTCCTTTTGCCTTGGACCTATTGGTCGCACCAATAGTGGATCAGAGGTACTCCTAACGATTATTAGAAAGAGGCTCCTGCCCACGTGTCACCGATGGCGACCACAGAAACCCGCTTTCCGCAGTTGGGTCGGCCTGAACACGGGCTGTATGACGCGAACTATGAGCACGATGCGTGCGGCGTCGGCTTTGTGGTGGACATCAAGGGTCGCAAATCGCATACCACGATCGAACGCGCACTTACGATACTCAAGAATCTCGAACATCGCGGCGCGTGCGGTTGCGAAATTAATACTGGAGATGGCGCCGGGATCTTGATCCAGGTGCCCGACGCCTTTCTGCGTCGGGAATGCGATTCTATTGGCGTGACCTTGCCGCCGGCTGGTAGCTACGGGGTTGGCTTAGTATTCCTGCCGCACCTGGAGGCGGAAGCGCAGTTTTGCGTCACGGAGTTTGCCCGTGTCATCGCCGAAGAAGGACAACAATTGCTCGGTTGGCGGGTGGTCCCGAGTGATCATCACCTGGTCGGGCCGACCGCGCAGGCCTGTGAACCTGACTTTCGACAGATATTTATCGGGCGCAGCCGCGAGATCGCAGACGACAACGCTTTCGAACGCAAGTTGTATGTCATTCGTAAGCGGGTAGAGCATGTCATTTGGAATTCGGCGCTCTCGGGAAAAGCGCTGTTTTATGTCACCAGTCTGTCGCATCGGGTATTGATTTACAAAGGTATGTTGAACGCAGCCCAGGTCGAATCCCAGTTCCCCGATCTTGATGATCCCTTGGTGGAAAGCGGCCTGGCTCTGGTTCACCAGCGCTTTTCGACGAACACGTTCCCGTCATGGCCCTTGGCGCATCCGTTTCGCTATATCGCGCATAACGGCGAGATTAATACGCTGCGGGGCAACATCAACTGGATGCGCGCGCGCGAAGCGCTGTGCGAATCGGATCTCTTCGGCGACGATCTGAAAAAGCTCTTTCCGATCGTGATCGAAGGCAGTTCAGATTCGGCCAGTTTCGACCAAGTGCTTGAGTTTCTGCACATGGCTGGACGTCCGCTACCGCTGGCCATTCTGATGATGATCCCGGAAGCATGGAGCGCGCATGAACAGATGGATGCGGCGCGCAAGGCGTTCTACGAATACCACGGATGCCTGATGGAGCCCTGGGATGGCCCCGCATCGATTGCTTTTACCGACGGCAAAATTATCGGCGCAGTATTGGATCGCAATGGCCTGCGGCCGTCACGTTATTACGTCACCAAGGACGGCATGGTGGTGATGGCTTCCGAAGTTGGGGTATTGGACTTTGCGCCTGAGAATATCGCGCTCAAAGAACGTCTTCATCCCGGCCGAATTTTTCTGGTTGACACCGAAGAAGGGAGAATCATTGATGATGCCGAGCTAAAGCAACGCTACATCGATCAGTTTCCGTACGCTGACTGGCTTCGCGCTCAGTACATCTCGCTTGAGTCACTCCCTGACCCCGCGCATGTGCATGCCGTCGATCACGACACAGTGCTATCGCGACAGCAGGCCTACGGCTATACCCATGAAGATCTACGGATCCTGATGCAGCCGATGGCAGAAAAAGGTGAAGAGCCAATCGGCTCCATGGGCACCGACGCTTCGCTGGCGGTACTTTCAAATCGGCCGCGACTTCTGTTTGATTATTTCAAACAGCTGTTTGCGCAGGTTACCAATCCACCGTTAGACGGTATCCGCGAAGAACTCGTTACCCAGATCTCCACGCCGATCGGACCAGAAAGCAACTTGCTCGCGCCGAGTGAGCAGAGCTGCAAGCGGATTAAGCTCGCGTCGCCGATTCTGAACAATCAAGAATTGGCGCGGCTGCGGCGTATCCAGACCCATGGGTTCAAAGCCGCAACCGTTACCGCGCTCTACCGGATCGCCGATGGCGTAACCGGCCTGACTGCGGCGCTTGAACAGCTATTTCAGGCCACGGATGCCGCAGTCGACGCCGGCAACTCTTTCGTGATCATTTCAGATCGCGGCATGAATGCGGAATTCGCACCCATTCCATCATTGTTGGCGGTTGCGGGCACCCAACACCACTTAGTGCGCAACGGGCGACGTATGCGGGTTGGACTTATCATCGAGTCTGGCGAGCCCCGCGAAATTCATCATTTTTGCACCTTGATCGGCTACGGCGCCGATGCCGTGAACCCCTACCTCGCATTTGAAACGCTGTACGACTTGATCCAGCAAGGGGTACTTAAGGAAAGCGCGATTAAAGGCCGCAAGGCGGGCGAAACCCTGCATGGCGCGACGGTTCGCAATTTCATCAAAGCCGTCAACAAGGGACTAGTCAAAGTGATGTCGAAGATGGGCATCTCGACCGTGCAGTCCTACCGCGGCGCACAGATCTTTGAAGCGGTGGGAATCGATAAAGCGATTATCGATCGGTACTTCACGTATACCGCCTCGCGAATTGGTGGAATCGGTCTAGACATGATCGAACGAGAGATCAATCTGCGCCATCATGCCGCGTTCCCGAACCGTCCGGTCGGCAAACCCGACCTTGAGTGGGGCGGGGAATACCAGTGGCGACGTGATGGCGAATACCATCTCTTCAATCCGGATACAGTTTACAAGCTCCAGCATTCCACTCGCTCCGGGCAGTACAAGGTGTTCAAGGAATACAGCGAGTTGGTCAATCGGCAAAGCGAGCACCTGGCGACTCTGCGTGGCCTGTTTAAGCTCAAGCGCAGCGCAAACCCGATTCCGCTCGCTGAGGTCGAACCGGTGGAAGCGATCATGAAGCGCTTCCACACCGGTGCGATGTCGTATGGCTCAATCAGCTCCGAAGCCCATGAGTCCCTCGCGATTGCGATGAATCGCATCGGCGGGCGATCAAATACCGGCGAAGGTGGCGAAGATCCTGCACGGTTCAAACGCGACGCGAACGGCGATTCTCGGCGTTCGGCGATTAAGCAGGTGGCGTCGGGCCGGTTTGGGGTGACCAGTGAGTACCTCGTGAACGCCGACGATCTCCAAATTAAAATGGCGCAAGGCGCGAAGCCCGGCGAGGGCGGCCAGTTACCGGGACACAAAGTCTATCCGTGGATCGCGAAGGTTCGCTACTCAACTCCCGGCGTCGGCTTGATTTCACCGCCGCCACACCACGATATTTACTCGATCGAAGATCTCGCGCAGTTGATTCATGACCTCAAGAATGCAAATCCCGAGGCGCGGATACACGTCAAGTTAGTCGCCGAAGTAGGAGTCGGAACGGTCGCGGCAGGGGTCGCGAAGGCCCACGCCGATGTCGTGCTGATTTCCGGCTACGACGGCGGCACCGGTGCCTCGCCCGTCACCTCGTTAAAGCACGCTGGGGTGCCGTGGGAGCTGGGCTTGGCCGAGACTCAGCAAGTCCTCGTCCAGAACAAGTTGCGCGATCGCATCATTGTGCAAGTAGATGGCCAGATGAAAACTGGACGGGACGTGATTATCGGTGCCTTGCTCGGTGCGGAAGAATATGGTTTCGCCACGGCGCCGTTGGTCGTCATGGGTTGCGTCATGATGCGGGTGTGCCATCTCAACACCTGCCCGGTCGGGATTGCGACACAGGATCCCCGCTTGCGTGCAAAATTCGCCGGCGATCCGAAATTCGTTGAAAACTTCTTCCGCTTTATCGCCGAAGAAGTTCGCGAGACTATGGCGCAACTAGGATTCCGTAGCATGGCTGAGATGATTGGCCAGGTGAATCGAATTGATGTGGAAGAAGCGATCAACCACTGGAAAGCCAAGGGCCTCGATTTCTCGAAGATCCTCTACCAACCCGAAGCCGGTGCGGGGATCCCGCTACACTCGACCCGGACTCAGGATCACGGCCTCGACCGCTCGCTCGACCGCACCACCTTGGTCCCCGCCGCTCGCGCAGCGCTGGAGCGCGGAGAGCCGGTCGAACTCAGCCTCCCCATTCGCAATGTGAATCGCACGGTTGGCACTATCCTCGGCTACGAGCTGACGAAGCGTTACGGCGGCGCGGGTCTCCCCGACGACACCATCAAGGTCAATTTCAACGGCTCCGCAGGCCAGAGCTTCGGTGCGTTCATTCCGCGCGGAATTACCTTGACCTTGGAAGGCGACGCGAACGATTACATCGGCAAAGGCCTTTCCGGCGGCAAGATTATCGCCTATCCGCCGCGTACCGCGACCTTTGTGCCCGAAGAAAACATCATCATTGGTAACGTGGCGCTGTACGGGGCAACCGCGGGGGAAGCGTATTTCCGCGGTGTCGGCGGTGAGCGATTCTGTGTGCGAAACAGCGGCGCTGAAGCCGTGGTCGAGGGTGTTGGCGATCACGGTTGTGAATACATGACCGGTGGTCGGGTCGTGATCATCGGTAGAACCGGCCGCAATTTCGCCGCCGGTATGTCGGGTGGCGTTGCCTATGTGTTTGACCCGCAGAATCAATTCAAACGCCTGTGCAATGCCGACATGGTGGATCTCGAAGGGCTTGATGAAGACGACAGTGCGATCGTGACACGCCTGTTGGGAAATCATGAGAAGTACACGGGCAGCAAGGTCGCGAAGGCGCTTTTGATGGATTGGCCGCACGCGCGCGAGCAGTTCGTCAAGGTCATGCCGCGCGATTACAAAGCAGTATTGGTGGCGATTGCGCGCGCCCGCGCGGCCGGTGTTGACGAAGATCAGGCAATCATGGAGGCCGCGCATGGCTAAGGCCACCGGCTTTCTCGAGTTTAAGCGCGGCAAGCAGCCCTACCGACCGATCGAACAGCGATTGCACGATTGGCGCCAGGTGATGGACCAGTGGCAACCGGAAACCCTCACTCAGCAGGCCGCGCGCTGCATGGATTGTGGGATCCCGTTCTGTCATCAGGGCTGTCCGCTCGGAAATCTGATCCCGGATTGGAATGATCTTGTGTATCGCGAGCGGTGGCGCGAAGCGATCGACCGACTGCATGCGACGAATAACTTTCCTGAGTTCACCGGCAGTTTGTGCCCCGCTCCGTGCGAAGGTGCCTGCGTGCTCGGGATTAACGACAATGCGGTGGCCATCAAGGCGGTAGAACTTGCGATCATCGATCGCGCGTTTTCGGAAGGCTGGGTGGTGCCGATGCGTCCGCGCATCGCTACCGGCAAGAAAGTCGCCGTCATCGGTTCTGGTCCAGCAGGTCTCGCGGCAGCGCAACAGCTGCGGCGTGCTGGTCATCAAGTGACGGTGTATGAGCGTGATGACCGACTCGGTGGGTTGCTGCGTTACGGGATCCCCGAATTCAAAATGGGAAAGCGGATTCTCGACCGACGTCTGAATCAGATGCGCACCGAAGGAGTCGATTTCGTCACCAACGCGAACATCGGGATCAACGTTCAAGTCGCCGCACTCCGGGCTCAGTTTGACGCCATTCTCCTCGCCGGCGGCGCGACCGCTCCGCGCGATTTGCCCTTACCCGGACGCGAGCTTAGCGGCGTGCATTTCGCGATGGAATATTTGACCTTGCAGAATCGTCGGCTTGAAGGAGACTCGTTGGAGGCGTCGACCTTTATCAGTGCTGAAGATCAACAGGTCGTGATCATTGGTGGTGGCGATACTGGCGCGGATTGCTTGGGGACCGCACATCGGCAGCACGCGAAACATATCGCGCAACTCGAAATTATGGAGCGTCCGCCGGAGGCGCGTGCGGCGGATAATCCCTGGCCGGAATGGCCGCGGATATACCGCAGCACGTCCGCGCATGAAGAAGGCGGCGAGCGAGTCTATTCGGTATCGACCAAGCGTTTCGTCGACGATGGCCACGGCCGCGTCAAGGCGCTCGAACTAGTTGAAGTCGAAATGAAACAGCAAGACGGCAGAATTGTGTTTAACGAAGTGCCGAATTCGTTGCATGATATCCCGTGCGATCTCGCCTTACTCGCGATGGGGTTTATCGGTCCCGAGCGCCTGCTACTAGAACAGCTCGGGGTAAAGTTGACGGAACGTGGAAACGTCTGGCGGGATAAACAATGGATGACCTCGGTTTCGGGAGTCTTTACCGCTGGCGACATGCAGCGCGGCCAGTCCTTGATCGTGTGGGCAATCGCCGAAGGTCGTTCTGCGGCACGGGGCGTGGACGCTTATCTGACAGGCGCGAGCGATCTGCCGGCGCCACTCGATTAACATTGGTGGCGCCCCTTTGCGCCACCAATGTAGGAGCGCGTAATGCCTAGCCGCTTCCTCCGCGCACTACGCCGCGAGCCCATAGATTGCACCCCGGTATGGTTGATGCGCCAAGCCGGCCGTTATCTTCCCGAATACCGCGCGACGCGTGCCCGCGCCGGGGATTTTTTGACGCTCTGCAAAACACCGGAATTGGCCTGCGAAGTGACCCTGCAGCCGCTCAAACGATTCCCCTTGGACGCCGCGATTTTATTCTCTGACATTCTGACGATTCCAGATGCGATGGGCTTGGGTTTGGTGCTGGATGAGGGCGTCGGGCCGCGCCTTAAGCACCCGCTGACCACACCGGATCAACTAACGCGAATCGGCCAGCCAGATCCAGAACGTGAGCTTCGTTACGTTACGGATGCGGTGCGTCTGATCAAGCGTGAGCTACAGGGGCACACACCGCTGATCGGTTTCGCCGGCAGTCCGTGGACACTTGCGACTTACATGATCGAAGGCGGAAGCGATCGCGATTTCAAACGAACCAAGGCGTGGCTCTATGGTGCGCCGGAAGCCTTGCACCGGTTACTAGCGATATTGGCTGAAGCGGTCACCCAGTATCTCAATGCCCAAATCGCGGCGGGCGTCGAGGCCGTGATGATTTTTGATACCTGGGGCGGCGCGTTAACGACACCTGCGTATCAAGAGTTTTCACTCACCTATATGCGAAAAATCGTTGCTGGCTTGAGCAGCGGCACACCAAGCATCGTTTTCACCAAAGGCGGCGGAATGTGGTTGGAATACATCGCCGCGACTGGCTGCACGACAGTTGGCCTTGATTGGTCGACCGACATCGGTGCGGCACGACGCCGTATCGGCGCTCAGGTTTCGCTCCAAGGTAACCTGGATCCAGCAATCCTTCGCGCGCCGATTCCGCGACTGGAGCAGGAAATCGATACCATCCTCGCGGGCTATGGGAGCGGTTCCGGCCATGTCTTTAATCTCGGTCACGGCATCACTCCGGATATCGATCCGGAACAGGTCGGGGCGATGGTAGAAAGAGTGCATCTAGCGAGCCGCGCGTTTCACGTACAGCCGTAACCTGCAGCCGAGCGCAATTCCAAGCGCAATGAATCCCCACAGCGCATTTCCTCCACCGTTGATGAATGGCGTCGCGCCCTCGCGCAATTCAACGCGCCCCGTCAAGACGAAACTTTCGAACTGTGGTGAGCGCGCACTCACCTGACCCTGATGGTCGATGATCGCAGAAATCCCGGTATTGGTTGCCCGCAACAGGGTTCGCCCGGTTTCGAGCGCGCGCATTTGAGCAATTTGCAGATGTTGGTGAGGCGCGATGCTATCGCCGAACCAGGCGTCGTCGCTGACGTTCACCAGAATATTCGCCTCAGGAAGAGCGTTCGCGACTTCGTGAGCGTACGCATCCTCATAACAGATCGACACGCCGATCCGCAGCTCGCCATATTCCAGTGGCACCTGCTCTGGCGCTCCCGGAGCAAAGTTCGACATCGGGATCGCTAGAAAATTTAGCACTGGGCGGATCCAACGATCGAAAGGCAGGTACTCCCCAAACGGGACGAGATGATGTTTGTCGTATCGAATCTTGGGATCATTCAACAGCACCACGCTATTGAAATACGCTCCACCACGCCGATCCCCTGTAGGGATTCCAGCCAACAGCGCGGTGTTCGAAGACCGCGCCTCAACGCCGAATTGCGCGAGTGCTTCCGGGATCTCATCCGGGAACGCTGGAATCGCGGTCTCCGGCCACACCACGATGGCCTTTCCCCACTGCGCCTTACTGAGATCCTCATAAAGCGCCAACGTACGTTGTCTAAACTCTGTCTGCCATTTAATCGCTTGCGGTACGGCACCCTGGATCAGAGCAACGTCTATCGCTTGGAAAATCGGCCTGGTCCATTGCACGAGACCCAGCCCATAACCGCCACCGATGAGCGCCACGACCATCGCTATCGCCACAAGACTTCGGCGAAGGCTGTGGAATTCGAGAATAAGCACCAAGAGTGCGGCGATTAGCGCCACGACCCACGTAACGCCATAGACCCCCAACACCGGCGCATAGCCAGCGAGCCACGAGCCGGTTTGACTGTAACCAACTAACAACCACGGGAAGCCCGTGAACAACCAACTACGCAGTACCTCGGTGACTACCCAAATGCCGGGCATTAACACTAGCAGACGAAGTGCTTCCGAGCGCGCGGGTAAGCGCTGAACCCAGTAGCCCGCGACCATCGGAAAGCAGCTCAGAATCGCGATGAACAGTACCGTCATCGACACCGAGAAGGAGTAAAGCGGCAGACCAAATTGATGGATGCTGATCTGCACCCACGAGACGCCGTGGGCGAACATACCCACCCCGAAGCCTCCGGCCAACACCGCCGCGTAGGTGGGAGAAGCGTGTCGCCATAACCAGAATAAACCTGCGAGCGAAAACATCGCGAGCGGATGAAACCCATAGGGCGCAAATGCAAACGGCAATAAGCCACCAGCGCCCAACGCGAGTAATACGTTACGCATCAGGGCTAAGACGCTAGCGCAGCTAGCCGCCCCCGGTTACTCGCGCTGGTTGCAGCGGCAGCACCCGCATGGCTTGGATTCGACGTCGGTCGGCGCGCAGTATTTTAAAATTGAAGCCTTCGAATTCGATGATGTCGCCTCGCTGCGGCACCCGCCCAAAATGATGTACCACCAAGCCACCGATGGTGTCGTATTGCGAATCCGGAAAGCTACTGCCAAAGGTATCATTGAAGTGCGCAATCGGCGTACGCGCCTTAACCGTATAGCGATTGGCACGGTGCTGTCGAATGAATTCTTCGTCGTCGATATCGTATTCATCATCGATATCACCCACGATTTGTTCAATCACGTCTTCAATTGATACCAAGCCCGCGATCTCGCCGTATTCGTCGACGACGATGGCTAGATGATTCCGATTCGACCGAAACTCGCGGAGCAAGATGTTGAGGCGTTTACTTTCAGGCACGAATATCGCCGGGCGTAGTACCTCTCGAACATCGAAGGGAGTTTTAGGATCAGCCGCCAGCGGCAATAGATCTTTTGCCAGTAGGACGCCCAAAACTTTTTCGTGTTTGCTATCGACCACCGGAAACCGCGAGTGCGCGGACTCGATCACCGCCGGTAGAAACTCCTGAGGTGTTTGTTCGACTTCGATAAACACCATCTGCGAACGCGTCACCATGATGTCGCGCACCTGTTGTTCGGAGACTAACAAGGCACCTTCCATCATCCCCGCGGTGTCGGCGTCGATCAGATTTTCGCTTTCGGCGTCCTGTAGTATCTCGATCAATGCTGAACGCCTTCCAAGCTTTCGTCGGAGCCTACGTGCGAGCCAATGGGAGATGACGTCTAAAAATCGGTGATAGCGAGTAGGTGGGGGATTGTCGACGGAGTCTTCGTTCATGGCTAAGCGCTATTGGTGGTAGGGATCGGGATAGCCGAGCCCGGCGAGGAGCCGACGTTCAAGCGTTTCCATGGTCTTTGTTGGCGCTGGCGTTACATGGTCGAATCCCAGCAAGTGCAACACCCCGTGGATTGTTAAATGAGCCCAATGCGCGTCTAGCGCCTTGGCCTGGGCTTTCGCTTCGCGTCCGACTAGTGGCGCACAAATCACCATATCCCCGAGAAATTCCGGCATTAGCGATTCCAAGCCAACCGCCGGGAACGATAACACGTTCGTGGCTCCCATTTTATGTCGCCAGGTAGTGTTCAAATTCGCGCCCTCTGTAATACCAACGATCCGAAGTGTAAGTGCCGCACGTTTTCGGAAATCGCCGACCGCGCGGGTAGCCCAGCGCGTAAGCAGTAGATCACTAGGAGTCTTTCCACGGAATGCGCGTTGGACCGTGACCTGTACCGACATTAGCTTTCTGATCGACTCTCGTAGTGCTCGTAGGCGTCCAATATGCGACCGACGAGCGCGTGACGAACGACGTCGTGCGATTTAAAAAAGGTAAAGCTGATCCCGTCCACCTCGCGGACGACTTCCATCGCGCGCTTCAGCCCGGAGTCCTTACCCTTGGGAAGATCTATTTGAGTTACATCGCCAGTAATCACCGCTTTCGAGCCGAAACCTAAACGCGTGAGAAACATTTTCATTTGTTCGGTGGTGGTATTTTGTGCTTCGTCGAGAATAATGAAAGCATCATTCAAGGTTCGTCCGCGCATAAACGCGAGTGGCGCAACTTCGATGACGTTTCGTTCGATAAGCTTAGCGACACGCTCAAAACCAAGCATTTCGTAAAGTGCGTCGTAAAGTGGACGTAGATAAGGATCGATTTTTTGCGCTAAATCGCCTGGCAAAAAACCCAAACGTTCGCCAGCCTCAACGGCCGGTCGCACCAGACATAGGCGACGAACCTGATCTTCTTCCAGCGCGGCAACCGCAGCAGCCACTGCTAGGTATGTTTTGCCAGTGCCGGCCGGACCGATTCCAAAACTAATCGCGCAGCGCTCGATATTGCGCAAATACGCGCGTTGATTCTCGCCTCGCGCTTTAATCAAAACGCGCCGCGTTTTTAGAATAAAGTCGTCCGCTGTGTCGCTCGTACGCCCGACATCGGCTGCCGATTCCTGCAGGTGAAGGTGCACATCCGCTGGTGCGAGGTCGCGATGCGCCGTCGCGGCATACAGATTTTTGATCAAGCCGGCCGTGGTCTGGCACGCACGCCGCTCGCCCGCGATATTAAAGACGTTGCCGCGATTGACGATCGCGACCCCCAGGCGGCGTTCGATCAGACGCAGGTGATCGTCGAACTGCCCGCACAGATTTGCGAGGCGTTCGTTTTCCAGGGGTTCTAACGTAAGTTCGGTGGAAGTCTCGGGGTCCAAATCAGCACGCTAATTTAATCGGGGTAAGGAGTTCGCCGCGCAGTGAGTTTGACAACACCTCGGTAATAGTGACCGGTACGTAATGTCCGATTAAGGAGCTGTCTCCTGGAAAATTCACGACGCGATTATTCTCGGCACGGGCGGCTAATTCGCGGGGATTTTTCTTGGCGGGACCGACTACCAGCACCCGTTGTGCGGTCCCGAGCATGCGTCGGCTTTTCTCGCGCCCGAGTTCATCGAGCCGGCGCTGGAGGATGGCAAGACGATGCTTCTTTTCTTCCGAGGAGATCGGATCCGGCAAACTCGCGGCTGGGGTCCCCGGTCGCGGGCTATAAATGAAACTAAAGGAATGATCGAAATCCACCTGGTCGACTAAGCGCATCGTCGCGTTGAAATCATCCTCGGTCTCGCCCGGGAAACCGACAATAAAATCCGACGATATCGAAATATCGGGTCGGATTTTGCGTAACCTACGAATCTTTGCCAGATATTCCAACCTCGTGTGACCGCGCTTCATCAGGGCAAGGATCCGATCAGAGCCACTCTGTACCGGCAGGTGAACATGGTTCACCAGTTTCGAAACCGTGCCGTAAGTATCGATGAGTCGATCGCTGAACTCGATCGGATGCGAGGTGGTATAGCGGATCCGTTCGATACCATCGATCGCGGCGATGTAATGGATCAGCGCCGCGAGATCCGCAATTTTTCCCTGATGCATAAGACCGCGATAGGCGTTTACATTTTGCCCGAGTAGGGTGATTTCTCGCACGCCTTGTTCGGCCAAGGCATTGATCTCGACAATTACATCATCGAACGGCCGGCTGAATTCCTCACCACGCGTATAGGGCACCACGCAGAAGCTGCAGTACTTGCTGCAGCCTTCCATGATCGACACGAACGCGGTGGGTCCGTCGGCTTGCGGTGTCGGCAGGCGATCAAACTTCTCGATTTCGGGAAAGCTTATATCGACGACGTGTTTTTCGCCGCCGGCGGCCGCCGTGACCATTTCCGGCAGGCGATGCAGGGTTTGGGGGCCGAAGACCAGATCGACGAAAGGCGCACGCGCGAAGATTGCATCTCCTTCCTGGCTCGCAACACAACCGCCCACGCCGATTAGAAGTTCGGGGCGCGCGTGCTTGAGCTCGCGCCAGCGTCCGAGCTCGGAAAAGAGCTTCTCGAAAGCCTTCTCGCGTACCGAACACGTATTCATCAGCAGAAGATCGGCGTCTTCGATGCGTGGTGTAACTTCGATGCCGTGGGCAACTTGCAGCAGATCAAGCATCTTCTGCGAGTCATACTCGTTCATCTGACAACCGAAAGTTTTAATAAATACGCGTTTGGGCATCGCTGTGGAGGTCCTGTTTGCGCCCTAAACTACACCGAGATTAGGTCGATTCAAAGGTTTATAGGGGTGAAGCCGTGCTTTCAACGACGAATTCCGCGTTGCGGACCGCGAGCGTTTGGGCGATTTCATCGATTGCCGAGGCCAAGGCTTCCACCGCGGTACCGCGCGCGACCAAGGTGGTCCCGAACCGACCGTCGCGCACAAATGGATAGCTGCCTAAGTCCAGCATTGGATACCGGAGCTGGATTCCTTCGAGCTCTGCCGCGATCTCGCTTTCACGCAGATAAGCGGTGACCGATCGACTGAGGATCGCCGTGCCGCGGTGAAGTCGCGCGAGCAACCCGGGCAACATGCTTTGTAGGATCCGCGGCACGCCAGGGAGAACGAAGACGTTTTCTACCCGGTAGCCCGGCGCCGCGCTGACGGGATTGTCCAGTAGCTCGGCACCCACCACGATCCGCGCCATCTTCAAACGCGCCTGATTCAAATCTCCATGTGGATAGTACGCGGTCAGGCGGCGAACCGCCTCGGGATTCTCAACCACCACGCGACCTAACGCAGCTGCAATGCAATCAGTGGTAATGTCGTCGTGCGTAGGCCCGATCCCGCCCGTAGTAAACACCAGGTCATAGGTCGCGCGTAAGCTGTTCACCGCCTGCACGATTGAATCAAAGCGATCTTCCACGACCCGCGATTCGCGGACGCGGATGCCGTGCTCGGCTAGCGCGGTGCCCAATGTTTGCAGATTCAGATCGCGGGTGCGGCCTGACAACATTTCGTTGCCGATAATCAGGATTGCGGCAGTTTGCATCGTGGGAACTGGTTGATTTATAGCGTTGCCAATGGCCGGGTGAGCTCCACGCGCACATTATCGATTAGTCGTGCGCCACCTAACCAAGCGGCGGCGAGGATCTGGAGGGAGGTATCGCCGACCCGCGGCGCGGTGAGATCTTCAGCGCGTCGGACACTGAAATACTCCGGTCGAAACCCAGCCGCGGCGAGCACCGCCATCGCGGCAGTCTCGATCGCGATCAGTGATTGATCCTGTCGTTCAAGTTTAGCCGCGGCAGCGTTCAAGTTGGCGAAGATTTGCGAGGCCCGTAACCTTTCTTCCGCGGTTAGATACTCGTTACGCGAACTCATTGCCAAACCGTTGGGTTCGCGCACGATCGGCATCCCAACGATTTCCACGGGCATCAGCAAGTCGTGCGCCATCCGTTTAATGACCATAACTTGCTGATAATCTTTCTCACCGAATAGCGCGATATCCGGTTGAATATTGATAAAGAGCTTGGTCACCACGGTGGCGACCCCTGAGAAATGTCCCGGTCGATATTGACCGCATAAAATGTTCGACAGGCCGGGAACGGTGACCCGCGTATCTTCTTCGATTCCGCCGGGATACAACGCATCCAGGTTCGGCGCGAACAGTAAATCAAGCCCGGCCGCGGCGAGTTTTTCGCGATCCGCGTCCAAGGTACTTGGGTAACGCGCGTAGTCCTCGCCCTTACCGAATTGAATCGGATTGACGAAAATGCTGACAACGGTGCGATTGGCTAGGGCACCTGCACGCTCTAGTAGCGAGAGGTGACCGTCGTGCAGATTGCCCATCGTCGGTACCAGCGCGACGCGTGCTCCGTCGCGTCGCCAGGCGTGGACTGTGGTGCGTAGGGAGTCGAGAGAGTAGGCGGTATCCATGGTATTTCTAGGGTGTAGGTCGCCGCGCTCGGCGGTTGGGGGGCGCAGTGTAGTGCAAGGCGATTCGTGGATGCGAGCAGCGAATTGCACAGCGAGTGGGGGGCGTCACCCGAGTATGTCGGGATTACCTCCTTGCCTTAACGTTCAACTGCCGTTTCTAGTTTCAAGCACGAACTCCTGCCGCCCGTTTACACCGTGTCCAATCGTTCTTAACAGGGTTTCGTAATGATTTGGACACCCGAGCAAGTCGGACTTCGAGGCATCGATGAACAGGACCGGGCTGGCGTTGTAGGTATGAAAAAACTCGCCGTACCGGGCACCAAGGCTTGCCAAATAATCGGGGCAAATGGTTTGCTCGTAGGCGATCCCACGTCGCCTGATGCGACTAAGTAACACTTCTGTCGGGGCCGTCAGATAGAGCACTAAGGCCGGCACCGGCACCTGTGGTGCGAAGCGGCGAAAAATTTCGTCATAGAGCGCAAATTCAGTGTCATCCAGCGCGATTTGGGCGAACAAACGATCTTTCTCAAACATGAAATCGGCCACCAAGCCAGCGCCGAACAGATCGGCCTGGCTATGTGGCTGCAGTTGCTGGGTGCGCTGGCAAAGGAAATGTAGCTGTGTCGCAAGCGCGTAGCGCTTAGGGTCTGTGTAGAACTGCGGGAGAAACGGGTTCTCGCTCGCCTGTTCGAGCAGGAGTTGAGCTTTTAAGCTCTCGGCGAGTCGACGGGAAAGGCTGGTTTTCCCCACACCGATCGGGCCTTCGACGGCGATAAAACCGGGTATCGGCAAGCCTTCACTCACAGTCTGCGCAACAAATCTTCGGCGAAACATCGCTTGAGCAGCTCTAGCGGACCGCCACCCGGGATCTCCAAGTCGGGCGCGATCTCGCATAGCGGCACGACGACAAAGGCGCGCTCCGCAAGACGTGGATGCGGGACGGTAAGTCGCGAATCGTGTAGCTGCAAAGTTCCGTAGAGTAGAAGGTCTAAGTCCAAGGTGCGCGGGCCCCAGCGCAGGTCGCGGATTCGACCATGCGCGGATTCGAGCCGTTGCAGTTCATCCAGCAATGCGTGCGGCTGCAACGCGGTGACCAGTTCCGCCACGGCATTGACGTAGTCGGGTTGATCCGGCGGCCCCAGTGGCGGCGAGAGATAGAGCGAGGAGTAGCAGCGCACCTCGGTCGCTCGAATTTCCCCAAGTTCGGTGACTGCGGACTGAACTTGCCGTTCCGGGTGATCCAAATTGCTGCCGATCCCAACATACGCCGTGACCTGCGGCGCGACGTCCCCGAGCATTCGACTAACCCGACGCCTGAGTATCGCCAGCGGGTCGTCGCCGTCGCCGTCGCCGTTTCGGCCGACTGTCAGTGGCCGTGCTTTCGAGCAGTTGCAGCCGGCTCGTGTCGTCGGCACCGATGAAACTGGTCCACCACTCCGCCGCCTCCCCCACGGGATCTCCGGCCTGAGCGCGAAGCAGGAGGAAATCGTAGGCTGCTCTGAAACGCGGATACTCCATTAATCTAGGTGCGCGCTTCGCGGTACGTTTGATCAGCCTTGACTGTAGCGCCCAAATTTCGCGCGTGACATTCGTAAAGCGGCGCGGCATCGCGATGCGCGCGACTTGCTTGGAGATTACGGTATCGGCGGCGAGTTGCATGGCTTCCGGGTGCGGAACGCCGTTAGCTATGTTTGCCTGTGCCGCATCTTCAACGTTTTGCCACAGCAGCGCGGCAAATAAAAACGCCGGCGTCACCGGACGCCCTTCGCTGATCCGAAGATCGGTATTGTCGAGTGCCGCGGTAATTAAGCGGAGTACAAACTCACCGTCTTGGCCTTCGAGTGCGGCGTCTGTCAGCGGGCACAAACAGCGGAATACGCCATGCGCGCGCAAAGCGTCGAAGGTTTTGCGCCCCATCCCGCCATGAAATAACTTCAACATCTCATCGAATAAACGAGCTGGCGCGATGTCTTCCAAAAGATGGCGTAAACGTGCAATCGGTGCAAAGGTTACCGCATCAAGCTCGAAGCCGAGTTTGATGGCAAACCGAACGGCGCGCAGCATGCGCACCGGGTCTTCGCGGTAGCGTACTTCGGGATCACCGATTAAGCGCAAACGTCCGGCGTTGAGATCTTCAACCCCTCCGACGTAATCGACGATCGAAAAATCGGAAATGTCGTAGTACAGCGCATTTACCGTGAAATCACGTCGCCACACATCGTCGTCCAGTGAACCGTAGACATTATCTCTAAGAATCCGGCCGGCATCGGTCATTGCCGCGCCATCAGTCTCATCATGCGCGGCACGAAAAGTAGCGACTTCGATGAGTTCATTCCCGAATTGAACATGGGCTAGCCGAAATCGACGTCCGATGAGGCGACAGTTACGAAACAGTTCGCGAACCTGCTCCGGTAGGGCATCGGTCGCGACATCGAAATCATTAGGTGCTCGACCGAGTAGAAGATCGCGCACGCTGCCACCTACCAAAAAGGCCTTAAATCCGGCCTTGTCTAATCTGTAGAGCACTTTCAACGCATTCTCCGAAATGAATTTTCGCGAGATTGCGTGATCGGGCCGCGCATAGATCCTGGGTCGAGATTTGAGCGGGATTATCTCCGCGGTGTTCACAGGTCTAGACTCCAATGCAGTGCCTCGCGCGCGACTGAGGTGAATGATCCAGACAGGTGCGATAGCACTTACCGGTCCGGCTCGTATAATAGCACCGCCGCACACCAGCTCCCTTCGTCTAGTGGCCTAGGACGTCGCCCTCTCACGGCGAAAACAGGGGTTCGAGTCCCCTAGGGAGCGCCAATTGAATCAGTGAGTTAGCGATTAACTGAAATCCGATTTTCTAGATTTAGGTAAAATTTCACTAGTGCCCGGGTGTTAATCGAACAAATTCAGTTGGTTGTCGAGAATGGATTGAAAGTCATCGGCCATGATGTTGCTAAGCAGTTGATCTAATGGCAATCGCTCGAACATCGTGAGGCTCAAGATCTGTAGCAATTCGTAGAGACTGGCCGCCAAGTTGAGGCGCTTTTTGACGATGGCGACGAGCACGTAAACGGAGACCGCGATCCATATTTGAGTCTTGACGGCGTTCTCTGAAGTACCGAAGAAAACTTTGATCCGAAGATGCTGCTTGATCCATTTGAAAAACAATTCGACCTGCCATCGGCATCGATAGAGGTCGGCGATGGTGATTGCGGGCAGCACGAAATTGTTGGTTAAGAACACCAGCCGCTTGCCGGTCTTGGGATCTTCGAACTTGATGCGGCGCAGAGGTGTGTCGAAATCTTGTCGCGAGTAGAAGCCGGTGAGCACGATAGTCTGATCGCAAATCAAGCCCGTGGTGCGGTCGACCGGGTTGGAATAGCGACGCAGGGCTTTGAGGTTGGATTTGGCGCGGGTCACGAAGAAACTGCCTGCCTCGTGCAAGCGATACAAGCGTTCGAAATCGATATAGCCCCGGTCCATGACGTAGAACGCGCCAAGCTCGGGGACTAGCAGGTCGAGGACATTGACGTCGTGGAGTTTTCCATCGCTGATATGCAGAAAAGTAGGGATATTGCCGCGCAGATCTAACAACGTGTGTAGTTTGACCGCAGCCTTGGTGGAGCGAAACGGTGCCCAGGGAAACACTGACAGGCACAGATCGATGGTATTGGCATCGAGTGCGTAAACGGTCTCTTTCAGATCGACGCCAAAGGGCTCTTCGGCATACAGGCGGCGCGCGATGCCAATGAGCGACTGTGCAAACTCGGCGTGGATGCGCCAGTCTCGGGCTTCGTTCGCATCCGCAAGCGTGCTGCGCGAGACGCGACTCTTGATGCCCATGTGATACAACTTGCCTGCTTGTGCACGCAGGCAGGCTTCGATGTCACGTAAGCTCTCGCGATAAGTCAGTTGGGCGAAGGCCATACACAGATATTGGTCGAGGCAGGAAAACGACTTGACCTTGTGCTCTCCACCGTAGCGCGCGACGCAACGGCGAAACGTGGTCAGCGGTAAATGCTGGGTGAGCTGTGCGAATACCAACTTGCCAAAGTTCATCAGTGTCTCCTGCGCGTAAACTTCTCGCAGGGTCGCAAATCGGCGTGTCGCACTTCAAATCGAGACCAAGAAAAAACATGACTTCTCTATTTCAAATCAAACAATTATCGCGGCTCGATGGTTCAACGTCCGGACAGTAGTGGTAAAATTTAGGTAATAAGCCTTCGCCGAATGCAGCTTTACCTATTTTCAGCACGGCGCATGCCGTTGAGCCATCGCTCCCGAGAATTTCGGAAGACGGTGTCGCTTAGGCAAGCTCAGCGCCCACAAGCAAACCTCTTTAACCGCCTCGTTCAGAGTCCAGCCCAGTTCGCCTGACCACTGGCGCGTTTTTTCACACATAGTCGTCCACTAAGATGCGCTAGACTTCATTTAGCTGAAGCACGAGCAACCTGTTACCCCCGCCTTAGTTCGGTGATCTATTGGGCGGAGGGTGCGCTACCAATTTGTGATGTTTGGAATATCAGTCAGTGCGAGGGACGTCATATGAAACTGCCTATCATTCCCATACTCGCCCTGCGGTCGCAACAAGCGACCAGGGTCGGCGACGGCACCCGGCGAAAGCGCACACTATCGCCTTCCGCGATGTATATACCGTCGAGGAACAGCATCGGGAAGTGGATGTTCAAATTCAGCGCGCTGCCGAAACGTTGAACCAACGTCACCGCGCCAGTTTGCGC
>SHZM01000025.1 GCA_009692265.1 Gammaproteobacteria bacterium
TTGCAATGAGTGACAATGCGGCTGCCGAGCACCTTAACAAGGCCCGGGAAATTCTTTTTAAATCTATTCCTAATCGACCGAAAGCAGCCGCCTAAGCCCAGACTCAACTTCAACCCTTCAGACTCATACCTCGATTGGAATGTACTTCGGTCCCGCTTTGATCGCATTAAATATCGTAGAGACTCACTAGATCCGCTAAGTTGCGCGTGAGTTGCATGTTTTCCGCGTAGTCGACCGGGCAATCGATAATGGCAACGGTGTTATCCGCCAGCGCCTGCCGTAGCGTTGGGATGAGGTCGGCCGCCCGCTCACCCGATAACCCTTCGCGCCAAAACTTTCGGCGTATCTCACGAAATCCGGATTATTGAAAGCGATGTGGCTCGGTCGCCCGAAGTGACGTAGTTGGTGCCAGGTGATGAGCCCGTATTCTGCGTCGTTCCAGATCAGCACCACGAAGGGCGTACCCATGCGTAGCGCTGTTTCGATCTCTTGCGAATTCATCAAAAACCCGGCGTCGCCGGTGACGGCGACGACTTTACGCGCGGGATTGGCGAGTTTGGCGGCCAGCGCTCCCGGCACTGCGATGCCCATCGACGCGAAGCCGTTCGAGATGATGCACGTATTGGGGCGCTCGGCACGATACATGCGTGCCATCCACATCTTGTGTGCGCCCACGTCCGAGCTCACGATGTCGTCCGGTGCCAGCACCTCGCGCAGATCCCACACGATCTTCTGCGGTTTGATTGGGAATCCTTGGTCGTTCGCCAACGCTGCATGGTCCTCGACAATCGCGTGGCGGACCGCCGTAAAGCCAATCTTGCGCTGCGCCTTCGCGCGCGCCGCGATCGCCCGTAAGGTCACGGGGAGGTAACCCGGACATTCGAAAGCCGCGCCGTAGTGCGCGTCGACCTCGGCCGCCGTGGCATCGATATGCACAATGGTTTTTTGATTTTTCGGATTCCACATGTCTGGGTGGTACTCGACCATGTCGTAACCGATGCAGATCACCACGTCGGCCTTTTCGACGGCGAACCAAGGGAAATCACGCGCCTTCAAGCCCAAGGTACCGAGCGACAATTCGTGGGAAAACGGGATCACCCCTTTCGCCATGAAGGTGGTGCAGACTGGAATTCGGAGTTGCTCGGCAAACGCGACCAACTCACTCGCGGCACCCTGTCGGATGATTCCGTTGCCCGCGATGATGATCGGATTTCGCGCCTCGGAGATGATCTGCGCTGCACGTTCGATTTTGAATTCCGGCGGTGCCGGCGTGTAGACCTTCCGCACGGGCAGTGGCTTGATGCCGTCGGGCACCACAAGTTCCGCGACATTTTCTGGGAAATCGATAAAGGCGCCACCTGGTTTTTCGCTCTGTGCGACCTTGAATGCCTTGCGCACCACTTCCGGCACCACGCCGGGTTCGAGTATCTGGGTCGCGAATTTTGTAATTGGCGTGAACATCGTCACCAAATCGAGGATCTGGTGGCTTTCCTTATGCAGACGGGTCGTGGCACCCTGTCCCGCGATCGCCACGATTGGTGCGCGATCCATATTGGCATCCGCGACCCCAGTGATAAGGTTGGTCGCCCCCGGTCCGAGCGTCGACATGCACACGCCGGCCTTGCCGGTCAGACGCCCGTAAACATCGGCCATGAACGCCGCCCCCTGTTCGTGACGAACCGTCACGAATTTAATTGGGCTATCGAGCAGCGCATCCATGATGTCGAGATTTTCCTCACCGGGAATACCGAAGATATATTCCACGCCTTCTTTTTCGAGGCATTTGACTAGTAATTGTGCGGCGTTCAAGCTCGTTTCCCCTAATTGACGAAGGCTGAGTCGCGAGGGACGGTTCACATAATCGTGGAATACTCGCGTAGTGCCCGGTAGCAGACCCTGGCAGCTCCTCAAATAGTATCGGAGCGGTGCCTAGTCAATTGCTTTCCCCGTTGTCCGACTAAATAAACCCGGGACCGTGTCCCCATACAACCATTTCACTTCCCAGCAGTTCTCGGGATCGCGCTGGCGGCCGAGCGAATCGCGAAGTTCGCGTGCGCCGCCATCCGCATGCAACCACTCGCCGAAGAAACGCGAGGATAGGACGACCCGCGCGGTGCGATTCAGGTGGGCGTTCTGATAGGCGATAAACGCGCTCGCGTAATTCGCACCATGTGCGGTGACGTTGTCCGCCAACACTAGCGCGTCTTCGACCACCATCTGCGCGCCTTGGGCAAGATATTGAAGAGTCGGGTGCGCGGCGTCGTCGAGCAGGGTGACATTGCCGCTCGTCCAGTGCGTGACTGGTTCGCGAGTACCAACCATCGGCACCGATCAAGGCCGAACCGACGTATTCGCTGCCATGCGCGAATTTCGCGTACTCCTCGCCGCCGCGTTGCTTAGCCGCCGCGCACCACTAAATCGGTTGTCTTTGCCAACCTATCACTGAGTACTCGCAGGAATACCCGACTAAACCGCAACTGGCACTCCAATGACACCTGTTCGATCAACGTTGCGTTCACTTTCATCAGCGCCAAGTGCCCGTCCGCGGTGACCGTGGCCGAACGTCGTGTTTTATTGAGGTACCCCATCTCCCCGAAGCAATCGCCGGACTTCAAGCGACTCAGCATGCGGCTTTGCTTGGTAATGTTTACCGCGCCATCGATGATGATAAAAAACGAATCGTCAATATCGCCTTCCTTGATGACAGCTTCGCCGGGTGCCGCGTCCTGCCACACGCTGGCACGAATAATTTCCCAGATTTCAGAATCCGGGAAACCGCGAAAGAAATCGAGCGGCTTGACCAGCTCAAATTTTTCGCGCGCCGGAATGTTCTCCTGTGGACGTTCCAGATGGGTGAACGCCATGCTGAGATCGGAGGCAAGATCCAAACCCATGCGATAACGGCGGTCGGTGGATTTTTCCAGGCACTTGATGATAATTCGATCCAGGATCGGTGGTAGATCCGGTCGAAACGTCGCCAACGGAGTTGGCTCTTCGTTAATCACGCGGTGAATTAGATTTGAAAAGCTTTCGCCACCAAAGGGGTGATGCCCGGTTAATAGCTCGTAGGCGACAATTCCTAGGGAAAATAAATCGGTTTGGTGGGTAATCGAGTCTTCCTGGATTTGCTCAGGGGACATGTAACGCGGCGATCCGACGAATCCCATCGGCATCGTTTGTGATAAATCGGTGCGATTGATGTGGGCAATGCTGAAATCCGCAATCTTTACGTCCATCTCTTGGGTTAACAGGATGTTGGACGGCTTGATATCACGGTGGATCACCCCTTGGCGGTGCGCGTAATCCAACGCCTTGGCGCAGCGAAATACCAATTCCGCGACTTGATTAAGCGGTAATAGATTGTCGACGTTGGTATACGAACGCAGGGTATCGCCGTGCTCGATGAGTTCCATCCCGATGTAGCATTTATCTTCATCCACACCGGCATCGAAGATATCGAGGATGTTTGGGTGCCGGAGCATGCCGGCGGTATGGGCTTCGTTGAAAAACATCTTGCGGAAGCGATCGCCGGAATTGCGTTCCTTCAACGCATCGGCCATCGCAACTTTGACCGCCACCTGGCGGTCAATATACGGGTCATAGGCTTGGTAGACCACGCCCATGCCGCCGCGACCAATTTCGCGATTAACCTCGTATTTGCCCAGTTGGGCAGCCATCGGGAATTACGTATCCGTCTGAATTACTCATTACTAGTGTACTCGACGCAATTGGCTTGTTGTCATCGACACTCTACCTACAGCACATTGAGTCGCGGACACCCGACCTGGCTTCGGTATAATCGGGCGGATGTCATCGTCCAAAGCCGCGCCCCAGATCGTCGCCATTATTGTCCTGGCGATTCTCGCCTTTGCGCTCGGGCTCTATGTTGCGCGGTCCAGCAATGAAGCGCCGCCCGACATAGAAGGATTGTTGTGGCCCGCCCCGCCACAACTCAGCGCCTTCAGCCTGACCGACATACACGGCAAGCCGTTCACCGAAAATGCCCTCGTGGGCAAGTGGACGTTGCTGTTCTTCGGCTTCACGCATTGCCCGGACGTGTGCCCGACAACCATGAAGACCTTGCACATTGTCGCCGAACGATTGCGCGAGAACCCTAGCTTTCAAGCTACTGGCCAAGTGCTCTTCGTCACGGTGGACCCCGCACGCGACACTCCGGCCGTGGTCCGCGATTACGTTCACTACTTCGACCCAAATTTTCTGGGTGCCACGGGCAATGACGAAGAACTAAAATCACTGGCCCGACAAATCGGGATCGTCTACGTGCAAGTCAAAACCGCCGATCCGAAAATCTATTCCGTGGACCACACAGCCTCAATTTTTCTACTTACGCCGAAGCTGCAACTGGTGAGCGTGCTGTCGCCGCCTTTTGAGGTGTCTAACCTGATAGAAAGGATTCAAACCATCATCGACTTCATCGAAGGGTGAAGGTTTATCTGGCTTTTATGCAAGCACTCTGTGCAGTCCTGCTGACAGGAATGAGTCTTGCGGGTTTGGCCTGCGAGGACCTCGATATTCTGGACGCATGGGTGCGAGAGCCGCCCCCGAACGCGGGGGTGGCAGCGGCATTCATGACCTTCCGGAACCGCGGCTTGGCACCACTTCAGATCACTCAGATGGCGAGTGCGTCGTTTGCCAGCGCGGCGATGCATGAGACTGTCACCAGCGGCGATCACGTCCACATGGCGAGCCGTAAGGTGGTCCCAATTGCCGCAGGCGAGAAAGTTAAATTCGAACCCGGTGGCCTTCATGTGATGTTGATGCAACCGAACCGCCCCCTCATCGCGGGCATGACGGTTCCGCTTGAGGTGACGTGCGAAACCGGCACGCGTAGGTTTGACCTCGTCATCAAACGTGACTAAACGGGTCGCGTTAAAACAGTCGTATCCGTGTCTTTTCTCAAGTGCGTTTCGGCGGACAAAGGCGCACCTTCTTGGATCAGAACGAATGGAATTTATACAGGGGCGCTAATGCTACTTTGGGATTATGTTCGCACGCTTCCGCAGTACATGGGCCCACAACACGGCTTATCCAGAGTAGTCGGTCGCCTTGCACGCTCGGAACGGCCGTGGCTCGCGGGTCGGTTGAAGACTGCATTCCTGCGGCGTTACGCCGTGGATCTTTCCGAAGCACTGGAACCGGATCCCGAGCACTATCTTTCATTTAATCGCTTCTTCACGCGTGCGCTTAAGCCAGATGCGCGCCCGTTGCCGGCAGATCAAAAGAGCTTGGTGAGTCCGGCCGACGGTGTTATCGCGGAATTCGGGACACTTCAGCGGGATCGCATGCTACAAGCCAAAGGCCGAACTTACTCGGTGGATGAATTGCTCGCCAACAATATTCACGCGTCACAGCAGTATCACGACGGCGAATTCGCGACAGTTTATCTTGCTCCCCATAACTATCACCGGGTACACGCACCCTGCGGCGGGCAGATCCATGAAGTGGTTTATGTGCCGGGCGTTTTATTCGCGGTGAATCCACACACCGTGCGGGTCGTACCGCGAGTGCTCGCGCGTAACGAACGTGTAATTTTACATTGCACCGGCGACTACGGCCCCTTTACCTTGATCCTCGTAGGCGCGGTGATGGTGGGTAGCATGGAGCTTGTGAGCTGCGATGTCGCCGCTTTGGCGGCATCGCGTCGGATTTCCCATTACGCATTTGAGTGCCCGTTCCCGTTCGCGCGAGGCGCGGAACTCGGACGTTTCAATATGGGATCAACGGTTATTGCGCTGTTCGGTCGCAACGTACTGCAGTGGACGTCAACGCTTGCGCGAGGATGTTCGGTGCGGATGGGTCAAGCCCTGGCGAACCCTAGCGAACGAGGCTAAGGGCCGCAGTGGACGACTCAATGTCTACCAAGGCAGGTAGGGAATCGTGGCTGAGATACACACCGACATTAAAGTGCTCGGGACGATTCCAAGAACGAGCACCACTAGCCCATTAACCGACAGGACTAATTTCAGATCCGTCGTCGCCGACACCGGGTACGGCGTTTCGGGCTCGTCGAAGTACATCAACTTGACGATGCGCAAATAGTAATAAGCGCCAACGAGCGAAAACATCACCGCGATCCCGGCCAACCACACGTAATCGGCAACGATCACTTCCTTGAGGACAAACCATTTTGCCCAGAAGCCGCCGAAAGGAGGTACCCCAGCCATCGAAAACATCAGGATTAGAAGTATGAACGCGAACCACGGGCTGCGCTTTGCAAGCCCCGCCAAGTCTGAGAGTTCATCGGCTTCGGAACGCGCGGACGCGAGGAGAATGATCGAACCGAATGCGCCCATGCTCATCAAGGCATAAAGCGTGACGTAGAACATCGAGGCTGCGTAGCCCGAAGCGGTCGCTGACAACATGCCGAGCAGAAGGAACCCCATGTGCGCGATCGTCGAATATGCCAGCATGCGTTTGAAATTACGCTGGGCGATTGCGAGTAGATTGCCCACCCCCATCGATAAAATCGACAAGATGATCAACATCTGTTGCCAATGCTCTGAGAGTCCCCATAGGCCATCGACCAGCAAGCGCATCGCCATCCCGAAAGCGGCCAGCTTGGGTGCAGTGCCAATGAATTGAGTCACCGGGGTCGCGGCCCCTTGATACACATCCGGGAGCCACATATGGAACGGGACGACGCCTAACTTAAAGGCGATCCCCACTACCAGAAACACCAGGCCGAAGGTCAGCAACAAGCGTTGCTCTTCCAGATTACCGACTTTGATCAAGAGCTCGGAAAGATCCAGGGTGCCGGCCACACCATAGAGCATCGACATGCCATACAGCAGCATCCCGGACGCCAACGCCCCGAGCACAAAATATTTCATTGCTGCTTCTGAGGCCGTGACTGAATCGCGTTGTAACGCGACTAATGAATACAGCGAGAGCGACAGGAGCTCCAGACCGAGATAGATGGTCAACAGACTGTTCGCCGAGACCAGTACCATCATGCCAAGGGTCGCAAATAGCGCTAAGGGATAATACTCACCCTGGACTTCCTGACGCTGCTTGGAGAAATACTCGTGCGCGTAGAAAAACGATACGACCACTAACACCAGCAGGAAAGACTTCAGCACCGTCCCCATCACATCGACCCGCAAGGTGCCAGCGAAACCAAACACCGCAGCTTCCGGCATATAACCCGGACTGGCCACCTGCGCGAGGACTACCAGGCAACTGACGACCGCGCCCCAAAACGTTGCGGCCGGGACCCGCTTGCCGATAAAGGCATCGAGGAGCAAAACTCCGCACGCGAGTACCAGCAACGTGGCCTCGGGAAGAATTAGGGCGAAGTCATTCATAAGCGGCTATCGATGTTTTGGACTGCGCGACCTGTTCCAACAAGTGCTCGACGCTGACATGCATCACGTCGAGCAGCGGTGCCGGCCAGATCCCGAGCGCAAGTACCGCGACCGCAAGCGAGGCTAGGACCAGTGTTTCGCGGCCCGTAATGTCGGTGAGTTCAGCGACGTGCGAATTGCGGATTTCACCAAAGACGACGCGCTTGTACATCCACAACGTGTAGGCGGCGCCGAGAATAAGCGTAGTCGCCGCAAGAAACGCATACCAGAAATTCGCCTTGAAGCTGCTGACGATTACCAGGAACTCGCCGACGAAACCGGATGTCGCGGGCAACCCGGCATTTGCCATGGCAAACAACATCATGAACGCGGCAAAGCGCGGCATGACATTCACGACGCCGCCGTAATCGTTAATCATCCGACTGTGCATACGATCGTAGAGCACGCCAACGCACAGAAACATCGCACCGGAAATGAAGCCGTGCGAGATCATCTGCACCATCGCGCCTTCGACTCCCATCGCCGCGTCCTGGAAATTTCCGGTATTGGCGTGGATATCGAACATCATGAACAAACCGAGGGTCACAAACCCCATATGCGAAATAGAGGAATACGCAATCAGCTTCTTCATGTCCTGCTGCACCAGCGCCACAAACCCGATGTAGACCACCGCGATGAGCGACAGCAAAATCATGAGCCAGTCGAATGCCGCCGCCGCATCCGGGGTAATCGGCAGGCTGAACCGCAGAAAACCGTAACCACCCATCTTCAGCATGATCGCTGCCAGCACTACCGAGCCGCCCGTGGGTGCCTCGACATGCGCATCGGGCAACCAGGTGTGAACAGGCCACATCGGTACCTTGACCGCGAACGCCAGCAAAAACGCGATGAAGATCCACTTTTGTTCGCTCAGGGTTAGCACCACGTCCTGCATGTCTTGTAGTGCAAAGCTTCCGGCCTGCGCGTGCAGATACAGCAGCGCGACCAGCATGAATACCGAGCCCAAAAACGTGTAGAGGAAAAACTTGATCGTCGCATAGACCCGACGCGGACCGCCCCAGATTCCAATGATGAGAAACATCGGGATCAGCATCGCTTCCCAGAAGACGTAGAACAGGATCGAGTCGAGCGCGCTAAAGACCCCAACCATCAGCCCTTCCAGAATCAGGAACGCGCCCATGTATTGATTGACGCGGTCTTCGATGACTTCCCAGCCCGCGATCACGACAATCACCGTCGTAAACGTCGTTAGTAACACCAGTGGCAACGCGATCCCGTCGATCCCGATGTGGTAGTAAATTTTGAACGCATCGATCCAGGTATAGCGCTCGGCGAACTGCATCGTGGCGCTCGCTGCGTTGAAATCCCGATATAGCAGCAACGACAAAGCCAGAGTCGCCAACGCGAGTATCAAGGCATCTTGCTTGACGGCGCGATCGAGCACCCGACTGCCCGCGAAAATAACCCACAGACCGCCAAGGATCGGGAGCCAGATGCAGAGACTGAGCAGTGGCAAATCAGAATGCATTGTCTTGCTTGCTAACTGAAGAACGAGCGATCATTTAGGCAAACACTCCGTGCACAAAGATTCCGAGAAGCGCGAGTAACCCCAGGATCATTGCAAAGGCGTAGTGGTAGAGGTAGCCGGACTGGATCTGGCGCGCCGCGTCGGCGCACCACGCGACCATCTTCGCCGAGCCATTGATTAAAAAGCCGTCGATCACGCCGGCATCGCCCCACCGCCACAACACACCGCCCGTACCGCGCGCGCCGCCGGCGAAAAACCAGTCGTTAAACGCATCGAAGCCATATTTGTTTTCGAGTATTCGGTGTATAGGTTTGAAGGCCCCGGCAATACGTGCGGGCAATTCCGGTCGGTGCAAATAGAGGAACCACGCGCTGGCCGCGCCCGCGAACGCCAACCAGAACGGTGCTTGAGTGAAGCCGTGGCCCACGAACGCCCACGCGCCATGGAAGTGCTTACCCAAGTGTTCGAGAACGTTGTGCTCCGCGTGGACGACGATACTTCCGCCGAAATACCCGTCGAAGAGCATAGGCCCGGCGGCAATCAGGCCGGCGACTATCGACGGGATCGCCAAGGCGACGAGTGGGATCCACACCACCGCTGGCGACTCATGCAGATGTTCCTGGGTGTGGTGATCCATCCGTTCGCGGCCGTGGAAGACGAGGAACAGCAGCCGGAAGGAATATAGCGAGGTGATGAACACCCCGATTAAGCAGGCCCAGTAACCAAGTGCGGCGCCAGGGGTATGCGAGAGCTTGACCGCTTCGATGATTGCGTCTTTGGAAAAGAATCCTGCGGTCCCCGGAAAGCCGGTTAAGGCGAGGGTCCCGATTACTGAGGTGATCCAGGTGATCGGCATATAACGCCGCAGGCCACCCATCTTGCGCATGTCCTGTTCGTGGTGCATGCCAATAATCACCGAGCCTGCCGCCAGGAACAGCAACGCTTTAAAGAAGGCATGCGTGAAAAGATGAAAGATTGCGGCAGCATAGGCGGAAGCGCCCAGCGCCACCGTCATGTACCCGAGTTGTGACAGTGTCGAGTAGGCGATAACCCGCTTGATATCGTGCTGAACCAAGCCGAGCAGGCCCATGAAAAACGTGGTAATCGATCCAATCACGAGCACCACGGACAGCGCCGTGGTTGAGAGTTCAAACAGCGGTGACATGCGCGCCACCATGAAGATCCCCGCGGTCACCATGGTTGCGGCGTGGATAAGTGCGGAGATTGGGGTTGGGCCTTCCATCGAATCCGGCAGCCACACATGAAGCGGAACTTGCGCGGATTTCCCCATCGCACCGACAAACAAACACAAGCAAATGACGCTCAGCAGCGACCAGTCGTGACCTGCCCATAACGTAATCTCGGTCGATGCCAGGCTCGGTGCCTTGGCGAAGACCTGCGCGTAATCGAGCGTGCCGAAATAGGTCAGCACTGCCGCGATCCCGAGCAGAAACCCAAAGTCGCCGACTCGGTTCACGAGGAAAGCTTTCAGGTTGGCGTAGATCGCGCTGTCGCGCTTAAACCAAAACCCGATCAGGAGATAGGACACGACCCCGACCGCTTCCCAACCGAAGAACAGCTGCACGAAATTGTTCGCCATCACCAGCATCAGCATGCTGAAAGTGAACAGCGAAATGTACGAGAAAAACCGTTGATAGCCGGGATCGTCGTGCATATAGCCGATCGTGTAGATATGCACCATCCACGACACGAAGGTCACCACCGTCATCATCGTGATGGTGAGCTGGTCGATCAGGAATCCAATCTGGAACGGCACACCGCCGCTAACCAGCCAAGTGTAGACAACCACGTTCAGCGGTTCGACGCCGCTGAAGACGATGTCGCGAAACACGAGGCACGAGCCGGCAAATGAGAAGCCGACACTTAAGATCGTGATCCAGTGTGCGCCGGAGCGACCCAGCGCGCGACCAAACAAGCCGGCAGCAATGGCACCGACCAAGGGCGCGAGGACAATGGCGAGGCAGAGATCTTTCACGGCATCCTCTCGCGACTAATAGAAACGGGAGTCATTTCGGCTACCCTCGCATCGCGCTGATGTCGTCGACATTGATGGAACTGCGATTGCGGAACAACACCACGAGGATCGCGAGCCCAATCGCGGACTCCGCGGCCGCGACCGTCAGGATAAAAAACACGAACACCTGGCCACCGATATCGTGATTGAAGTGCGAAAACGCGATGAAATTCAGATTCACGGCCAGCAGCATTAATTCGATGCACATCAACAATACGATGATGTTTTTGCGATTGATGAAAATTCCCGCGACGCTGACGCAGAATAGAATCGCGCCAACCATCAGGTAATCAGCAAGTGCCACCATGGCGCTAGGCTCCGTCTCGCGTAGGGGTGGACCGACTAACGCTCATTCCGGCGTCTCCGGCGACATCGCTTTAACCAACCGCACGCGCTCACGGCTGTTGGCCAACACCTGGTGTTCAGGGCGCGGCGCTTTGGATTGCCGAGTCCCGCGTAAGGTCAGCGCGATTGCGGCGATGATCGCGACCAACAACACCACCGAGGCGACTTCAAACGGCAGCACATACTGCGTGTACAACACGCGGCCGAGTTCGGCGGTATTCTCATGTTCCGGGCCGACAGGGCCCGGGGCTGCGACCTGCGCGAGACCAAAATGATCACGTCCGAGGACTGTGCCGATGGCGGCCAGCATCAGCACTGCGACTGCCCCCGCGATCGGGACATAACGCGCGAAGCCCTCGCGGACCACCGCGATATTGATGTCGAGCATCATGACCACAAAGAGGAACAGCACCATCACCGCCCCGACATAGACCAGCACCAGCGCAATCGCCAGGAACTCCGCTTCAAGTTGCAGCCAAAGCCCCGCGCTGGCAAAAAACGCCACGACCAGAAAGAGCACGGCATGGACTGGATTGCGGACGGTGATCACCATCACCGCGGCAAATACAAGGCCGGCGGAGAACAAGTAGAAAATAGTTTGTTCAAACATACCGCGGGGTACTCGATCTTTAACGATACCGCGCTTCGGCCGCGCGATCTGCGGCGATCTGTGCTTCGAAGCGATCGCCAACCGCCAGTAATTTTTCTTTCGTCATCAGCAGATCACCGCGTTGCTCGCCGTGGTACTCGAAGTGCCGGGTTTCGACAATCGAATCGACGGGGCAGGATTCTTCACAAAACCCGCAGAAGATGCATTTGGTTAAATCAATCTCGTACTTGGTGGTACGCCGGGTGCCATCGTCCCGTGGTTCGGATTCGATGGTTATCGCAAGCGCCGGACATACCGCCTCGCACAACTTGCACGCGATGCAGCGCTCTTCACCATTGGGGTAGCGCCGCAGCGCATGCAGGCCGCGAAAGCGCGGCGACTGCGGGGTTTTTTCCTCGGGGTACTGAATGGTGATCTTGCGCTCGAACAGATATTTACCGGTGAGCCGGAGGCCTTTCAGCAGCTCAAACAGCGCCAAGCTTTTGAAATAACCGACGACAGCATTCATGACGTCACCTCCGTCGTAGCAGTGTCGAACCACGGTGGGATCTTGTACACGACCAGGGTCGAAATCAGCACGATCCAGACGATCGTAATTGGTAAAAACACTTTCCAGCCTAACCGCATGATCTGGTCGTAGCGATAACGCGGGAAGGTCGCGCGAAACCACAAGAACAAAAAGACGAATAGACTCAGCTTAAACACGAACCAATGGATCCCATCGCCAAAGAACGTCCCAACCACTGGCCACGCTGCCATGAAGGCCGGCCAGGGGGACATCCAACCACCGAGAAACATCACAGCGGTCAGGCCCGAGATCAAAATGATATTGGCGTATTCGGCGAGGAAGAATAATGCGAAACCCATGCCTGCATATTCGACGTGGAAGCCGGCCACGATTTCGGATTCGCCTTCAGTGACATCGAAGGGTGCGCGGTTGGTTTCGGCGACACCCGAAATGAAGTAAATCAAGAAAAGTGGAAACAGCGGGAGCCAAAACCATGTGAGCACGTTGCCGCGTTGGGCTTCGACGATTTCGCCCAGATTCAGGCTGCCAGCCGCGACGAGCACACCGACCAGGGCAAAACCCATTGCGATTTCGTAGCTCACGATCTGCGCAGCCGAGCGCATCGCGCCTAGAAATGCGTATTTGGAATTCGACGCCCACCCGGCGATGATGATGCCGTATACCCCGAGTGACGTGAGCGCCAAAATGTAGAGCAGCCCGGCGTTGATATTCGTCAACACTATCTCGCTACCGAATGGGACCACTGCCCAGGCGGCGAGCGCGGGGGCCAGTGCCACGATTGGCGCGAGGAGGAACAGTACCTTGTCAGCACCATTCGGGATCACGATCTCTTTCATCAGCAATTTGAACGCGTCCGCAATCGGCTGACCCAGGCCGCCAAGGAATTTAATGCCGAAAAACGTGACGCGATTTGGCCCCATCCGTACTTGCATGTAGCCTATGACTTTACGCTCGAGCAGGGTGAGATAGGCGACGCTGACCATCAGCGGCAGCAGGATCAGCAAGATCTTGAGAAGGACAATCAGCACCGTCGCGAGTGGCGTCGGCAGAAACGACAGCAGGTTGTAGAGGAATTCGGTCACCGAGTACCACCGGCCCCGCGCACTGTCACGGTAGCCGCCGTGGTCAGTTGAGTGCCGAGGTTCGTAGTCGCGTAAATCAAGCAGCAACCGTCTGGGACTGAGGAATCACTCATGGCGATCGCTGAAACATCGGCGCCACCCACATTGAGAAGCACCTGTGCTTGATCCTGAAGCTTTAGAGTGGCCAACGTCGCCGGCGAGAGATGCACGCCCTCATCACCAACCTGGGGCATTTGTTGAAGCGCGCTGGCGCGCCGGACCAGGCTGTCCGTGCGATTCAAGGGCACTTGCACGACAAGCTCAAGCCTGGGCTCAATCCCGGGAGCGGCATTTGCGTGGCCTCCCGGCAATGGTCGAGGATTCAATGGCTCAACCCGCGGTATACCGCATAGCGCTTTCAGTTCTGTGGTGATATCGGCGCAGGTCACTGCGGTAAATCCTGGCAGTCCGCAGCGGTCACCTAGCGCACGCAGGATTTTCCACGCCGCGCGCGCACTGCCTGGCGCTTTCACCGCGGGTACAAACGTTTGCCAAGCTCCGCTCGCATTAACGAGGCTGCCTTCATTTTCACCAAAGCTCGCGATCGGCAGCAGCAGGTGCGCGACTTGCTCCAAGGTCGGCGAGGTAAACGCGGTTAATGCCGCCACAAATTTCGCCTGCACCAAGGTCGCCACCGCCGTCGCAGGCGCGCTGCAGTCGCGATCAGGTTCAAACCCCAGCAACAGATACGCGTCCAACGGAGTCGTTAACATCCGCGCGGCACAGTATCCGATAGCGCCGGCTTCACGTCCGCCAGGGCCGCGGTGAGGAACCGCCCCCGCGAGCCAAGCGCCCGCAGCATTCGCGCCGTCGGTCAGTTGACCGCTGCGACCATTGAGGCTTTGCACAAGCGTCGCTGCAAGGCTGAACAAGCGACTCCGTTCGGCGTGCATTTGCGCGCGATTTCCAAGTACAACCAGAATTTTCTGACCAGCTGCGATAAGTTCGGCCAGGCGCGTGGCCTCCGCCCGCGGCGTGAATTGCGCAAGCGCCCCGCCCGCACCGGTCGCGCGTTCGACTACTGCCCGGGTAACAGCACCGAGGATCGCGACGAGTGCGCTCGGAGCAACCGCAAGCTGCGCGCTCAAGTCAAAATTGTATTCCTGATGTAGGCTGTCGATCGCGATGACCTGCGCGCCGCGCAGCGCGGCCTTGCGCAGTCGATGATTAATCAAGGGTTGGTCATGGCGCGGATAGCCTCCGACGATCACGATCGTGTCGGCTTGCTCAAGTTCGCTAAAAGCAAAGCCGAGGCTCGGAAAACGCGGTTCACTCGAATCACCGGAAAAGTCGTGCTGACGCAGGCGGTGATCGACATTAGCACTGCCGAGACCACGCACGAAACGTTGCAACAGGAACATTTCTTCACAGGTCGACGATGGCGCGGCTAGGGCACCTAAGCGATTACTCTTTCCGGGTTCCGTAACCGCGGCTTCCAGGGTTACCAGCGCGGTTTCCCAATCGCACTCGCGCCATGCGCCGTTTTCTTTAATGCGTGGGGTCAGTAATCGATCTTCATGGCGCAGGCCTTGATAACTGAAACGATCGCGATCCGAAATCCAAGTCTCGTTGATTCCTTCGTTTTCCATCGGCACAACACGTTTCAGTACCTGCCCTTTGGCATGCACGTGTACGTTCGAACCCACGCAATCGTGGATTGCGACGGCGTCGTGTTGCTGCAACTCCCACGCGCGCGCCGAGTAGCGATAGGGCTTGGACGTCAGCGCGCCAACCGGACAAAGATCGATCACATTCCCGGACAGTTCCGAGACCATCGCTTGCGCGACATAGGTACCGATCTCCATGTCTTCGCCGCGCCCGGTGGCACCAAGTTCGCGCAAGCCCGCGATTTCTTCGCCGAAGCGCACGCAGCGCGTACAGTGGATGCAGCGGGTCATGTCGGTCTGGACCAGAGGTCCGATGTTCTTATCGCGGACCACGCGTTTACGTTCGGTGAACTGCGATACCGCGCTACCGTAACCGAGTGCTAGATCCTGCAGCTCGCATTCGCCGCCCTGGTCGCAGATCGGGCAGTCGAGCGGATGGTTGATCAAGAGAAACTCCATCGTCGCCTGCTGTCCCGAAATTGCCTTTGGCGATTTCGTAAACACCTTCATGCCGTCCATGACCGGAGTAGCACACGCCGGTTGTGGTTTTGGCGCGCGCTCGACTTCAACTAAACACATCCGACAATTCGCGGCTACCGTGAGTTTCTTGTGATAGCAGAAGCGTGGGATATATACCCCCGCGGCATCGGTTACATCAATGAGCATCGCGCCTTTACGGGCTTGCACCGGTTGGCCGTCGACTTCGATAGTGACAAGGTCTTCGGTAATTTGGGCGCTCATCGGAATGCTCGATTTCGTTAGGCAGCCGCGCGCGGCGTGCTGAAAATGCTTCGGCCGTGTTGCACGTAGTGTTCGAACTCTGGTCGGAAATGCTTGACGAAGCTGCGCACCGGCATCGCCGCCGCATCGCCTAGGGCGCAGATCGTGCGGCCTTCGATTTTAGACGCGACGTTATCGAGCTTATCTATATCCGCAGCTTGGCCTTCGGCCGCGAGAATCCGGCACAGCATGCGATACAACCACCCGGTGCCTTCGCGACACGGGGTGCACTGGCCGCAGGACTCGGCGTAGTAAAAGCGCGAAATTCGGCGCAGCACCTGAACCATGTCCGTAGTGTCGTCCATCACGATTACGGCACCTGAACCCAGCATCGAGCCCGCTTTCAAAATCGAATCATAGTCCATGTCGAGTTCAAGCATGATGTGGCCGGGTAGCACGGGTACTGAGGAGCCACCAGGAATCACTGCCTTCAGTGGCCTGCCATCGCGCATGCCACCCGCGAGTTCCAGCAATTTCCTAAACGGAGTGCTTAATGGGATCTCAAAGTTCCCGGGATTAGCCACATGCCCACTGACCGAGAAAATCTTCGTGCCCGAATTGTTCGGCTTGCCGTAGCTCGTGAACCAGTCGGGACCGTTACGCAGAATAGTCGGCACCGAGGCAAGCGACTCTGTATTGTTGATGGTCGTGGGTTTACCGTAGAGCCCGTAAGTCGCGGGAAATGGTGGCTTGAAGCGCGGCTGGCCTTTTTTCCCTTCCAGGGATTCCAGCAGCGCGGTCTCCTCGCCACAGATATACGCACCAGCGCCGAGGTGATCGTAGAGATCGAAGTCGACACCCGCGCCCAGAATGTTCTTGCCGAGATACCCCGCGGCATAAGCCCCTTTCAACGCTTCGACAAAATGCAGGTACGGTTCGTCCATGAATTCGCCGCGCATATAGTTGTAGCCGACGGTCGCACCGATGGCGTAACCCGCGATCGCCATGCCCTCGACCAGCGCGTGTGGATTGAAGCGCAAAATATCGCGATCTTTACAGGTGCCAGGCTCGCTCTCGTCCGAATTACACACGATGTATTTCTGAATGCCTGGGGTCTTTGGCATGAAACTCCACTTAACCCCGGCTGGAAAGCCAGCACCGCCGCGGCCGCGCAAACCTGATGCCTTAACTTGTTCGATGACATTGTTCGGCGGAATTTTTTCGCGCAGGATCTTCTCCCATGCGGTATAGCCACCGATGCTCCGATAGGTTTCCATCGACCACGGGCAAGCATGGCCCAATGTCGCGAAGCAGGTCAGATTCAGCGGCACATCACTCATGGGACGATCTCATGTCAATTTCGCCAAAATCTGATCGATTTTTTCCGTGGTCAGATTTTCATAATAAATATGATCGATCATCATCATCGGTGCGCCGGCACACGCGGCGAGGCATTCTTCTTCCGGTTTGAGATAGCACTTGCCGTCGCTCGTAGATCCACCAACCTTGATGCCGAGCCGTTTCTCGACATGCGCGAGCATCTCGTCTCCCCCCCGCAGCATGCACGAAATATTCGTGCATACCGAAATGCTGTGATGCCCCACCGGTTTAGTTTCGAACATCGAATAAAAGCTCGCGACTTCGTATACCGCGATGCGCGCGAGCCCAAGGTAATTTGCCACTGCATCCATCAGTTCGGTCGTTAAGAATCCGTGATTTTCGTGTTGGACTTCGCGCAGTGCCGCAAGCACCGCCGAGCGCTTTTGCTCTGGCGGATACTTGGCGATCCATTCGTCGATCACTGCGCACGCGTGGGAGGACAGGACTTGAGTATCGGTAGCGCTCATAACTGACATTTAACGTTATCGATCGATTTCGCCAAACACGACGTCCATGGTCCCGATCACCGCAACCACATCGGCGAGCATGTGGCCCTGGACCATTTCATTCATTGCGGACAAATGCGCAAAGCCTGGTGCGCGCACTTTGAGGCGATAGGGCTTGTTAGCACCATCCGAGATCAGCAGGATCCCGAATTCTCCTTTCGGATGCTCTACCGCGGCATACACTTCGCCGGCGGGAACACAGTAGCCTTCGGTGAATAGCTTGAAGTGATGGATAAGAGATTCCATATCCCCCTTCATCTCGCCGCGACTGGGGGGACTGAGCTTGTGATCATCGAGCATCACGGGTCCTGGATTCGCGCGTAACCAGTCCACGCATTGCTTAATAATGCGCGCCGATTGCCGCATCTCTTCGACTCGCACCAGGTACCGGTCGTAGCAATCACCGTTCACGCCAACGGGAATATCGAAATCAAGATCCGCGTACACCTCATACGGCTGCTTCTTGCGGAGATCCCATTCGACTCCGGAGCCGCGCAACATCGGGCCCGTAAAGCCGAGTGCCAATGCGCGTTCGGGGGTGACGATCCCGATATCCACCGTGCGCTGCTTCCAGATCCGGTTATCGGTCAATAGAGTTTCGTATTCGTCGACACAGGCCGGAAAGCGCGCGACGAAATCGTCGACAAAATCGAGAATCGAGCCCTGTCTATTGCTGTTCAACGCCGCGATCTCTTTGTCGCCGCGCCATTTTGAAGGCTGGTACTGCGGCATGCGCTCAGGCAGGTCACGGTAGACACCCCCCGGTCGATAGTATGTCGCGTGCATGCGTGTCCCGGAGACTGCTTCATAGCAGTCCATCAAATCCTCGCGTTCGCGAAAGCAATAGAGGAATACCGTCATTGCGCCGATATCCAGACCATGTGCGCCTAACCACATCAAGTGATTAAGGACCCGTGTAATCTCGTCGAACATCACCCGGATGTACTGTGCTCGCAGAGGTGGCGTTACCCCGAGCAGGCGCTCGATTGCCATCACGTACGCATGTTCGTTACACATCATCGACACGTAATCGAGCCGATCCATGTAGCCGATGCTCTGGTTGAACGGCTTGTTCTCGGCGAGCTTCTCGGTCGCGCGGTGCAGAAGACCGATATGCGGATCCGCGCGTTCGATCACTTCCCCGTCCATTTCGAGTACCAGGCGCAATACACCGTGTGCCGCCGGATGCTGCGGGCCGAAGTTCAAGGTCATGTTGCGGATTTCGGGCATAGGCTACGGAACGACGGTAATACGGAGCTTAGTGGACAGCATCGGGGGCACGGCCGTCGTCGCGGATCACGCGCGGCACCAGGGTGCGCGCTTCAATTGACACCGGTTGATAGACCACCCGTTTCTTTTCGGGGTCGTATCGCACTTCAACATAACCTTCGAGCGGGAAGTCCTTGCGGAACGGATGGCCGATGAAGCCATAGTCGGTAAGGATCCGGCGTAAATCCGGATGGCCTTCGAATAAAATACCAAACAAATCGAAGGCTTCACGTTCATACCAATCCGCGCAGGCCCACACCTCAACCACGGAGGCGACACGCGGCGGATCGTCGTTCAAATAGGTTTTCACGCGGAGTCTTTGGTTCAAGCTTACCGAGAGTAATTGATAAGCCACCGCAAACCGTCCTTGGCTGCTTGGAGTTTGCAGGTTGGCCTGCCCGTGGCTTACCGCGCGGCTAAAGCCCTGGGTGGTCGCCTGCTGGGTAATCCAGTCGGCGTGCCCGTAAGTGCTGTAATCCACGCCCGACAGATCGGAGAGTTGTTCGAATTGCAGCCCTGGTGTGTCGCGTAACAGGCGCGCAACTTTAGTGATATCGACTGAGGCGACTACGATGCTGACTTCGCCCTGGGCGACGGCATGGGCCACGAGACTCGTGCCGAGTGAGGCAGTCAGCCGGTCAACGAGGGCTTCAAGTTTTAGCGTGGCAGGCATCGGTTACCGGCTGATCGTGTTGGTGCGCTTGATTTTTTCCTGCAGCTGAATCACACCGAACAGAAGTGCTTCAGCTGTTGGCGGGCAGCCTGGGACGTAGACATCGACCGGAACAATGCGATCGCAACCGCGCGTTACTGAATATGAATAGTGGTAATAACCGCCGCCATTCGCACACGAACCCATCGAAATCACCCATTTAGGCTCGGTCATTTGATCGTAAACCTTGCGCAGCGCCGGGGCCATTTTGTTAACGAGGGTACCGGCTACGATCATGACGTCCGACTGCCGCGGGCTAGGCCGAAAGATCACGCCGAAGCGATCGAGGTCGTAGCGCGACGCACCGGCATGCATCATTTCCACCGCGCAGCAGGCAAGTCCGAAAGTCATCGGCCACAGCGAGCCGGTGCGCGCCCAATTCACGACATTATCGATGGAAGTCGTGACGAAGCCGCGCTCGGCCATGTCGTTCATTCCCATTCGAGCGCTCCTTTCTTCCATTCGTAGATGAAGCCCACCACGAGCACCGACAGGAAAATCATCATCGCGTAGAACCCCTGGAGGCCGATCTCATCGAGCACCACGGCCCACGGGAAAAAAAACGCAATTTCCAAGTCAAACAGAATGAACAGGATGGCGACTAAGTAGTAGCGGACGTCGAATTTCATACGTGCGTCTTCGAAGGCATCGAAGCCGCATTCATACGGGGCGTTTTTTTCCGGATCGTCCTTGTAAACTCGCAGGAGCTGCCCGATCCCGTAGCCAGCGCCCAGGGACACGGTGCCGACCGCCACGCCGACGGCGAGAAACATCAGAATCGGCAAATAAAGCTCTAGCATTATGCTCCCGCCACTGGCGCCCAAAGTGCTTCGCGAGTTTAGTCCGACAAGCTTATGCGTGTAACTACAGCGAATGATTTGGTGCCGACGGTGAGACTCGAACTCACACGGGTTTCCCCACCACCCCCTCAAGATGGCGTGTCTACCAATTTCACCACGTCGGCCGCGCTAAATTGCTACTCCAAACCTGTCCCCTGTCCGCCGCGCATGATACGCGACCTCTTTCAAAAAATCCTGACTTCAGAAGTTGTTTTCTTCGAAGTGATCAAGGTACGAAGCTTCATTAATCGATGTACGCTTCAGGAACCATCAAGAACCGAAAGACCTATGGCGTGGGCGCCGGAATTTGTGGGAGGTCTGATATAGGAGCGCTCGGCGCGGGTGCGGTCGGGACCGGAACGCTTGGCGGTGTATTCGGCTGGACTTGCTCTTCAAGCTGTTGGCCAATACTTGCAGGGGCGGACTGCCGAGTCGCGAGAAATGCCAACGTCAGACAATTGCCGAAAAAAACTAACGCCAAAATCGCGGTCGCGCGCGAAAGAAACGACGCCGAACCGCGCGCGCCAAAAACTGTCGAGGATGCGCCGCTACCAAAAGCTGCTCCGGCGGTCGCTCCGCGCCCCTGTTGTAACAAAATAATCGCGATTAAGGAGATCGCGACCAAGATATGCACGACAAGTAAAACCGTTTGTAACATCACCTAAACTCCAAATGACCACAGAAATCCCGGCCCACTTCTAGATCGAGGCGGGACGCAGTAAACGCTTAGAACCGACTGCGCCGTGCAGTCGAATTCCAAACCACCGGTTGAACATTTTGATCCCGCTTTCAGGAATCGCCTGCAACGCGGCCCCAGGGGGCAAGGCTATTGCCCAACGGCGCGCCGCTGGGCGGCCGCGCAAATCGTAAAAAAATCGTCAGCTTTGAGCGAGGCTCCGCCGATCAGGCCTCCATCGATGTCTGGCATCGCGAACAGCTCCGCTGCGTTACTCGGTTTCACGCTGCCGCCGTATAAGATCCGGGTCACGCCTATGCGTGAAGCGCTGCACTCGCTCAGTAGCGAACGAATGTAGCCATGTACCGTTTGCGCCTGCTCCGGGCTCGCCGTCTCACCGGTCCCAATCGCCCACACTGGTTCATACGCGATCACGCTGGCGCTCAATAGCGTCGCGACGTTGTCGAGCGCGAAAAGTGGCGCCAATTGGTCGGCGATTACCTGTTCGGTCGACCCTGTGCGGCGCTCTGCCAAAGTTTCGCCTACGCAAATTACTGGAGTTAGACCCTGCGCCTGTGCGCACGCAGCTTTCGCGGCAATCGTTGCCGCACCCTCGCCAAACAATTGCCGACGCTCTGAGTGCCCGACCAACACCAACTCACACCCAAGTTCTCTTAACATTACCGGCGACACTTCGCCGGTGTAGGCACCGGTGTCGAATTCGCTACACGTTTGCGCGCCCAACAGGACACTAGTGCCGCTAAGGGCTTCCGCCACTGCCGGCAAAAACACGAAGGACGGACACAGACCCATGTCGATGTCTGGCACTTGCGCACGGGACCTCAGCATCGTCGTAGCCAGTTCGCGCGCAAAGCTCAATGAGCCGTGCATTTTCCAATTTCCGATCACCAAGGGGCGCATAATTTTTCGACCTGAGCTGCGACCGGTTCCTGCGGGGCGCGCCAGCTTAACGGCCAGCCCTAGCGAGATCAATCAAACGGTGCTTAGCCGAAGCCGCTTCGTCTTAGCGGCGTCTGCCACGCGCGGGAACTACTGCGGGCGCTGCCTCACGCGCGGGATCCAGATTGACTGCCTGATAAAGTTCAGTGCGTGCGGCATCGCTTAGAGCTTCGCACCGCCCAACCGGTAACCGCCGCGGCAACTGCACCGTGCCGAACTTCACTCGCAGCAGTCGACTAACCGTGCAACCCTGCGATTCCCAGAGCCGACGAACCTCACGATTGCGTCCAGTGAGTAAGCGACAGGTGAACCAGGCATTCGCACCAGTCCCAGGTTGACGCTCGACCGAGTCAAATGCCAGCCGCTCACCATCGATTTCGACGCCGAGACCCAACCGAGTGACGATCGCGTCGTCGACTTCCCCAAAAATACGCACCGCGTATTCGCGCATGATGCCGTAACGTGGATGCATTAGACGGTGAGCGAGTTCGCCGTCATCGGTAAACAGCAGTAGGCCCATCGTATTGAAATCAAGACGACCAACGGCGATTAAGCGATTGCGCTCCGCCGCGGGCAACAGTTCGAAAGCTGTCGGGCGCCGCTCGGGATCGCGACGCGTACAGACCGTACCGGCCGGCTTATTCAGGACAAAAACCTGCGGGATAGTCGGCCGGGTTGCGGTAATCCGCACTTGGCGGCCGTCGAGCGCCACTTCTTGGCCAATTCGCACCCGCTGACCGAGCTGCACCGGTGCACGGTCGACCGTAACCCGACCGTCGGTGATCCACTGTTCAATCTCGCGGCGTGAACCTAATCCGCTGCGAGCCATGACTTTTTGCAGACGCTCACCAGGTTCCACCACCGCAACCTTGGTTTTATTGGTGCGCGCTGGCTTTGCCGACGCCTTGCTGGGCGTTCCAGCGGGAGTTCCCGCTTTACGGGACGGCGCTGAGCGAGTTCTCGGCTTCATCGCGATTACTTCCGGGTTCGACTGCCAGTTCTTCCGGGAGATCGATAATGATGGCGGACTCCAGCTCCGCAAACAGATCAGGGTTCACGTCGTCAAAATCCTTGAGTTCAGCCAGGGTCGGCAACGCGCTCAAACTGGCCAGGCCGAAATATTCGAGGAATTGCCGGGTGGTCGCGTAAATTGCCGGTCTGCCGGGCACATCGCGATGTCCAACGATCTTGACCCACTCCCGCTCATGCAAAGTCTTGATAATCCCGGTACTGACGGCCACACCGCGGATCGCCTCGATCTCACCGCGCGTAATGGGTTGCCGATAAGCGATGATTGCCATTGTTTCCAACAGTGCACGGGAATAGCGCGGCTTACGTTCTTCCCATAAACGATTGACCCAGTCAGCGTATTGCTGGCGCGTTTGGAATCGGTACCCGCCCGCGACCAGTACCAACTCGATACCGTGGTCGGCGTAATCCGTCTGTAAGGCGACTAGCGCCGCATTGATTTCGTCGAGCGAAGGCGTGGCTTCACCGATCAACGCAAACAGGGCGGTTAGTCGCTCGACGTCTACCGGCGAATCAGACGCCATGATGGCGGCTTCGAGGATTGGTTTAAGGTTTTGTAGTTCCATTGTGACTCGACTTAGGCTGCGAGTTTGATGTAGATCGGAGCCAGCTCATCGTTTTGCACGAGTTCGATCAAACGTTGTCGTAGCAGTTCCAATAACGCGAGCAAGGTCACGACCGCGCCGGCCTTGCCTTCTTCAAACGTAAACAGTGCGACAAAATTCGTGAAATGGGTCGAATTAACCCGCTCTAATACCAGCGACATCCGTTCTCTCATGGATAGCGGTTCACGTTGAATCCGGTGATCACTGAACATCGCGCTGCGCTGTAATACCTGACGGAAGGCTCCGAGGACCGCCTCCAGGCTGATTTCCGGCGGTTGCGTGCGCACTTGCCGATGTTCAAAAGTAACGAACACGCGGTGTAACTCCCTTTCGAGTCGTGGCAGAACATCGATGTCTTCAGCCGCCTTCTTGTAGCGTTCGTACTCTTGCAGACGTCGCACTAGCTCAGCCCGCGGATCGTCCTCATCAGGGACAATACTGGGCGGCCGCGGCAACAACATGCGCGACTTGATCTCAGCGAGCATCGCCGCCATTAAGAGATACTCGGCCGCCAGTTCAAGCTTCATCCCCTGCATCATTTCGATGTACTTCATGTACTGCTCGGTGATGCGCGCAATGGGAATGTCGAGGATATCGAGATTCTGTCGCTTGATTAAATACAGCAGCAAATCCAGGGGGCCTTCAAAAGCCTCAAGGATCACTTCGAGTGCATCGGGTGGGATGTAAAGATCTTTCGGCGGGGTCGTGAGTGGAGTTCCCATCACAATCGCAAACGGCATCTCTTCCTGTTGTGGGAACAGGCTCAACGGCTCGCCGGCGGGGACGCTACTCATCGATAAACCACATGCATTGCTTCTCGGACTTCGTCCAAGGTGTCGCGCGCCGCGCTGCGGGCGACTTCGCAGCCCTCATCAATAATGGCGCGGACCGTGTCGGGATCGCTGACAAACTCCTGGCTACGCTCGCGGATCGGCGCCTGTTCCAGCAATACCGCGTCGATCACCGGTTGCTTGCAATCCAGGCATCCGATCGCCGCGCTGCGGCAGCCGGTTTGCACCCACTGCTTCACGTCTTCTGTGGAATAGATTTCATGAAACTTCCAGACCGGGCATTTCGCCGGGTCACCGGGGTCCGTGCGTCGCACGCGTGCCGGATCGGTCGGCATGGTTCGCAGCTTCTGGCGCACGGACTCCGGCGCCTCGCGTAGCCCAATGGTATTGCCATACGACTTAGACATCTTCTCGCCATCGAGGCCGGGCATTTTCGATTCCGGCGTTAGCAGCGCTTGGGGCTCGGGTAGGATTACCTTTCCACCACCCTCTAGGTACCCGAGCAGCCGTTCGCGATCGCCTAGCGCGATGTTTTGCTGGGCTTCTAAAAATGCACGTGCGCGATCGAGGGCTTCAAAATCACCCTCTTCTTGATAGCGCCTACGCAGATCGTGATAGAGCTTCGAATTGCGTTTCCCCATTTTCGCCACCGCCGCTTCGGCCTTCTCCTCGAAGCCCGGTTCGCGACCGTACAAATAATTAAAGCGCCGTGCGATTTCGCGTGATAGCTCGATGTGCGCAACTTGATCTTCCCCTACCGGCACGTTTCCAGCGCGATAGATCAAAATGTCCGCAGTCTGGAGTAAGGGATAACCGAGGAAACCATACGTCGATAGATCCAGTTCTTTAAGCTTCTCTTGCTGATCCTTGTACGTTGGTACGCGCTCAAGCCAACTGATCGGCGTGATCATCGACAGCAACAGATGTAGTTCCGCGTGCTCAGGGACCCGCGACTGTATAAAGAGAGTTGCTTCGCCCGGATTGACTCCAACCGACAGCCAGTCGATAACGAGGTCATACACGGTATCGCTGATGACCCCGGTTTCTTCGTAGCTCGTGGTCAACGCGTGCCAATCCGCGACGAAGAAGAAGCATTCGTACTCGTGCTGCAGCTTGACCCAATTCTTAAGTACACCATGGTAATGGCCGAGGTGCAGCTGGCCCGTCGGGCGCATACCGGAGAGAACGCGTTTGTTGGCGCCGAGACTCATGAACGTCCTTCAACCTCTGTTATCGCGCTACGCGCCGAACTCATTGAATAATCCAATTCACCGCCTGCTCGATCCCGTGTAGTCCCGGGGCTAGCACCGTACCGACGACACCCGACATCAACAGGAGCGCAAGAATGATAAGACCATACGGTTCCACCCGGTTATAGCGTACGGCAGTTCGTCCCGGGAGCAAGGCCGTGACGATGCGACTGCCGTCGAGCGGTGGAATAGGAAGCAGGTTAAGCAGCATGATTGTTGCATTGAACAAGACACCTGTCGAACCCATTAGGCGCAGTAATCCAAGCTTCGGATCCCCTTGCGCCAGGAGCAAGACACAGGTCCAGGCCAGCAACATCAATAGATTCGCCGCGGGGCCAGCTACCGCGACCAAGGCGACGTCGCGACGGAAATGGCCTAGGTTTCGCCAATTCACCGGGACAGGCTTCGCCCACCCAAAGAAGAATCCACTCGTGAAGTACACCAAGGCTGGGACGGCAATCGTTCCGATCGGATCGACATGGCGTAACGGGTTTATCGACAATCGGCCTTCACGGGCGGCGGTCGGATCACCGAGTCGATTCGCAACCCAGCCATGCGCGAATTCATGCACGGTCACCGCCAAAATCGCCGGGATCCCGTAGACGACGAACTTCAATAAAAAGATCGCGCCTTTCAACAGTAGGATCGTCATGGGCTCAGATCAAGCGTTGGCTTGCGCGCCAAATATACGAGTCACGTCCCCGCGACCCTGTCGAACCAAATGCGGGATCTCGCCGTCAAAATCGATCACGGTGGTCGGTTGCACACCACAGCTACCGCCCTCGACGAAAACGTCGACCAACGCCGCGTATTGATCCGCGAGCGCCTCGGAGTCGGCATCGAGCCACTCGGTGTCTGTGTTGAGCAAGGTTGCACTGAGCATGGGCTGTTGAAGTTCGGCCAATAGGCCTTGGATTATCGGGTGATCGGGGATCCGCAAACCGATGGTTTTGCGCTTGGGATCGAGGATCCGTTTAGGCAATTCGCGCGAGGCCTCCAGAATGAACGTGTAAGGTCCAGGCGTCAACGCTCGCAGTAATCGATATTGTTGATTGCCGACTCGCGCATAAGTCGAAACTTCGGAAAGATCGCGGCAAAGCAACGTCAAAAAATGTGACCCAGCGTCGCCGCGAATCTGGTGGATCCGGGTTTGCGCCGCTCGCGCATGGACCAGGCAGCCCAGTGCATAAGTCGAATCCGTCGGGTAAATCGCAACGCCCTCGCTCGCGATGATCTCGACGGCATGCTTAAGCAAGCGCGCTTGGGGATGCGTGGGATGAATGTTAAGACGTCTGGTCATAGGGACAAGGTGGATGCGATACTAAACTACGCCGTGAGGTTCAATACAGGCGCAGGCATGAAGCTCTTCGTTGATTTGCTCCCGATTATTGCATTTTTTATCGTCTTCAAAGTGCTCGGCGGGCCACAAGCGATTTATTCGGCAACGGCAACCGCAATCGGGGTCGCGGGCCTCGTCGTGGGAGTCAACTGGTGGCGCTACCGTAAATTCGACAAGCAGCAACTCATCATGCTCGGAATACTTGTCGTTTTGGGAGGGCTCACGTTGGCCTTGCACGACGAGCAGTTTATCAAATGGAAGCCCACGGTAGTGAGTTGGATCATGGGAATTACCTTTCTGGGTTCGCGTTGGATCGGCGGCAAAACCCTGGCTGAACGCATGTTCGGCGCGAGCATCGCTGCCCCAGCGTTGATCTGGCATCGGTTGAACCTTGCCTGGACAGTTTTTTTTATCAGCCTTGGCGCACTCAATTTGTATATTGCATTTCACTGGACGACCGAGGCGTGGGTCAACTTCAAGGTATTCGGTACTTTCGGCCTTTCAATGGCATTTGCTATCGCCCAAGCTTTATACCTGATGCGCTTTGCCGTTGAACCGCAAACATAACGAATGAAAGTGATCTCGTGCTGTACGTAATCATTGGTCGCGACGGGCCTGACAATTTGACCCGACGTCTGCAAGCGCGACCGCGCCATCTCGTACGTGCCGAACAACTACGTGATGAAGGACGCCTGGTCGTGGCGGGGCCAATGCCCGCTATTGATTCGCCCGACCCAGGCCCGGCCGGATTTTCAGGCAGCATTATCATTGCTGAGTTTCCATCACTCGCTGATGCGCGCAGTTGGATCGAGGCCGATCCGTATGTAACGGACGGTGTGTTTAGCGAGGTAGACGTGCGACCTTTCAAGCAAGTGCTACCGTAAGCGATGGACGGTTCAACTCGGCTAGCCGCAATCCGAGAGGCCTTGGAATCGGCGTTTCGACCGCTCTCTATCGAGATCGTGGACGAAAGCCACTTACACCGCGGCCACGCCGGCGCGTTGTCCGGCAGAGGTCACTTTCGACTTCGAATTACCGCCGCCGCGTTCGATGGCCGCAGCCCGGTAGCACGTCATCGCATGGTATACGGAGCTTTAGAAGTACTGATGGAAACCGAGATCCATGCGCTGAGTATCGAAGCGCTGAGCCCAAATGACTAACTCTAAACTTCAGCGAGGATTGCTTAAGCCCCCACCACGACCGTTGTGGCAGTCTCATGATCGTCGCTCAACTCTCTATCACGCCGCGCAGGAGGATTTTTTATGCTCCCTCCCCGACGGGAGCGTTGATTGCATCTGGACCGATCCACCGTATTTGTTATCGAATAATGGAACAACCTGCATTGCCGGCAAACGGCAAAGTGTTAATAAGGGCCAATGGGATCAAAGCCAAGGCTGGGCTGACGATCACCGCTTCAACCTTGCTTGGCTGCGCGAATGTCAGCGTTGCCTAAGTCCTGAGGGTACGATTTGGATCAGCGGGACGCTGCACATTTACGTAAGTGTCGGCATGGCGCTGCGGGAACTCGGCTTTCGCGTGCTCAATGACATCGTGTGGGAGAAGCCGAACCCGCCGCCGAATCTTGGCTGCCGATGTTTTACCCACTCGACTGAGATCATTCTGTGGGCGACCAAAGCAGCTAAAGGCAGCCCGACTCGGCATGTCTTCAACTATGCTCGGATGAAAGCAGATAACAACGGGCGACAGATGAAAAACGTCTGGCGCATGCCCGCGCCCGGTAAGAATGAGAAAGCCCTTGGGAAGCATCCGACCCAGAAGCCGCTAGCGTTGATTGAGCGGTGTTTATCCGCGAGCACCAATGTCGGCGCTCACGTCGTCGACCCGTTTTCGGGATCCGGTTCTACCGGCGTCGCCGCGCTGCGCTTGAACCGTCGATTCAGCGGCTGCGAGGTTGATGCTAATTACGCGAACCTCGCCGCCCGGCGCTTGGCGCTCGAAGACTCAACCGCGGAAACCTGCACATGAATTCGCCAACGTTGGCGCTCGCGTGTGATTTGATCGCCCGTGAGTCGGTGACACCAGATGACGCTGGTTGCTTGGAACTGATTGCCGCGCGACTCGCCGCCTGCGGTTTCCAAAGTGAAATACAACAGTACGGGAAGGTCACAAATCTGTGGGCCACTCATGGCACTCGCGATCCGGTACTTTGCTATGCCGGACACACCGATGTGGTGCCGCCTGGTGATTTGAGTTGCTGGGATTCACCACCGTTTTCGCCTTCAATCCGCAATGGCGTACTTTACGGACGTGGCGCGGCGGATATGAAAGGCAGCCTCGCAGCGATGGTGATTGCCGCCGAGAAATTCGTCCGCGTGTTCCCACATCACCTGGGAACACTCGCTTTCCTTTTGACCTCCGACGAAGAGGGGCTTGCGGTTGATGGAACCAAACGCGTAGTCGAGGCTCTGGTTGCCCGAGGTCAGAAAATTCAGTGGTGCATCGTCGGCGAACCGAGCAGCCAAACCTGTTTGGGTGATCTATTACGCAATGGGCGCCGCGGATCCCTTAACGGACGGGTGTGGATCCACGGCGTCCAAGGGCATGTTGCGTACCCACACTCGGCGCGTAATCCGATCCACCTCGCGGCGCAGGCCTTGGCTGAACTCAGCAGCATGTCTTGGGACAGCGGTAATGCGTTTTTCCCGCCGACGTCGTTTCAGATATCGAATCTGCATGCTGGCACGGGGGCCGAGAACGTGATTCCCGCAACATTGGAAGCCTGGTTCAATTTCCGATTCTCCACCGCGACGACGGTCGAAGCATTGCAAGAAGCTGTACGGACGCTATTCGATCGTTACCACCTGGAGTACCGCCTGGAATGGCATTTATCCGGTGCGCCGTTTGTGACCGCGCCAGGCATCCTGGTTGAGGCGGTCAGCACGAGTGTGCGCGAAATTCTGGGAGTTGAACCTCAACTTTCGACCGGCGGCGGCACCTCGGATGGTCGCTTTATTGCAACCATGGGCACGGAAATCGTCGAGTTGGGCCCTGTAAACGCGACAATTCACCAAGTGAATGAGTGCGTTCGGGTCGCGGAACTTGATGAGCTAGCGGCGGTTCACGCCTTGATTCTTAGCAAATTACTGAAAGGCTGACCTTAGGGAAATGTTAGTTCGATCACCAACAGGCCCGCACGAGGCGGGCCTGTTTTTTCGGTACTAGCGCAGCAGCACGACTAGTGCGACGCCGCCGCTTTGAATTGCTCTTCTTCGGTTGAACCGGTTAGAGCGGTGACCGAGGACTTACCACCCTGAATCACGGTGGTGACGTCGTCGAAATAACCCGCCCCGACTTCTTGCTGATGACTTGCAAAGGTGTAACCGCGCTCGGCCGCGGCGAATTCCTTTTCCTGGACCATTTCTACGTAGGCCGTCATCCCCTTTTGCACGTACTTATGCGCGAGATCGAACATGTTGTACCACATGTTATGAACGCCCGCTAAAGTGATGAACTGATACTTGTAACCCATCGCGCCGAGCTCACGCTGGAAGCGCGCGATCGTGGCGTCGTCGAGATTCTTCTTCCAATTGAATGATGGCGAGCAGTTGTACGCCAACAGTTGATCAGGGAACTGCTTTTTAATCGCTTCGGCGAAACGTTTCGCTTCGTCGAGATCCGGTACCGCGGTTTCGCACCACAGAAGATCGGCATAAGGCGCATAGGACAACCCGCGGTCGATCGCTTGGTCTAAACCCGCGCGCGTGACGTAGAGACCTTCCGCCGTCCGCTCGCCAGTCACAAACGGCTTATCACGCGTGTCGACATCAGAAGTGAGCAGGTTCGCAGCGTTCGCGTCTGTTCGGGCAAGCACTACTGTCGGCACATTCATGGTGTCCGCCGCCAAACGCGCGGCTACGAGTTTTTGGACAGCTTCCTGGGTTGGCACTAATACTTTGCCACCCATGTGGCCGCATTTCTTCACAGACGCCAATTGGTCCTCGAAGTGCACCCCGGCGGCCCCGGCCTCGATCATATTCTTCATCAGTTCGAACGCATTCAAGACACCGCCGAAGCCAGCTTCCGCGTCCGCCACGATCGGGATGAAGTAGTCAATCTCTTGCGTGCCCTTTTTCGACCACTGAATCTCGTCGGCACGTTTGAACGCGTTATTGATTCGACGCACAACCGTAGGGACAGAATTCACAGCGTATAGCGACTGATCTGGGTACATCGTTTCGCTAGTGTTGGCATCCGCAGCGACCTGCCATCCGGACAGATAAATTGCCTTCACACCGGCCTTCACTTGTTGCACCGCTTGGCCGCCCGTTAATGCGCCTAGACACGGAACAAATGCCTCCTCACTAACGAGTTTCCATAACTTCTCAGCGCCGCGCCGGGCGAGGGAATGTTCGATATGAATGCTGCCGCGTAACCGAATGACGTCTTCCGCGGAATAATCGCGACGGATGCCTTTCCAGCGAGGATTGGTCGCCCACTCCTTTTTCAGTAACTCGACTTGATCCTTAAACGTTTGAGACATATTCATTTCTCCTGCTGTTTACAGCATTCCGTAGGCATTCCGAAGACTAAGCCGAGGAATCTATCCCCCAACATCATTTTTTTTCAGTAAACAATTCTGTCGCGCAACTTGAACGCGAAATTTCCGTGCCTGGTGGAAGCTCGGAAAGGACGCAACACTTGCTGGATGCCCACCTGGACGGTCTCGATCGCAGCTCAGACCCGGGTCACGCCAAGATCGACATGACGTTGCGGGGCGGCGAAGGTACGCTGCACCGCACCAACAGTCAATAACAAGGCGCTTGGCTTGGTTGCGAGGACAGGTTTTTTGCCTAGCGACCTTGCGCGCTTGGATATTGCGTTAATGCGCCTGGCCGCGCACTGTAGGATTCATGGTGGATTGTAGGTGGCGAGGCTGACTCGATCACGCAATTTTTATCTAGTCCGTCTCAATTGCGAATCTGCTTAGGTGTATTGAGGTGTGCTTTAGGCAATTGGTATCGCCGCTGGAATTTCCGCCCGTATAATCGGTCAACAGTAAACTTTATGTCGTGCAACCTGATCGCCGCCGATTACATATGACCAAGAAACCCGACCGAGAGCGCGACTCTGGCTTGGCGGTGCAAGAGGCACCGCCCAAAGTAAAGATCCCGCCCCTCTACAAAGTTGTGATGATTAACGACGACTACACGCCAATGGAGTTCGTGGTGCTAGTTCTGGAAAAATTCTTTTCGCTGGATCGCACGAACGCGACGCGGGTTATGTTAGAAGTACACACTAGAGGAAAAGGAGTTTGCGGGGTGTTCATTCGCGAGATTGCCGAGACCAAGGCGGCACACGTCAATGCCTACTCGCGCGAAAACCAACACCCCCTGCTGTGCACCTTAGAACTAGCCTAAAATAACCATTAACCGCCAATGGCGGAGGTAGGAAGGCACCGTGCTTAGTAAAGAACTTGAAATCACATTGAACCTGGCGTTTAAAGCAGCCCGTGAGCAACGTCACGAGTTCATGACAGTCGAGCATCTGCTTCTCGCCCTGCTCGACAATCCAACTGCCGCCAAGGTACTGCGCGCCTGCGGCGGTGATTTGAATCAGTTGAGGCGACAACTCGTCGAGTTCATTCGCGAAAATTCGCCACTCCTACCAGACGATGAGGAACGCGATACGCAACCGACTCTGGGCTTTCAGCGGGTGCTGCAGCGGGCGGTATTTCACGTTCAATCCTCCGGCAAGAAAGAAGTCACTGGCGCCAATGTACTGGTCGCGATTTTCGGTGAACGCGAATCCCAGGCGGTCTACCTGCTGAATCAACAAAACATCGCGCGATTGGACGTCGTGAATTGCATTTCGCATGGGATATCGAAGGTTGATGACGAGAGTACAGGCGATTCGCCGTCCTCAACCGACGAGGAGGGCGAAAACGCGGAGGCTAGCAAAACCGCACTTGACCAGTTCTGCACCAACCTTAACGAGCAAGCTCGCAAAGGCAAAATCGATCCGCTTATCGGGCGGCAGGACGAAATCGAACGGACGATTCAGATTCTGGTGCGCCGACGAAAAAACAATCCGTTGTATGTCGGTGAAGCTGGCGTCGGGAAAACCGCCATCGCAGAGGGGCTGGCGAAAAAAATCGTCGATAAAGATATCCCCGAAATTCTTCAACACTCGGTGATCTATGCGCTCGATTTAGGCGCGTTGCTAGCCGGCACCAAGTATCGTGGCGATTTTGAGAAACGCCTCAAAGCGGTAATCACCCAGCTCAAGCGTGAACCAGGCGCCGTCCTTTTCATCGACGAAATCCACACCATCATCGGTGCTGGCGCGGCCTCTGGCGGCGTGATGGATGCCTCAAACTTGATTAAGCCGATGTTGGCATCTGGCGAGATCAAATGTATCGGATCGACGACTTACCAGGAGTACCGCGGGATTTTCGAGAAGGACCGCGCACTCTCACGCCGTTTTCAGAAAATTGATGTTGGCGAGCCGTCGGTCGACGAAGCGATTAAAATTCTGCAGGGTTTGAAGTCACGTTTCGAAGAACACCACGATGTTAAATACACGAACCAAGCACTCCGCTCGGCGGTCGAGCTAACGAATCGATACATTAACGATCGCCATTTACCGGACAAAGCCATCGATATCATCGACGAGGCGGGAGCTCGACAACGGCTGGCGCCCCCTTCGCGACGCAAAAAGACTGTCGGAACCTTTGAGATCGAAGAGATCGTCGCGAAGGTTGCGCGAATTCCACCCAAGACTGTCTCGACGTCGGATCGCGAAGTACTGCAGCACATCGAACGCGATTTGAAGATGGTTGTCTTTGGTCAGGACGAAGCGATCGGGACTCTGGCTGCCGCGATTAAGATGTCGCGCTCAGGCCTTGGCAATACCGAGAAACCTATTGGATCTTTCCTTTTCGCCGGCCCTACCGGAGTTGGGAAAACGGAAGTAACGCGGCAGCTAGCACGGGTGATGGGTATTGAGTTAATTCGCTTCGATATGTCCGAGTACATGGAGCGCCATACGGTATCCCGATTGATCGGCGCGCCACCTGGCTATGTGGGCTATGACACTGGCGGCCTGCTCACGGAGGCTATCCACAAACAACCGCACGCTGTGTTGCTGCTCGACGAGATGGAAAAGGCGCATCCGGATGTTTTTAACGTGTTGCTGCAGGTCATGGACCACGGGACTTTGACGGACGCAAACGGCCGCAAGACCGATTTCCGCAACATCATCGTCGTTATGACAACCAATGCGGGCGCGGAGCGCATCAGCCGCGCTTCCATCGGGTTTTCGATCCAAGATCATTCCGGCGATGCCGGCGAAGCAATCAAACGCACCTTTAGCCCTGAGTTCCGTAATCGACTCGATGCGATCATCCAATTTAAGGCACTGGATGCGGTCACGATCAGCCATGTAGTGGATAAATTCCTGGTCGAGCTTGAAAGTCAGTTAGATGGAAAAAAGGTGACACTCGAAGTTGATCAGGACGCTCGAGTATGGCTCGCTGAAAACGGCTATGACCCGCAGATGGGCGCTCGTCCAATGGCTCGTCTGATCCGCGAGAAGATCAAAAAGGCGCTCGCCGAAGAACTCCTGTTTGGTCGCCTGACAAGCGGCGGTCACGTCATCGTCACAGTCCGCGACGCTGATCTGGCCGTGGATATCGAGGTTAATGAAAAAGTAACCGGCGCTGTGTAGGGTTCCGAACGAGTGGTACAGAATCATATCCAAGTCGGACCAACCACCTTTCGAGAGTCGTTCGGGCGCTATTTCGAAGATTTCGAGGTTGGCCACACCTACCAACACCGGCCGGGTCGCACGGTAACTGAGACCGACAATATTTGGTTTACGTTGCTGACGATGAACACTCACCCGCTACATTTTGATAATGAATACGCGGCAGCCTCTGAATTCGGGCGCGCTTTAGTCAACAGTACTTTTACCGTTGCCCTCGTCGCGGGGATGAGCGTCAGCGACGTCAGCCAAAAGGCCATCGCAAACTTAGGATGGAAGGAAATCAAACTTCCCGCACCCGTTTTTGTGGGCGACACTCTGTACGCGGAATCGCAAGTTCTGGACAAGCGCGAGTCGAATTCACGACCGACCGCGGGTTTAGTCACCGTGAAAACCTTCGGAAAAAAGTCCGACGGTACGGTGGTATGCGAATTCGACCGGACGATGCTGATCCCGAAACGCGGTCACGGTGTCGAAGATAGGCTTGAAGCCACGCCTTGAGGAATTGTCGACATAATGTTGGTGCGTACTTAAGGGAATTTCGATATTCGATCAAGGCGATGATGGCAAGGCACAACCGAGAGAAAAAGCGCAGTTTACAGAGGGTAAATGAGCATTTTGAGTGCGGTTGTAACGCATTCAGCGCGCCTTCAGCGAATTTATAGAGATGCGCTTAACTCGAAGTCGGATTCAGGTTTTTTGTGAGTACCTGCGAATTTCTTTGATAGTTGTACAGCGCCTGCCGCTGCATGGGCAGGGTTTCCAAATTCGCTCGCAAGTAGCCGTGTTCTTGAAACCAATGTGTCGCTTGGGTGGTCAAGACAAACGTATTCACTAAGCCGAGCCCCATTGCGCGCTGTTCCAACGCCGCCAGCAAAGCCCCTCCAAACCCGTGTCTCCGATACTGTGAATCTACTGCAATACCGGCGATTTCACCCGCGGCTTCACTCTGGAACGGATATAACGCTCCGCACGCGACGGTTGCGCCGTCACGCACTACAACGATGAATCGCTCGATCTCCGTTTCGAGCTTTTCGCGTGAACGTTTAACCAAGGTCCCTTCGGCTTCGAGTGGTTCCAACAGCTCTAAAATGCCGCCAACATCTTCGATCGTCGCGGTTCGCAGCTGGTCGAAGGGGGTGTTACTAATTAAAGTCCCACTCCCGTCGCGCGTGAACAATTCAAGCAACAATGCGCCGTCGCTGTCATCGACAATATGCACCCGCTCGACGCCGAACTGACAGGCGCGAACGGCGTTCGCTAACACCTGCGAGCTGGCGGGCGTCGCGCGCTGCAATTCGCGCGCTTCGCGCTGGGTCAGCTGTCGAACGAGCCTACCGGTGCTGTCAACGATTGCACCGCCGTGTCGAAGTACGATTAGTTTACTGGCCTTCAATTCTCCGGCGACCGAGGTCGCCAGATCCAACGCATTCAAGCTAAACATTTCGCCGGTCGAGGAGTAGCCAAGCGGCGATATTAGCGCCAGATCCGAATGCTCGAGATGGGAGGTGATCATAAGCGCATCGATGCGGCGTATCTCCCCGGTGAATTGCAGATCCACACCTGCTATCACACCAGCGGGCCTCGCCGTCACATAGTTGCCCCCAACAATGCGAATCGGAGCACTGCCGAGGGGTCTGATCCGTGTGGCATGGGCGAATTGGGTTTCTAAAGCGTAGCGTGTGGCCGCAGTTGCCTCTTTTACGTGAGAGAGCATAGCCGAGTCAGTCACGCGCAGATGGCCAACCCATTGACTCTCAAGACCAGCAGCCCGCAGCCGTAAATCGACCTGCGGACGGGTGCCATGAACCACAACAAGCTTCACACCGATACCAATCAGAAGCGTTAAGTCCTGAATTAGATGAGCTAACCTGGGATTGGCGACTAGCTCGCCGTCGAGGTACACCACAAACGTATGACCCCGATGCGCACGCATGTAGGGCGAAGCGTCGCGCATCCATTGCACAAAAGATGTCGGTTCGGGATCTCGCGAAGTGCTATTCATTACCGCGTGACTATCTCGGAAATTCGACTCGCGGGGTCGCGTGCCAGTCCAAATGCATTCTACACAAGGCTTCGTGTGCACGCCGGGTACTTCGACGACACGGCGGTCAACCGGTATTATGTTGGTCCATCAAGAACCTTAACGACGTGGCACGCGGCATGTCGGTAGAAGACTATCCGGGAGTCCACCATGACTAAGCAATTGAACCGTTACAGCGCAAGAATTACTCAACCTCGCTCGCAGGGTGCATCGCAAGCGATGCTCTACGCAACTGGGTTATCGCGGGCCGATCTAGATAAGCCCCAAGTCGGTATTGCGAGTGTGTGGTTCGAAGGGAATCCCTGCAACATGCACCTCCTCGAGCTAGCCGAGAGCGTGAAAGCAGGTGTTGAAGCCGCCAGAATGGTCGGGATGCGCTTCAACACGATCGGTGTAAGCGATGGGATTTCCATGGGGACTGACGGTATGAGTTTTTCGTTGCAATCTCGCGAAATAATCGCCGACTCGATCGAGACGATCATGGGTAGCCAGTGGTACGACGCTAACATCTCGCTCCCGGGCTGCGACAAAAATATGCCAGGCTGTTTGATCGCGATGGCTCGCTTAAATCGACCTTCGCTGATGGTCTATGGCGGCACTATTAAGCCGGGCCATTCGCGCGGAGAGACGCTCGATATCGTCTCCGCTTTTCAATGCTACGGTGCCTATCTCGCCGGCACGATCACTGACGCGCGACGTGAAGAGATTGTCCGCAACGCGTGCCCAGGGGCCGGCGCGTGTGGCGGCATGTATACCGCGAATACGATGGCCTCGGCGATTGAAGCGATGGGTATGTGCTTACCTTACAGCTCTTCGACTCCGGCAGTGGATCCCCTGAAGCGGGAAGAGTGTTTCAAGGCCGGCGCGGCCATCCAACTCTTGATCGAACGCGATATCAAACCGCGCGACATCATGACGCGAGCGGCCTTCGAAAATGCGATGGTGGTTGTGACTGTCCTCGGCGGATCGACCAATGCGGTGCTGCATTTGCTCGCGATGGCGCGTGCGGCCGGAGTCACACTAACGTTGGACGACTTCCAGGCAGTCACGGATCGCACGCCGTTTCTCGCCGATCTCAAACCGAGCGGTCGTTTCGTGATGGAGGATGTGCAGAGAATTGGCGGAATCCCCGCCGTCATGAAATATCTGCTCCAACACAAGATGCTCGACGGTAGTTGCTTAACATGCACCGGCAAAACCATCGCGGAGAATCTCGCAGACTTGCCCGGCTTACCAGAAGGCCAAGAAGTGATCCGCCCGCTGACGAACCCGATCAAGGCGACTGGTCATATCCAAATATTGAAGGGGAACCTGGCGCCCGAAGGATCCGTGGCAAAAATCACGGGCAAAGAGGGCCTGACGTTCACGGGTCCTGCGAAAGTTTACGATTCCGAAGAACTCATGCTCGCGGCGTTGGAACACAAGGAAATCGTAAAAGGTGATGTAATTGTCATCCGATATGAAGGGCCGCAGGGAGGCCCCGGGATGCCTGAAATGCTGACTCCCACGTCAGCGCTAATGGGAGTAGGCCTGGGTAATGACGTTGCATTAATTACTGACGGTCGTTTCTCCGGTGGTTCGCACGGCTTCTTGGTCGGGCACGTGGTGCCCGAAGCCCAACTAGGAGGTCCGATCGCACTGCTCCAAAATGGAGACCGAATTACGATCGATGCCGAAACGCACCGACTCGATGTCGCGTTAAGTGAGCAGGAACTCGCGAACCGTCGAGCAGGCTGGGTGATGCCGCCTTATAAGGCGACGCAAGGCACGCTGTATAAATTCATAAAGACCGTGAAATCGGCTACAGAGGGATGTGTTACCGACGGATAGACTCGGGGGCCCGCCCAGTCGACAACACCACCTACATGATTTTCTTGTAATCGTTGTAGTACTTTAGAACTCGCCGAACGTAGGTTTGGGTTTCAACGTAGGGAGGGATACGGCGACCGTAGTTCAACACCGCGTTTTCTCCAGCGTTGTAAGCCGCAATCGCCAGGACTAAGTCGTTATCAAACATCCCTAACAGATCCCTCAGATAGCGTGTCCCGCCCGAGATATTAGAGTTGGGATCCTCCCGATTAGTAACACCGTAACGCGCTGCTGTTTGTGGCATCAATTGCATCAGTCCGACCGCGCCGGCCGTCGAAATCGCGTTCGGATCGTAGGCGGATTCAGCTGTAATCACAGCGTGTACCAATGCCGTGGGTAACTTCTGGTTTTTTGCGGCCACCTCTATCGTCTTGCTGAATCGTTCGCGATTCGCGGCAAGCGCGCGGTAGTTGATCGAACCGCCACCGACGCGTGATTCAGACCACCCTTTCCAGGTTTTAACTAGTCGCTTGTAGCCGGTATGTGCTGGCCGATCGGTTAAATACACTCGGCCGTACTTGTCGACATATTTATAAATATCGGCGCCAGCCACGAACGGCAGCACAATGAGAAGCGCCACACCAAGCAGGCATAATAGGCGTATAACCTTTGACATTTCTGGGCGTTAAACTCGTTTTCTAATGTCAAATTCAGAATAGTTATTTAACTATATGATAAATATTCAATTAATGCGAGAAAAAATCCGGCCGCGACTCCGGCCAGCAAATCGTCTGCCATGATCCCAAAACCTCCGGACAGCCGCCGATCCGCCAGCCCAATAGGACCCGGCTTTGCGATATCAAAGACCCTAAACAAGATAAACCCACCTGCCACCGATACCGGTATCGCCGTACCGCAGCCCAAGGTCACCAGCATCCCTACAATTTCGTCCCACACAATGGCCGGGTGATCCTTGACGCCTAAAGCGATACCAGCGCGGGCGCACAATGGCACACCAACGGCAAAAAGTACCCCAACCAACAGCCAATATCGGGCGGGATCGAGATACGACATCGGAATATAAACCCCGACGCCAACAACAGAACCCCAAGTGCCCGGGGCCACCCGCAATAGTCCAGCACCCGCGCCGAAAGCAAGAAAATGCCCAGGGTCACGCAGCATTTTCAATGGCACGCGCATGGAGGCTGATGGAGCGTTAATCAGAGTATCCCGGTGCCTGATAGCCCGTGAGCCGTGCCAACTTTTCGATAGATAGCAAGGTCGGATAGAGCCTCTCCGCAACAATCCAGGTCGGATACCCCGTAATGTTGTGCGCTAGACAGTCGGTCGCTTGTGGTGCCCGTGGTCCATTCGGCGAACATTCAACATAGGGTAAAAACTTGGCGGCAGCGCCGAATAGCACTTTTTGTTGCTGACAATGAGGACACCAGGAAGCACCGAAAAACTTCGCGTCAGACGCCTCCAAATGTCGCGCCAGCCCTTTTAGATAAGGATCTTCTGGGCCGCTAAAGACTCGCTCAAGGCCAGCGTGCTGATGGTGCATAAGCGCAGCGACTGCGAGCGCCAGCACGCACCCAAGCGCCGCGCTCCATACGCCGGTACGAATTCCACACCGCCATAGTGCCAGGCCCGCAAGGATCCCGAGCAACCCGAGAGAGACCAGGCAATACGGGCACAGAACGCCCAATTCCCGCCACGTCACGAGCCCTAGGTAGAGGCTGATTCCAAAGCCTGTGCCGCTCACGAGTAATATTAACTGCGGCCTCTGCGCGGCGGCTTTTCCGTAGATCGCGACAACCAGGATTGCGGCGTACATCACGGCACCAATTCCGGCAAGGGGTAACCCGAAAAAGGTCGACCACCTGCTTCGTTGCACCAAATCGCAACCGCCTCCTACCGGGCAGCCTAATAGATCACCTTCGCCCCGCCCCAAAAGCAGATAAAGCGTTAATAGGAGACCCGCGCAAGCTAGCGCCGCAGCGCTCCAGTCGGGCCTAGGGGCAACCGCCAGAGCGCTATTTCGCGAGAGTGATTTAGGCTTGGGATGAGTTTTCGGCATCTGGCAATGGTCGGGCTGAATAACGCGAAACCCAGGTATACCAATAAACTATGCTATCGGTCACCATTGGCGTTCAACCTGAAAGGTCACCGATCACCTAACAGCGTGATTATTAAGTGAGGTGCACGTGCCGACGCTTGAGGAAATTGCTGCTCAAATCCATGCCGAGTCAGTCGGCACGGGCGGCATCACCATCATCGGCCTCTGCGGTCTCTCCGATGATTTACCAGAACACTTATCGTTTATCACCAAGCCAGGGCAACGCGCTGCGGCGCAGCAGTCTCAAATACCAGCGTTTATCACCCCACCAGGGATAGGTATCGAAAATAAACTCTGTCTCAGCCATCCCGATCCTGAATTAGCAATTGTCCTGGCCGCGCGCTTGTTTGAAACCGCCAGGCTTACCTACGACGAGCCCGCCTCAATTCACCCAAGCGCCTGTGTGCATCCAAGTGCAATGCTAGGCGACGGCGTCTCGGTAGGACCTTATGTCGTGATCGGGAAGGACGTGCAGATCGGGGCGAATACAGTCTTGTTCCCAAGCGTTGTCGTGATGGATCGGGTAAAGATCGGCGCCGCGTGCCTGCTCTACCCGCATGTCGTCATTCGGGAAGACTGCATAGTGGGGGATCGCGTGATCCTACAGCCGGGCGTGAGTATTGGCGGCGATGGTTACGGCTTCGTCCAACGTGAAGGTAAGCACGTAAAGATCCCGCAACTTGGCAACGTGATTTTGGAAGACGATGTCGAGGTCGGCGCCAATACAACCATCGATCGGGGTCGGTTCAGCGCAACCCGCATTGGTCGCGGAACAAAAATTGACAACCTTGTGATGCTCGCGCACAACGTGCAAGTTGGCACTGAGTGCTTGATCGTCGCGCAAACCGGGATTTCCGGGAGCACGATTTTGGGCGATCGGGTCACGCTCGCCGGTCAGGTTGGTGTCACGGGACATTTGAAGATCTGTAGTGACGTAACCGTACTCGGAAAGTCGGTGGTGGCCAAGGATGTGCTACATCCGGGAACCTACGCAGGCATTCCGATCCGCACGGCTGAGCGCTGGCGTAAGGCTATGGCTAAGCTTTATGCCGCCGCGCGCGAACCGGACCAAGAATAGGCCCGCTTCGGACTAATTCTTTCGTCGCCGAATCTAAGCGTGCGTGGCAAGTACTGGTGGAAACACGGTGGCGCGACTCAGCGCGGCGGGCAGCGATGCCGCTAGTGGCCCCTCAAGCCACTTAGTCGTGGCAATAACAGCAGGCAATGAGTACGTGGTTTCAAATCCCGAATTCTGTAATAGATAAAGCAGATCCTCAGTCCCAACATTGCCTGTAGCCCCCGGCGCGAACGGACACCCCCCGAGACCGCCACAACTGGCATCAAAGGCCCGCACACCCGCATTTAGCGCCGCATAGATATTCGCAATCGCGGTGTTTCTCGTGTTATGGAAATGCATCCGAAACGGCAGCGATCCGCATAGCGGCTTTACTTGTTCGAGTAACCCGGCGACTTGGGTCGGAACGGCGACCCCTATCGAATCCGCGAGCGCGAGTTCATCAATGCCAAAGTCCAGTAGGCGGCGCACCAGCTCGGTCACCGTCGCCGGTGGAACCCGTCCCTCATAAGGGCACCCGAACGACGCCGCGATCGTGACCCCGCATTTAATTCCCGCGTTCCGCGCTTCTCGCGCAATTGTGGCAACACTGTCCATGATGACGGCTACGGACATCCCTTGATTGCGCTGAGAGAACGACTCCGTCGCGACTACCACTGAGTTAATCTCTTTTAGGCCGAGCGCCGCCGCGCGCTCGAATCCTCGCGTATTGAGCACAAGCCCAATGTATTGTAGGTCGGGTCGCCGCGGCAGGCTGCGAATTACTTCGTCGGCGTCAGCCATCTGCGGCACACGCTTGGGATTCACGAAGCTTACGACTTCGAGTCGCTTCGCGCCGGCGTCAATTAAGCGCTCGATAAACGCAAGCTTGGTTGCCGTATCGAACAATTTCGGCTGACTTTGCAGCCCGTCCCGAGGTCCGACTTCGACGATCTCGACGAACTCTGTGACCTTGGCTCGCAAAAGTGTCATTACGCCCCCTGCACCGGTTGGTCAAATTTCGGTACATTGTAACCACCCGTCTGGGTACCAGCACTCACTGCCCGCATCATTTCGTTTGATCGATCGCTTCATTCGTGTCTCACGGCGGCGGACAAAGGAACTCTTATGAACCAAGACTTTGATTACGATTTATTTGTCATCGGTGCGGGCTCAGGTGGGGTACGCGCAGCCCGCATAGCGGCTGGTTTTGGTGCGCGCGTCGGGATCGCCGAAGAACGCTATTTCGGTGGGACCTGCGTAAATGTCGGCTGCATCCCGAAAAAGCTTTTTGTGTACGGATCAAGGGTTTTGCACGACCATCGCGTCGCCGCGGGCTATGGCTGGCACGGCCCGGCTCCGAGCTTGAATTGGGCCGAGTTCATCGCCAACAAAAATACCGAAATTGCCCGCTTAAACGGTGTCTATCGTCGAACTTTGGCGAATGCGGGTTGTGAGATTTTCGAATCCCGGGCCAGCATCGTCGACCTTCATACCATTGAGTTGGGTGACCGCCGGATTTCCGCGCGTCACGTTTTGATTGCGACTGGCGGATGGCCTTATATCCCCGCAATTCCCGGCGGAGAACTCGCGATCACTTCAAACGACGTGTTTCATTTACCTGAATTACCTAAACGCATAGTCATTGTCGGCGGTGGGTATATCGCGGTGGAGTTCGCAGGGGTTTTTGCCGGTTTCGGCTGCGAAGTCGCGCAGATCTATCGAGGAGATCTCTTTATGCGCGGATTCGATACCGAAATCCGGGAGTTTCTAGCGACGCAAATGCGAGAGAAAAGTATCGACTTACGCTTTAATGCTGATGTCGCAGAGATAACTCGTACTGCAAACGGGATGAACGTGCGCTTGAACGACGGCAGCCAACTAGGCTGTGATTGCGTCATCTATGCCACGGGGCGTCGACCAAACAGCGCAGGTCTTGGCCTCGCCGACTGCGGCATTCACCTTGCTGAAAGCGGCGCGATCAAGGTCGATAACGAGTACCGCACCACCGTGCCTTCCATTTACGCAATCGGTGATGTCACCGATCGGGTAAATTTGACCCCTGTCGCGTTAGCGGAAGGGATGGTGGTTGCGCGTCGCCTGTTCGGGCAGCGTGAAACGACTGTCGCCTACGAATACATACCGACCGCCGTATTCAGTCAACCGCCGATCGGCACCGTCGGGTTTACAGAAGAAGATGCGCGTCACCAATTCGGTGAGATCAGTGTTTTCACTTCAAATTTCACCCCGTTGCGCTACACCGTAAGCGCCGAAAAAGAACGAGCTTTAATGAAGCTGGTAGTCGTTAAGGCGACTGATCAGGTCGTTGGTGTCCATATGTGCGGTGAAGATGCCGGCGAAATTACCCAGGGATTTGCGGTGGCGTTGCGCGCCGGTGCCACCAAGCAACTATTCGATTCGACGATCGGTATTCATCCCACGGCAGCGGAGGAATTTGTGACGATGCGCGAACCAACTCGTTGAATGCGTGGGAGAGCACCTAGTGGCGATTGCAGCGAGTTGAGAGGAGCTTGGAGTTGAGCGGAAACTCAAGGCCATCCAAGGTTGCTCGACTTCCACAAAACGGAATGTAGCGGGTTCCGTCGACAATGACCCGCAGCGTTAGCTTATCGCTCACCTGCGAAATTAAAAGACAGGTCCCAGGTTCGTAATCCAGACAATACTTAAGGCTGTTATCGATAACTTGCGCAACGCCATCGGCGTGACAAACGTGCTGGTTGTCTTGGTAACTGTGAACGATTACGCGCGCATCGGAGTCGGAAATTTTCTCGATTACCATCCGATCCTTGAAAGTGACAGGGCATTGAGAGCTGGCCCCGAGATTCTGCACAGTGAGATAAGTGGATTTTCTGCCCGATGAGGCGATGATACGCCTCGATTTAGGAGCAGAACATGAGCCTGAGAACTCGCCGGAACCACTCACCGGCCTTCAAAGCGAAAGTGGCGCTAGCCGC
>SHZM01000026.1 GCA_009692265.1 Gammaproteobacteria bacterium
CAAAACTGGCTGCGCACGTCGGGATTGCGAGCTACATCCACGGCTTCTACAACCCGACTCGACGACACTCGACGCTCGGAAACTTGTCGCCGGATAGCTATGCGCGGACACTGATGGCCACGTGATACTTCAACCCGCTTCTTGGCGTCCGGCTGGTAGGGGCAGGTTCAATCCTCACCAAGGCCCCAACTGCGCTTTAACCCACTTAAGGATGACCTCATGCACCCAGTAAGATTCGGCCTGTTCCTCCTAGCCGGCACCATTACACACGCGCAAGCCGCGGCGAAGCGCGCGGAAAGCGACGGCTTTTATTCGGTTTCGGTGAATGATCATTTCTACTCACCGCTGGGTTCCCCTGAGTCCCCGCAGTTGGAATGTTTCACCGCGCTGACCGCGATCGCGGGCGTGACAAGCAAAGTGAAATTGGTGCCGGCAGTGGCCGCCATTTCGTTTCGAACACCGCCGCTGTTGGCGAAAATTTTGTCGTGCGTGGATCTCGCCAGTAACGGGCGCTTGATCGCGGGCCTGGGCGCCGGCTGGCAGCCGACTGAGTACAAAGCCCATAACTATCCATTTCCTTCGACACCAGTGCGACTCGAACAGCTCGACGAGGCGATCCAGATATTGAAAGCGATGTGGACTCAAGCCGAACCGACCTATCACGGGAAGCACTTTTACATCGAGAAGGCCTACAACAATCCGCGCCCGATCCAACAACCCCATCCGCCGATCATGCTCGGAGGATCCGGCACTGGCCTGCTAAAGATCGCCGCGCGCGAAGCGACGGTGTTGAACATCATCCCGCCGACGGGAAACGGCAAGGATTTCGTCAACGATCCGGTGGCGACCCTAAAGTTCGATACAACTGTATTGAAACAGCGCATCGCGTTGTTGCACAAGTTCATGCAGGAAGGGGGCCGCGATCCCGGCGAAATGGAACTCGGCGGTCTGTTATTGCTTGGCCTGTCGCGGAAAGAAAACGATCCCGCACTGCAAAACCTCGCCACTCAGCTCGGTTTTCCGGATTTCCCGACCGCACAGCGTGCACCCGTGTGCCTCCTCGGAACTCCAGAGGAAGCCAAGCGTGAGCTACACAAACGGATCAAGGAAACCGGCGTGACCTACTACATCTTCGCCGCCTCGTCGGAGGAATCCCAAGATTTATTCGTCAAGGAAGTCATGCCGGAATTCGCTGGCTAAAGACAGCGGCTCCGTTGCGGGATATGCTTTGTGCAAGGCAACTCATCGGAGAATCGGTATGGCTCAATTAAACGGCGTCCACCACATCGCGTTCATGACCGCGGATGTGAAATCGCAGATCGCTTTTTTCTCTGACGTCCTTGGTATGAAGCTCACGGCGTTGTACTGGATGCACAACGTCGAAGGGTATTTTCATGCGTTCATGGAATTGAATCCGAGCTGTTCCGTCGCATTCGTGTTCGCGCCAACGGTGAAAGACATTCCCACTCAGTTCGGGATCTCGCACGCCGGCAACCCGGTCAAGCCCTGCGCCCCCGGGGTGATGCAACATCTCGCCTTCAACGTCGACACAGAGGACGAACTCCACGCAATGCGTGACCGGATCCGCGCCAAGGGCGTGCGGGTGCTCGGCCCCCTTGATCACGGTTTCTGCAAATCGATCTACTTCGGCGGCCCCGAGAATCTGGTGCTCGAAGTTTCGACCTCGCGCGCCGCGATCAATGCGGAGGCATGGATCGATCCCGAAGTAGCCAAACTCAACGGGATCTCGCCCGAGGAGCTCGCACGGTATAAGAATCCAGCACCGTATCAGTCCGAAACCCCTGTACCGCAACCTGCTCCGGGCGGCGGGCCGGAGTATTCTGAGATGGATCCTGCCTTCGCGGGTGCCTTCAATTTGCCGGACGAGGTCGTGACCCGCGAACTCAGTGAGTCGACGCCGCCAGTGCAGGTCGCGAACGCGGCGTAACTCACGCCAAATAAACTTCCATGGGAGAGCGCAAGGTTGGATAAATACCCAGTCGATACTCGCGGCGCGATTGATGCAGACGGTCATATTCTTGAACCGCCCGATCTGTGGGAGAAATATCTTGAGCCAACCTATCGCGATCGCGCGATCCGGTTACGCACCAACGCTGATGGCCTTGAATACTTCGAATACAACGGTAAGCCTTCGACGTTGATGCCGCCGGGCTTCGCCGGAACTTTGGGTGGCATGGGCGCGGCGGACATCCTACCGTCGCCTGAACGCTCGTACGTGAAATCGGCGCCTTTCGGATCAATGGATCCAACGGAGCGTGTGCAGCGTTTAGATAAAGAAGGACTCGCGAAAGCGGTGCTCTATCCGACCCTCGGGATCTTATGGGAACCCGAAGTGCGGGAGCCCGAAATCGCCGCAGCCTACACCCGGGCGTACAACCGTTGGATCATGGATTTCTGCTCAGATTCCAAAGGGCGACTGGTACCGATTGCACACATCTCGCTGTCTGATCCAGAGCTCGCCGCCAAAGAAACCGAGCGCGCCCTGGGCGCGGGAGCCAAAGGAATTTTTTTCCATCCGTTTACGTGGACAAAAAAATCCCCCGGCCACCCTGACTACGCGCGGATGTGGGCGATCGCCCAAGAACATGGCGCACCCGTGGCGTTGCATCCGACCGTCGATCCACCCTCGCTCGATGTGCATCGGCGTTTCGAAGAGCTCGCACAAAAAGAGACCTTTGAATTCACCTGGTATTTCGATGTGCTCGTTGCACAGGGCATGCAGCAGGCGTTCACTTCGTTGTTTCACTACAAAATCTTTGAGCGTTTTCCAACGGTCAAAGTCGCGGTTCTGGAATCGCAGGCGGGTTGGATCGGGCAGCTCATCGACCGGATGGACGCCGTCTCGCAAGGCCCATTGATGCCAAAAGCTGGGCTGAAGGAATTACCGAGCACGTATTTCAAACGGCAGTGTTACGTCTCGATCGATCCCGATGAACGTGCGGTGGCTGGAATCATCCCGTATATCGGGGATGACCGATTCTTTTGGGCATCGGATTTCCCTCATCCAGACCATACCGCGGAATACATGCATGAATTGACCGAAATGCTCGCGCCGTTGCCGCCAAGTTCACAACGGAAAATTTTAAGCGAAAACGTAACGGCGGCATTCGGGCTTCACTAGTTTTAGGAACGTCGACATGAGTCTGGCAGGCAAGCGAATAGTGGTCACAGGGGCTAACGGCACGTTGGGTCGCGCGGTCGTGATTCGCGCGATCGAGCTTGGAGCTGAAGTGATTGGGATTGATCTCGCGTTCAACGGCACCCCAGCGTTAGCGAGGGAGCAACGCCAGACCTTGGATTTGACTGACAAGGTGGCCACTGAACAATGTTTTGAAAACCTAGGCGGTTTCGACGTCCTGTTCAATGTCGCTGGTGGTTTCGCCATGGGTGGTAGCGCCTATGAAGTAGCCTCTCCTGAATGGGATGCAATGTTCAAGATCAATGTCGCGACTACTCAGAATGCCATGCACGCGGCGGTGCCGATATTCCTTAAACAGAACCGTGGCAGCATCGTGAACATCGGAGCGATGTCCGCGCGCGAAGGTCAAGCCAATATGAGTGCCTACTGTGCCGCGAAGAGCGTAGTGATGCGCCTGACTGAAAGTTTGGCTAAGGAGTTGCGCACGCAAGGGGTCAACGTCAACGCGGTGCTGCCGAGTATTATCGATACACCTCGCAATCGCCAAGATATGCCCGACGCCGACCACGCAAAATGGGTTAAGCCGCGGGATCTGGCCAATGTGGTCTGCTTTTTGGGATCCGATTCCGCCGCCGCGATTCACGGCGCATTGGTGCCGGTGGTTGGCTTGTCTTAGCCAGGCGCAGTCAGAATTGCATCCAGTGTTGGATCGACAGCGGCCTGTAACCGTAGATCCCGTTGAGGTGATGCAGAAACGCGTGCTGTCCTTGCAGACCCCACAGCTTCGTGATTTGCGCGTCGACCGATCTATAAGCGTCGATCAACTCAGTAGAGTTGGCTTCAATCCCTAGCGCGAGTTCCTGAACCATCGCGAGCCAGCTCGCGCTCACGCCCATGATGAAATAGGGCCACGCGCGTTGCAGCACCGGGTCCCACTGCTGATCAATGGTCGCTGCAATTCCATTAGCCTGCCCGGCACGCTGGCAGTCATGTCGAATCTCACGCAGGTGTCCGCTCGCTTTCAGGCTCTCTACCGCTGGCGAAACCTCTATGGCTTGTTGGATGGCGGCGTAGACCATCGGCTGGGTGAATACGAGTAGGCTGAATTGATGGCCGGCAGCATCCGCTGCCGCGCGGCGGTGAAATCGCCATAGTGTGATATCGCGGGCATGAGTCTGCAGAATCGGCGCCACGATCCGATCCGCGATGACGAGGTCAGTCGCCCACACCGGTTCGCCTTGTTTATCGAATGGCATGCGAAAGCAGCTCGAATACCACCGCCGGTCGGGCGCTTCCACCGGCATCGCGACGCCCGCGGAAATCGTAGTGGCAGACCGCGGGGGGCTAGTCGCGCATCCGCTCAATAGAATAATGACCGTTAGGCCTAATCCGATGCGTGTTTCTATCATGATCGAATTTGCACTTCCGGAATCGGCGTCGCTTCTGGCGGGGAGTGGCGCGAGGCCACGGCGTTACGCGGGTTGCGACAAGGCAAGTACGGCTTGAGGTGCGATGGCCGTGAGCGGGAAGTCGCATCGGAAGGTGCTGCCTTCTCCGAGTTCGCTTTTAATCGTCAAGGTCGCACCGTGCCGAACCAGCACGTGTTTGACGATCGCGAGCCCCAAACCGGTCCCACCCTGGCCACGTGAGCGCGAGGAATCGACGCGATAGAACCGTTCTGTAATCCGTTCTAGGTCTTCGTTGTCGATGCCTATGCCGTTGTCCTGCACTTCAAGGTGCGCACCTTCATCATTTTGATACCAGCGCAATTGAATTACGCCGCGTGCCGAGGTGTAGTTCACCGCATTAAAAACGAGATTCGAAATCGCGCTCGTTAGTTCGAACCGAGAACCCAGGATCTCCAATTGCGGATCGACTTCTAGCGAAAAGAAGTGTTCTCGATTCGCACTGATGTCGCGCGCCATTTTTAGCACTTCACCGAGTATTTCGCTGACCAATACAGGCTCAGGGTCGTCGACGTGGTCTTCCTGTTCCAAGCGCGACAGCAGTAACAACTCTTCTACTAAAGTCTGCATGCGATTGGCGTGTGCATTCAATTGGTCTAGGGCTGGCTGCCAGGCCACTGGCGCCTGTTCGCGCTGATCAACGAGCGTTTCTAGATACCCCCGAAACACCGTGATCGGTGTTCGTAGCTCGTGGGAAACATTCGCGACGAAATCACTTCGGATCTGATTGGCGCGGTGGAGATCGGTGATGTCGCGCGCGACAAAGAGAAATTGATTTTTGCCGTAGGGCGCGAGGAGCACGCTTAAGAAACGGTTTGCGTCGGTCGGTGACGGAATTTCGATGGCGGACGCGTGCACGTGCTCGGTGATGAAATCGCGCACCTTTGGCAACCGGATCAAATTTGTAATTCGCTGCCCTAAGTCCTCGGGCCAGCGCACCCCCAGATGCCGGGCTGCGGCTTCGTTCGCCCAGCGCACCGCACCGTCTTCGCTAAGTACCACCGTAGCGTCCGGTAGCGCACGGGTGGCTTGCTGGAATTGCTGGAGATAGCTCGCAAGCTTTTTCTTGCGCTTTTTATGGCGCTCACGCAGGTAATCGATCTCGAGCGCGATATCCTCGAGCACCCCGGGTGGCTCCGGTACGGTGTGATCCTGGGTGTTGCGAAGGAAGGCGAGCAGGGCACCGAGATTACGATGGAGCCAGGCGATATAGAGCAGCGCGGCCACTAAAAGCGCCGCGAAATAATGGCCACTCACGCCGCCAATGACGAGGGCCATGAATAGGATCCCAATTAACCGCCAGAGGTCTCGGCTCAACACGGCGAAGCCCGCTGCGTAGCTTCTAGCGATGTATTTTCAACCGGGCGGTTCATTGCGTGGGATTATCGCGCGAAATCAGGAATCGAGCACGCGCTCGCGAGCAGGGGCAGGTTAGTCTTTCTGTTCGGAAAACCGATAGCCCACACTGCGAACGGTTTGAATCATCCAGTCGCAGCCATAGGGCTCCAGCAACTTGCGCAAGCGTCGGATGTGCACATCGACCGTGCGTTCTTCGATGTAGGCTTCGTTACCCCAGACTTCGTCTAAAAGTTGGCTGCGCTTATACACGCGCTCGGTGTGGGTGATAAAAAACTGCAGTAAGCGAAATTCGGTCGGGCTGAAATCGACTATTTTTTCTTGGACCATTGCACGATGGGTGCGCAGATCGAGCTGGATCGGCCCGGCGACAAGCAGATCAGCATCTTCGTCCACTTTCGAGCGGCGCAATATCGCACGCACCCGCGCGAGCAATTCGCGGGTCGAAAAGGGTTTCGTGATGTAGTCATCAGCCCCGCTGTCGAGGCCCTTAATCTTGTCAACTTCCTCGCCCTTGGCGGTGAGCATGATGATTGGAATCCCTTCCATTTTTGGATTCCGTTTGAGGCGACGCGCGAAATCAACTCCGCTTATTCCTGGCAGCATCCAATCGAGCAGAATCAAATCCGGTCGCACGTCCCCTATGCAGGTCTGGGCTTCATCAATGTTGCTTGCTTCAACGCAGCGATACCCATTGCCGGCCAGCGCGAATCCGAGCATCTGCCGAATCGCCACTTCGTCGTCCACGATCAGAATGTGTTGGCTCATCGTTATCAATTTCCCACTAGATCTTGAGTATCATCATGTCGGCCATTCCACTAGACAAATGTGACATGCAGATGAAAAGGCTGCTTCTAGGTCTCGCGCTTTTTCCCCGCCACGTTCTCGGGATATCGTCCTTATTTCCTCTCAGCCAAACACTTAAACCGCGTTTGGCGGCTCGAAACGCTTCACAGTATTCTGCGCTCGTCCCTCGCAGGATTGCGAGAAGCGACTCAAGGAAGGACTTAATTCAACAAGGATGGAGAAACCAACATGTCCAAATTACGAAAATACGTGGGCCTTATTGCTCGGGGGCGCGCTACAACTGGCGCATGCCGAGTCGACAATCGACATCAATTCGGCCGATGCGGCGACCCTTGCGGAAGTAATGGTGGGGATTGGACCCGCCAAAGCGGCTGCCATTGTGGAATACCGCGCTGAGAATGGCCCTTTCTCAGTGGTCGATGATCTCGGACTCGTCAAAGGGATCGGGACCGCCACTATCGAAAAGAACCGGGAACGCCTGACTGCCGCAAAAGCGGCTCCTTAAACCTCGAACCCTCCTAGCGCGTTGTAGCGCTAACGCCGGCCCGGGTCTTTTCCGGTTCGGCGTTTTTTTTGCGGGACAGAATGGGCGAGGCTGGGTTATCCTCGCGGCCCGTTTAATTCGCTGTTCTGCAATGAAAATTCCTGATTCCCTTCGCAACTCATGCGACCGCGTTAATTTCCGCCCTCGTGGAAATGTGGCCCAAGTTAGCGCCACGAATGCGCGGCCAGGGGCAGGAAAATTCGAGATGACTCGGTAGGCTTACCGACAATGGACGAACGCTACAATCCAAGCGCGATCGAGCCACAGCTCCAAGCTCGTTGGCAGGCAGCCCAGAGCTTTGCAGTCCGCGAAGATCCGGCCCGCGAGAAATTTTATTGCTTATGCATGTTTCCGTACCCCAGCGGCCGCCTTCATATGGGGCATGTGCGGAATTACACCATCGGTGATGTAATCGCCCGCTACCAGCGGATGCAAGGCAAGAACGTGCTTCAACCCATGGGCTGGGACGCTTTCGGGCTTCCTGCTGAGAACGCCGCGATCGAGAACAATATCCCGCCGGCGCGCTGGACGCGCGCAAATATCGACTACATGCGTGGGCAACTGCAGCGGCTAGGATTCGGCTATGACTGGGCACGGGAATTGGCGACCTGTGATCCCACCTATTACCGCTGGGAACAGTGGTTTTTTACCCAGCTTTACGCCCGCGGACTGGTCTATCGCAAAACCGCCGTGGTGAACTGGGACCCGATTGATCAAACAGTGCTGGCCAACGAGCAGGTTATCGAGGGCCGCGGGTGGCGCTCTGGCGCGCTAGTTGAGCGTCGTGAAATCCCGCAGTGGTTCGTGCGTATTACTGCCTACGCGGATGAATTGCTCACTGATCTCGATCGGCTGGAAGGCTGGCCTGAACCAGTTAAAACGATGCAACGTAATTGGATCGGGCGCTCGGAGGGCCTGTCGATCCGATTCGAATTAGAGAGTGGCGGCGATGCACTTGAGGTTTTCACTACTCGCCCGGACACCTTGTTCGGGGTGACCTACATGGCCGTGGCGCCCGAACACCCGATCGCGAAACAGATGGCCGAAGGGAACGATGAAATCGCAGCGTTCCTCGCCGCCTGTGCCCAAATGTCGACTGCCGAATCCGTGTTCGAAAAGCTCGAGAAACTTGGCTTGCCGCTGGGGGTGAATGTCCTACATCCGCTGACCGGGCAATTGCTGCCGGTGTGGGTCGCGAATTTTGTTCTGATGAGCTACGGCACCGGTGCGGTGATGTCAGTGCCTGGGCACGATCAGCGTGACTACGAATTCGCCAAGCTGTATGGCTTACCGATCAAGCAGGTCATCTTTCCGGCGGCCGATGCGGACCCTGGAATAGCCAACGTGGCGCTCACCGAGAAAGGACTGCTCGGCAACAGTGCAGAATTTGACGGGCTCGATTTTAAACAGGCGTTCGACGCTATCGCCGAGAAACTTGCCTCAACTGGTCGCGCCGAACGCCGAGTCCAGTATCGATTGCGCGATTGGCTGGTTTCGCGGCAACGTTACTGGGGTTGTCCGATCCCTGTGGTGTACACCGACACGGACACCTTGGTACCAGAATCGCCGGAGCGGCTGCCGGTCGTGCTGCCCGAGGATGTCGCTTGGCAGGGGGTCGCATCGCCGCTGTTGGGCATGCCGGAGTTCACCACCACCACCCTACCCGGTACCACGACGCCAGCGCGGCGCGAAACCGATACTTTTGACACGTTTTTCGAATCTTCGTGGTACTTCGCGCGGTTTTGTTGCCCGGATAGCGATAGTGCGATGGTTGACTACCGTGCTAAATACTGGATGCCCGTGGATATCTATATCGGGGGCATTGAGCATGCGGTATTACATCTGCTGTATGCACGCTTCTTTCATAAACTGATGCGCGACGCCGGCCTCGCTCACGGCGACGAGCCGTTTACCCGCTTACTAACCCAGGGCATGGTCTGCAAGGAAACCTACTTCCGGGATACCGAGAACGGCAAGCGCACGTACTTTAGTCCCACCGCCGTCGAGGTCGCGACCGACGACAAGGGTCGTGCGATCAGCGCGCAGCTCACCGCCGATGGAAAGGCTGTGCAGATCGGCCCGGTGGAGAAAATGTCGAAGTCTAAAAACAACGGCATCGATCCGCAGACTCTGATCGACCGCTATGGCGCTGATACGGTTCGTTTGTACACGATGTTTGCAGCACCGCCCGAGCAGACCTTGGAATGGTCTGACAGTGCGGTGGAAGGTTCCTACCGTTTTCTGCGCGGCCTGTGGCGTTTAACCTTTGAGCACACGCGAAAAGCGGCAATAGGGGCCGCCGCTGCAAACGGGCTCAGTCCGGAATTGAAAGCGGTGCGGCGACGAATCCACGAAACTATTGCCAAGGTGACCGACGACATATCGCGGCGGTATAAATTTAATACCGCGATCGCGGCAGTGATGGAATTAGTTAACGCATTGCAACGGTTGAATGGTCATGAGGTTGAAACTCATCGGGTCCGACAAGAGGGTTTGGAAGCCTGTGTCCTACTACTGGCACCGATCGTCCCACACTGCGCGGATTCGTTGTGGGAGGCTCTCGGTAATACCGCGAATTCGCTGCTCGACACGCCTTGGCCGAAGGTCGACACCACCGCGCTAATCAGGGACGAAATTGAATTGGTCGTCCAAGTCAGCGGCAAGAAGCGCGGGATTGTCGTCGTGGCCGCGGATGCCGCTGCCGCCGTCGCGGAATCCGCGGCACTGGCGGATCTCAACGTCCAACGTCATCTTCAGGGCCACACCGTACGTAAAGTCGTAGTGATTCCAGGCCGCCTCGTGAACATCGTGATCGACTGAACCGTGAAGCTGCGGTGTCGCCATGCGAGACTCATTTTTGTCGTGCTCTGGACGCTAGCGCTAACGGCCTGTGGCGGCTGGTATTTGCGCGGAACTCAAGGGAATAAACTCCCAATTAAAAGCGCCATCGTTGTCACCGATCCAAGTTCTTACTTGCGTTCCTGGCTCCTTGAGCAGCTTCGCTTCAATGGGATCACGGTGGTACCGCGCGGGGGCCAAGCCGACGTAATAATCGAGCTTCGCCGCGAGCAGTATGACCGGCGCGTACTGTCGGTTGACGATGAAACGGGGAAAGTGCGCGAAATGGAACTCGGCCTCCAAGTCGAATTCGCGGTTCGCCACCCTGATGGGAGTCTGATTACCGCGCCGACGACTCTAGATTGGGAACAGGATTTCGTTTTCGATGAAGCCTCGCTGCTCGGTACGGAAGAAATCGACACCACGATTCGTTACGAGCTGGCGAAGGGTGCGGCACGGGCGTTGATTTTTCGGTTGGAGGTGATCGATTTTTCGCGTCTGGTAAAACATGCAAATAAAACCTGAGCGTCTCGGCGAACATTTGAGCCGCGAGAGCCTCGCGACCTGTTACCTCGTGTTCGGGCCCGAGCCACTGCAGGCTCTTGAAAGCGCGGATGCCGTGAGAGCCGCGGCGCGCTCGCAGGGGCTTAGTGAGCGCATCGTGTTCGATGCCACGGGATCACCCGACTGGAATGGGCTCACGGCGAGCGCCGGGAATTTGTCGTTGTTTGCCGATCGGCGTTTAATAGAAATCCGTCTAGGCACCAAGAAACCTGACAAGATTGGCGCTGAGTGCATCACTGAGCTTGTGTCAGTATCGAACTCACCCGACACCTATTTGTTGACGGCTGAGTCACTCGATCGCCAACACCAAGCATCAACGTGGTTCAAAGCCTGCGAGCGCTTTGGCACGGTGGTGGCTTGCCGCGAACTCGAGTTCTCCGTATTCAAGCGTTGGCTTACTCTGCGCGCCGAGCGGAGCGGCCTTACTTTAAGCGATGAAGCCAGTGACTTCATCGCGGTACGCGCGGAAGGCAATCTGCTCGCCGCGGCTCAGGAGATCGATAAACTCGCGTTGCTGACGACGAAGGAAACGGTAGATCTTGCCGCTGCGATGGTCGCGATCGCCGACAGCGCGCGCTACGATGTATTTCAATGCATTGATGCCGCGCTCGACGGTAACGCCGCGCGCGCGGTCCGTATGGCGCGCGGCTTACGCGAAGAAGGCACTGATGCGATCGTAATAGGGTGGAGCCTTAACCGAGAATTACGTACCCTGACCCGGGTCGCGGCGGCCCGCGCCACGGGTACGGCGATCGACGCCGCGCTGTCGGCGAATAATGTTTGGGCGACTCGCCACACCTTGATCAAGCGCGCCTTGCAACGTCATCCAGTCGCGCGGCTCGCCGCCCTACTCGAGGCGAGTATCCGGTTAGATCAGCTGATCAAGGGCATCGGGATCGGAGACGTGTGGGGTGAACTCGAAAGTTTGATCTTGGCCGTTGCAGGTGGCCCCTGGTTGGGGCGATCGGAAATTACAAAATGACGATGCCCAATGATGACAACATGTCGGCGTCTGAGATCGTGGTTTACATCGCGAACCTCGGCCGTGCCGCGCGTACTGCCGCGATCGCGGTTGCGCGTGCTACCACGGCCACTAAGAACACCGCGTTACTCGAAATTGCGAACCGGATCGAGGCGCAACGTGAGGAGATTCTTGCCGCTAATGCCCGCGACCTCGCCGCGGCCAACCAACTCGATGACGCGATGCGAGATCGCTTGACCTTGACACCGGCGCGGATTGCCAGCATGGCGCAAGGTGTACGTGAAATCGCGACACTCGCGGATCCGATCGGCGAGATTACAGACTTACGCGCCAGGCCATCCGGCATCCAAGTGGGTCGCATGCGTGTTCCATTGGGCGTGGTCGGGATTATTTATGAAGCGCGACCGAACGTCACAGCCGACGCCGCCGCGTTGTGTTTGAAAGCGGGGAACGCCGTGATTCTGCGCGGCGGCTCCGAGGCGATTCACTCGAATCAGGCGATCCAGGCCTGCGTTACCCAAGGTTTAGAGGCGGCGGGGCTACCACCGGCGGCAGTGCAGGTAGTCGCGACAACCGATCGCGCGGCAGTAGGTGCCCTGCTGCAGAATCCAGCGGCAGTGGACGTTATCGTACCGCGTGGCGGCAAGGGCTTGATTGAGCGGGTGAGCCGCGAGGCCCGCATGCCGGTCATCAAACATCTTGATGGTGTGTGTCACGTGTATATCGATCACGATGCTGATCTCGCCAAGGCCGTGCCTATTGCCTTCAATGCCAAGTGCCAGCGCTATGGCACCTGCAACACCATGGAAACGCTGCTTCTGGCGGATTCCGTTGCGCCGCGAATCATGCCGGAATTGTTCGCGCAATATCGCGCGGCCGGCGTGGAGCTACGCGGTTGTGCGGCAACCCGCGCGCTGGATTCGAAGGTTACCGTGGCTACCGAAGAGGATTGGTACGCCGAGTACCTGGCACCGATTTTAGCGATTCGCATCGTGCCCGATCTCGATTCGGCGATAGAACATATTCGGTACTATGGCTCACAGCACACGGATGCCATTGTGACTGAAAATTTCTCACGCGCGATGCGCTTTCTGCGCGAAGTTGATTCTAGCTCTGTGATGATCAACGCCTCGACTCGCTTTGCCGATGGTTTTGAGTACGGATTGGGTGCCGAAATCGGGATAAGTACCGATAAATTTCACGCGCGCGGACCGATAGGTCTCGAAGGATTGACGTCACAGAAATGGGTAGTCCTCGGCGCGGGACACGTGCGCGAGTAACGGTTGAATATCATCGGCGTGCTCGGTGGGACCTTCGATCCGGTGCATTGTGGGCACCTGCGAGCAGCGATCGAAGTCTACGAAGCACTCTCGCTAGACGAAATTTATTTGCTCCCTGCGCGCCTGCCAAATTTACGCGAGTCCCCGAGCGCCAGTGCTGAACATAGACTGGCAATGCTGCGCTTAGCGGTGTCGGACAGTCCTTTGCAAATCGACGCGCGCGAGTTGGCCGGGACCGGAGTCTCGTACTCAATTGACACCCTCCATGCCCTACGCCGCGAGCGGCCACGGGACTCGCTCTGCTTCATCCTCGGACAGGACGCGTTAAACGGATTAACGCGCTGGCATCGCTGGCAAGAGCTGCTCGATGTGGCACACCTGATCGTTGCAACGCGGCCGGGGTTCAGTGCACCGGAAGCACCCGAACTGGTGACCTTGCTTACCCGCGTGCAAACGAGTTCCGCGCAAACATTGCGAGCCGCGCTTGCCGGGCGCATTTTATTGCAACCGATTCCGCTGCTGCCAATTTCCGCGACGGATTTACGCGCACGGATCCGCGCTGGGCGCAGTGTTGCCCACCTGACGCCGCCCGGAGTCGTGGAGTACATTGCTCAACACCGGTTATATCAACCTTAAGAGAGAAACCAGCCTATGGCTGTCACGCCCAAGCAGCTAGTCACAGCGGCCACCCAGGCCCTAAATGACGGCAAAGCCGTCGATATCACCGTGCTCGATGTGCGCAAACTCACGAGCATGGCGGATTACATGGTGATCGCAACCGGCCGATCGTCGCGGCAAGTTCAAGCCCTTGCCGGTCATGTCGCCGATGCGGCGCGCGCGCTTAAACAGAAACCAATCGGCGTCGAAGGTGAAGAAACGTCGGAATGGGTGTTAGTGGATCTCGGCGATGTCATCGTGCACGTCATGCAAGCTGAAACACGCGAGTTCTATCAATTAGAAAAGCTCTGGGAACCACTCCCGCGGAGCCGCAAAAGCCGAGTGAGTGCAGAGCTCGAAGCCTAGCGCCGAGCGTCCATGCGCTTCGAGTTGTTATGTGTCAGTAAGCGCCCCGCCGGGTGGGTCGCCAGCGCCAGTGACGAATACCTCGCGCGCTTACAGGGAAAGATCGCGCTTAAATGCCGTGAGCTTTCACCCATTACCAACGCGGCGACGCCTGAGCAGCAACGCAGCAAGGAAGGCACTGTGATCCTTCGCGCCATCGGCCCCGGATCGATCGTCGTCGCACTGGACGAGCGGGGTGAACAGTGGAGCACTACTGAACTCGCCGAGCGTCTAACGCAGTGGCGGGAGGCCGCGCAAGATGTGGTATTCGTGGTCGGGGGCGCAGAAGGACTCGCGCCAGAAGTTCGTGCCGCTGCCGTACACACATGGGCGCTGTCGCGCTTAACCCTACCGCACCAATTGGTACGCGTCATCGTGCTTGAGCAGCTCTATCGAGCATGGTCGTGGTTGCAAGGCCACCCGTACCATCGCGCGTAGCGAGTTGAACGCTGTGAACGATTCCGCTAGCCCAACACTGCGCCTGGCCTCGCGCTCGCCGCGACGTGCTGAGTTGTTACAGGCGCTGGGAGTGGCGTTCGAACTTGTCGATGTCGAGATCGACGAGTCGCGCCTTCCGGATGAGCCGCCCGAAGCCTATGTCACACGACTCGCGCGTGCGAAGGCCGCTGCTGGTGGTGAAGTCAGCGCCGGGACGGATTGTGTGCTCGCCGCGGATACTTGTGTCGCGCTCGAGCATGAAATTTTTGGCAAGCCTAAGGATCGCGACGACGCGCTCCACACGCTACTTCGATTATCCGGTCGCTGGCACGAGGTCTATACCGGAGTCTCACTCACTCATCCCACGGAGCTAACGGTATGCGTCCGCACGCGAGTCTTGTTCCGCAATCTCACCACTCGGGAAGTGGCTGCTTATTGGGCGAGCGGTGAACCGTCTGACAAAGCAGGCAGCTACGGGATCCAGGGGCTTGGCGGTGCCCTGATCGAACGAATCGAAGGAAGCTATTCGAATGTCGTCGGCTTGCCGCTCGCAGAGACTCTCGCCCTGTTAAATCGCGCGGGTATCCACCATTGGCTCGCGGTTTAGGCTAAAAGTGAAGAACTGGGCGAGGTCGGCGTACCGTCGAAATCCAGCCAGCGGTGTAGGTTAAAATCGTACAACCGGCAGGTCCGCATGGTCCTAACCAAGGTGCGAATCGAAAACGGCACCACGGTCGCATGGCCATTGAGGCGTTCTTCCAGCTCGTGTTGAGCGTCTAGTAGCTGATAGGACGGGATCGCCGGTACTAGATGATGCACCGGGTGCGCGTAGATGTTGTGGATTGTTTGCGAGATCAGCGCCGGTATTTTCAAATTGACGGAGAGTAAGGCGCCGTGGAGAGTTTCACGATCAAGAGACCCTCGGAACCATGGAATATTCGGATGCGTGTGCTGAATGTACAGTGTGAATCCCGCGAGAATCATCCACACAAAAAACGGCAGCACAAAGCCAAGCAACACAGCGGTCGCACTGGTGGTTGAGGTGTACAGAGGAGCCAGCAGCAACGCACCCAGAAGGGCCGCTACATAGGTCATCTGAAAGACGAAATGCCGCCAAGCCGAAGCGTGGTACATGAGCGGTAACCATTTGCGCGGAAAGAGCTTCACTCGCCACCAGCGGTGGATCAAGAAATAAACCCCGAAGTTCACGAGCGCCAGCGGAGTCGAGCGATAAAAGCGCTCGGCCCATTGCCGGACTTTCGGTAGTTGGTCGAATTCGGCTTTCGAGAACGGCTGGTACGAATCGTAGTGTTCGCCGTTGGTCGCGGGATGGTGCAGTACATTATGTTCGTAGCACCAAATACGGTAGTTAAAGAGCCCTGGCGTGATGGCCAAGGTGCCAAGAATCCAATTTAGGCGGGGACTGTGCGTGAGGCTGCCGTGTGAGGCATCGTGCGCCAGGGTCAATAAGTTGGAAATTTTAAGTCCAGCGAAAATTCCAGCGGCGACTTTCATCCACAGAGCCGGAAGGAGCAGCACACCGATCACGCCGCACGCGTAAAGCGCGAGATCGGTTAGAACGAGGCTAACCCCAATGGAGGTTTTCGGTTTGGCGTGGCGGCGCAAGGCTGACGCAAGCTGCGCGCGCGATGGCAGGCGCGAAACCGCCGCCGCTGGCGATGGTTGAATCACTGAGTACTACCCCCCTTGGGCGTCGTTATTTTTCTAAGCCCGACCGTCAAGCGTCGTCGTGTGGGGCGCCGGGGGACTCGCTGGCGCCCCACACGCATACGCCTTCGGTGGGCTTTAATTTATTTCGTTCGAGGGTAATTGGAGAAAAATCACTCACGAGCGTCTATCACCCGCTTGGATTAGTTTGCAGTGAGGAGGGTTGGTAACTGGTACGAGGTAGGACGTTCGAAGGGTTGTCGCCGACTCCATATAGAGCTAGTGGAGACTATGGAGCACAAGATGTAGTTTGCAATACCTCGCTCGACGCGTGCAAAAAAGACCGCCCCGCGTTGGGGGCGTCTAAATGTTAAAAAAAACGACTGAACCCTAGAGCAATGGCACGATCAGCAAGGCCACAAGATTGATAATCTTAATCAATGGATTGACTGCCGGGCCGGCGGTGTCTTTGTACGGATCGCCCACGGTGTCGCCGGTGACTGCCGCTTTGTGGGTCTCCGAACCCTTGCCGCCAAAGTGTCCATCTTCGATATATTTTTTGGCGTTGTCCCACGCACCACCACCGGTGGTCATTGAGATCGCGACAAACAGCCCTGTGACAATGGTACCCATTAACACACCGCCGAGCGCTTCAGGCCCTAGTGCAATGCCTACAATTACCGGCACCAGGATCGGCAGGAGCGACGGCACAATCATCTCCTTGATCGCCGAGCGAGTGAGCATGTCGACAGCCCGCGAGTAATCCGGCTTCGCGGTACCTTCCATAATGCCTTTGATCTCTTTGAACTGACGGCGAACTTCATTGACCACAGCACCCGCAGCACGGCCTACCGCTTCCATGGCCATCGCGCCGAATAGATACGGCACCATGCCACCGATAAACAGCCCGATGATGACCATGTGGTTGGACAAATCGAAGGTTACGACCTTGCCGGCTTCTTCGAGTTTATGGGTGTAGTCCGCGAAGAGCACCAACGACGCTAAACCGGCGGAGCCTATTGCATAACCTTTGGTCACAGCCTTAGTGGTATTTCCTACTGCGTCCAAAGGATCCGTGATATTGCGGATCTCTTTCGGCAGCTCGGCCATTTCGGCGATCCCGCCAGCGTTATCGGTGATCGGCCCATAAGCGTCCAGCGCGACGATCATGCCGGTCATCGACAGCATCGCGGTCGCCGCGATCGCAATCCCGTACAGTTGGCCCATTGCAAACGCCGCATAGATCGCGGCACACACGGCCAATACAGGTAAGGCTGTTGAGCGCATCGACACACCGAGACCAGCAATGATGTTGGTCCCATGGCCGGTTTGCGACGCCGACGCGACGTGCTTGACCGGCGGATAATCGGTCCCGGTGTAGTATTCGGTAATCCACACGATCACGCCGGTGAGCACGAGTCCGACTAACGAGCAATAAAACAAGCTCATCGCGTGCTCGCCCATCATTTTTTCGCTGATGAAGTAAAACGCTCCCGCGGCTATCACCCCCGAAACGATGACACCTTTATACAAGGCTTTCATGATTTTCTGATCGGGCGCCTTGACGAAGAAAGTACCGATGATCGAGGCGATGATGGAGGCACCACCAAGAACTAAGGGATACAGGATCGCGTTCTCGCCGACCCCGAGCTTTTCCATCATCAATCCACCAAGCACCATGGTCGCGACCACGGTCACCGCGTAGGTTTCGAACAGATCCGCGGCCATACCGGCGCAGTCGCCTACGTTATCCCCGACATTGTCGGCAATCACGGCCGGGTTTCGCGGGTCATCTTCCGGGATGCCAGCTTCTACTTTGCCGACGAGATCTGCACCGACATCCGCGCCTTTAGTGAAGATACCGCCACCTAAGCGCGCGAAGATCGAGATTAACGAGCCACCAAAAGCAAGACCGACTAGACCCTGTAAGGTCTGATCTTGGTCGGCACCGAGCAAGGAAGGCGCCAGCAGGTAATAGCCGGCGCACCCAAGTAAGCCGAGCCCCACCACGAGCATGCCGGTCACCGCGCCACCGCGGAAGGCCACCGCCAACGCGGCGGCCATGCCCTCATGGGCGGCCTGAGCAGTACGCACATTCGAACGGACCGAGACGTTCATTCCGATAAAACCGGTCGCGCCGGACAGGACGGCCCCTATCAAGAAACCGATCGCGGTGAAGCGTTCTAGCAATACCCACAGTGCGACAAAGAGGACTGCACCGACCATTCCGATGGTCATGTATTGTCGGTTCAGGTAGGCGGAGGCGCCTTGCTGAATTGCCGCCGCGATTTCCCGCATGCGTTCGTTGCCGTCGGGTTGCGCCAGGATCCAACGCACGGACCACACGCCGTAGCCGATAGCGAGAAAGCCGCACAGAATCGAAAATCCTAAATAGGACATGAGTTCATCCTCATTGTGATGGGTATGAGTAGCGGGCCGCAGGCCCACAGGTTAGGTTCGACCCGCCCCCCAGCGCGGCGTCGAGCCGCGCGAGTTTACGCGGGAATCAGCTCACTTTGAAAGCCGCGGCGAGCTTTTTCGGCACGGCGATGTTTTGAAGTTTCACGTATTGAGGCAGGCCATCGTGATAGGGAGGATAGTCCTCGCCATGGATTAACGGCTTGAGGTAGCGACGGCAGGCCGGGGTGATCCCGTACCCGTCCGGGGTAATGTAGTCACGCGGCATCTTGCGTTCTACGTTGGCTACTTTGGCCAAGTCGACTTCTCCCACTGTCCATTGATACGGCTCGTCCGCGGTGCGCACGATAGTGGCCATCACCGCGTTTTTGCCGGCGATGGCGAGCTCTACGCCGTGCTTACCGACGGCATACGCTTGTTCAACATCTGTTTTTGAAGCGATGTGCCGAGCCGCGCGCTGGAGATAATCCGCCACAGCCCAGTGATATTTGTACTTGAGTCGATCCTTCACCAACTGCGCAACCACCGGCGCGACGCCTCCCAATTGGGCGTGGCCGAAAGCGTCGCGGGTACCCGCTTCGGCGACAAACTGGCCGGCCGCGTTCTTTATCCCTTCGGACACGACAATTGCGCAATAGCCATGGGTTCTCACGCAAACGTCAACCCTTTCTAAAAACGCTTCTTCGTCAAACGTAATTTCAGGAAAGAGGATCAAATGTGGCGCGTCTTCCGCAGCTTCGTGTGCGAGCCCCCCGGCGGCCGCGATCCAACCTGCATGGCGCCCCATCACTTCCATGACAAACACTTTGGTCGAAGTTTTTGCCATCGACGCGACATCGAATCCAGCCTCACGGATCGATACCGCGACATATTTCGCGACCGATCCAAACCCAGGGCAGGTATCGGTCATCGGTAAATCGTTGTCGACGGTTTTCGGGATATGTATCGCCTGTACGGGATAACCGAGCGCGGCACCCAATTGCGACACTTTTAGGCACGTATCGGCCGAATCACCGCCGCCGTTATAAAAGAAATACCTAATGTCGTGCGCGCGAAATACTTCAATCAAGCGCGAGTATTCCGCGCGGTTTTCGTCCAATCCTTTTAGCTTGTAGCGACAAGAACCAAACGCACCCGAGGGGCTGTAACGCAACGCCGAGATCGCATCAACCGGCTCTAGCGAGGTGTCGATGAGGTCTTCGGTGAGTGCACCAATAATGCCATGGCGCCCAGCATAGACTTGGCGAATGTGACCGGGGTGCTGCCGGGCCGTTTCCAGTACGCCGCAGGCGCTGGCGTTGATTACGGCGGTAACGCCACCGGATTGTGCGTAGAAAGCATTTTGTGCAGTCATTGTTCAGTGTCCTTACGGTTTCATTCGATGCCCTTAAAGCTGCATCGTATCCGGCGTCCTTGGTTACTGAAAACCGCTTCGTCAACTAACCATGGTTGCACCAGCGCCGCCTCGTATAGAATTTAGCGCGGCGACCCGGCAATTAATTGGAGCTTATGCATTGAGTAATCGGGTAGGTCTGATCGGCCTTGTGCTGGCAGCTCTCGCGGTACCGCTCTACGCCGAAGATGATCTCGGCCCACTCACCGAGCATGATGAAATCGATCTTTCGGAACTCCCCGACTTTGGAGATTCCGCTGGTGCCTACATTTCCCCCGAGCAGGAACGACTGCTCGGCCAGGGATTCATGCGGGAAATGCGCCGCAATGCGCCACTCGTCACCGATGAAGAGGTTGAGGACTATATTCAAAAAATCGGAATGACCCTGGGACGCGAGTCGGGTTACTACGGCGATTTCAATTTCTTTGTCGTCGAAAGTTCAGTGATTAACGCTTTCGCGGTTCCCGGTGGCTACATCGGCGTACACTCGGGATTGATCCTGGGCTCGAATAGCGAAAGCGAACTCGCCTCGGTTCTCGCGCACGAAGTCTCGCATCTGACGCAGCGTCATGGCGCACGCATGATCGAGGCGGCCGGCAAAATGAGTTTGCCAACGATGGCGGCCTACCTCGGCGCAATCATACTTGCCGCGATCGATCCCCAGGCCGGGCTCGGCGCGCTCGCTGCAATTGGGGCCGCGTCGCAGCAGTACCAAATTAACTTTACCCGCGCGAACGAGAAGGAAGCAGATCGTATTGGCATCGAACTGCTCAATACCGCCGGCTACGACACCATGGCGATGGCGAAATTCTTTGAGCGTTTGCAATTGGCAAATCGTTATACCGATCCGGAGGAAATCCCAGAATATCTGCGCTCACATCCGGTGACCGTCAACCGCATCGCCGAGGCTCGCGAACGTGCTGAAAAAATGAATTCGAAGGTGGTGCGCGAGGATAGCTACGAATACCTGCTGATATGGCAGAAGCTCAACGTAATGAGCGCGGCGGATCCGGCGCAAGCCAAAACCTATTACGAAACTACGCTTCGTGACGGAACCTATCGCAATGAAACCGCCGCGCGCTATGGCTATGCGCTCGCCTTAAGCGAAGCCGGAAATTTTGAAAAGGCGCGTATCGAACTGGGCAAACTCTTGCACGAACAACCCAATATCGCGGCGTTCCAAATTGCCGCGGCACGCATCGAACAGCAAGCGGGAAAGCTTGCTCTCGCCTTGGAGCTATTCGATCGCGCACGGCGCAAAAACCCCGATAGTCGCGCGGCCATTTACGGCTATGTAAGCCTCTTGACCAATACCGGCGATCCGGCTGAAGCGCGCCAGATTTTGCGCGATTTTGGTTCCACCGAGAATCGTGATCCGCGCTTTTTCAAATTACTGGCGGAAGCCGAAGAAAAAACGGGTGATGTGGTCAATTCCCACTACGATCTCTCTGAGTACTATCGTGTGGTCGGAGAAATCGAACTCGCGGCGGAACAGCTTAAGCTGGCGCAAGCCGTTGACAACATCTCGCATTACCAACGCATGCGGGTCGACGCACGCCTGGATGAGATCGAAAAAGATCTTGATCGCGTTGATATAGAGCGCGCCAAACGCAAGGAGCGAGAAGAGCGCAAACGAAGTCGAGATTGACCCGCCTAAACCGCCAGTTTCTGATCGGGACCGTAACCCGCCTTGTCGAGCAAAAAGGCATCGATCTCATTCTTGACGTATTCCCAACCCTTGTCGGTCAGCCCATCCAATGGGTGTTCCTTGGCAGCGGAGAACCCGAGCTGGAACGGCGGATAAGCGAGCTAGGCAACACGTACCCAACTGACGTCGGGTATCGGATCGGCTTCGATACCCAACTGTCGCATGCGATGTTCGCCGGACTGGACGCATTTCTAATGCCGTCCAGATTCGAACCCTGTGGGTTATCGCAGCTCTATAGCTTGCGCTACGGCACGGTGCCAATAGTGCGCCGCACTGGTGGCCTCGCCGATAGCGTGCGCGATGCCGATGGACCATTACCTACGGGCTTTGTCTTCGACTCACCGAATAGCGGCGAATTGCGGGCGACCATTCTTCGTGCGCTGCAGGCGTTTCACGCGCCAAAGACCTGGCAAATGCTCCAGCACAATGGCATGGCACAAGATTTATCGTGGACCCACAGCGCACGCGAATACCTTGAGATTTATCGCGCAGCGCTGTTGACCCAGCCGTGGCGAATACTCTAGCGTGCGGCAATGAACTCGATCTCTTTAGCCGAAATTCAAGCCGCGAGCGCGATAATCCGACCGACTCTGCCGCCCACCCCGCAGTACGCATGGCCGCTGCTCGGTGCGCGCGCCGCGTGCGAAGTCTGGGTCAAGCACGAGAATCACACGCCTATCGGCGCCTTCAAATTACGGGGTGGCCTTTATTACTTGCATCGCTTCAAGGCTGAAGGTCGGCACAGCGCCGGCCTGGTGAGCGCGACCCGTGGGAACCACGGGCAAAGTCTCGCGCTGGCGTGCGGGATCCATGGTGTCCCGGTCACGATCGTGGTGCCGCGGGGAAATAGTCAGGAAAAGAACGCGGCGATGCGCGCCCTCGGCGCGGAACTCATCGAGCACGGCGAGGACTTCGACGCCGCGCGCGAATTCGCATTGCAACTCTCGGTGGATCGAAAACTGGAAATGGTGCCGGCGTTTCATCGGGATCTCGTGGTCGGGGTCGCCACTTACGCGCTAGAACTCTTCAGCGCAGTTCCGGCACTCGCTACTGTGTACTGTCCTATCGGTATTGGCAGTGGGATCTCTGGCTTGATTCGGGTGCGTGATCTGTTGGGACTCGCGACCGAGATTATTGGCGTCGTTGCGGAAAATGCGCCGGCCTACGCTTTGTCGTTCGCCGCGAACCGGATCATAACGACCCCAACCGCGACGACCTTGGCTGACGGCGTGGCCTGCCGAATCCCTGCCGAGGATGCCTTCGCGGAAATCCAACGCGGAGCCGCGAGGATCCTACAAGTCAGTGAGCGAGAGATCGTTAAGGCGATGCAGGCTTACTTTACAGACACCCACTCGCTCGCCGAAGGCGCTGGCGCGGCCGCGCTCGCAGGCTTGCTGCAGGAGCGCAACCGCCAGCGTGGTCAGCGGGTCGCGGTGATTTTGAGCGGAGGGAACATCGATCGTGAACTTTATCTCAAGCTATTAAGGACACACTGATGACACCGCGCAGAATTACTCAACTCCTTCCGGCGATCGATACTCAGGACGGGGGCGGTGTTCGGTTACGGCGTGCCTTGGGCGCGCAACCAGGTGCGCGTTTAGACCCACTGTTAATGTTGGATGCGTTTTCCTCGGACGATCCGAACGATTACATCGCGGGCTTCCCGGCGCATCCGCATCGCGGCTTTGAAACCGTGACCTATATTCTTGATGGGCACATGTTGCACGAAGATCACCTTGGTAATCGCGGTGACTTAATGGCCGGCGGAGTCCAATGGATGACCGCGGGACGCGGCATCATTCACTCGGAGATGCCACAACAGACCGGGGGCCGGCTGCGTGGCTTCCAACTGTGGATTAACCTGCCGGCGGGCGAAAAAATGAAACCCGCCAGTTACCGCGATATCCCCGCGTCCGACATTCCCCGCGTCGAATTGCCGAACGGCACCGTGGTACGCGTGATCGCCGGGAACCTTGCGTTACCGGAAATGCAGGTTGAGGGTCCGATCTGCGGGGGTAGTACCGATCCGATCTATCTTGATGTGACGCTACCCGCGAATGGGAAAGCGATAATTCCAATACCCGAAGGTCATAATTTTCTGAGCTACATTTTTGAGGGATCGCTCTCGCTCGCGGGTCAGGCCGTCCCTAATGCTACAACGGCAATTCTGGGTGAGGGTGATGTGATCGAGCTGCACGCCGGCAGTGGTGCCGCGCGATGTCTGCTCATCGGCGGGAAACCCCTGCACGAACCCATCGTGCAGTATGGTCCGTTCGTAATGAACACCCGGCAGGAAATCGAGCAAGCGATGCGAGACTATCAAGCGGGGCGTTTAGTCTAGTGAGGTCCGGCGAGCGGTTGCGCCTGCCTCACAACACGGACTCGGCGAGCGCTCGTGCAGCGGTGAAATCGGTCTTGCCGCTGCCGAGTTTCGGGATAACCTCTACCGCGCGATACTCGCTCGGGATCGTTAGTGAATTACACCCTGCTTCGATTAATGCCTTGCGCAAGCCATCGAGGTCCTCGCGCCCCACCACTAGCAGCAGAATTTGTTCGCCTTTCTTCGCTTCCGGAAGGTTGATCGCGCAGACATCCAGATCCGGATCACCGACCACGCGTCGCACTTGCTCTTCGACCGCGGTCAAGCTCACCATCTCGCCGGCGAGTTTCGCGAAGCGCGAATAGCGATCGACGATGGTCAGAAAACCATCTCCGTCCAGATGTCCCTTGTCACCTGTTTTATACCAGCGCAAACCGTCCATTTCGACGATCGCCTGTGCCGTGCGTTCGGGTTCGCCTAGATAGCCGAGCATGACCTGGGTGCCACCGATCAGGATCAACCCATCTTCACCGGTCGGTAATTGCTCCAGCGAAGTCGGATCGACAATGCGAAAACTTGACCCCGGCAGCGGCATGCCGACCGTGCCAGGTTTGTTCCCGAACTGCACTTTCCAGAAGGTCGTATCGAGGCGATCGGGAATGTTGACACTGGCCACCGGTGTCGTTTCCGTCGCCCCGTAGCCTTCATAGATTTCCTTGGTGAATTTCAGCTTGAACGCTTCGCGCACATCGGAGGCGAGTTTTTCCGCTCCGGAAACGACAATCCGCAACGACTCAAACATCAAGTGATGAACCCGCGGATTCTTGGTATAGAGCCGCAAGAACGTCGAAGTGCCCATCAAAACCGTCGCGCGATAGGTCGCGATCGCTCGGCCGATATTCACCGCGTCAGTGGGATCCGGATGGCAAATCATCGGGATACCCTCGACCAGCGGCGTTAAAGTCGTCGCGGTCAGGCCAAACGCATGGAACAACGGCAACGTAGACATCATCACGTCGGTTTCTTCCGTATTGATCATGTCTGAAATCTGCTTGATGTTGCCCATGATATTGCGGTGAGACAGGACCACGCCTTTGGGCTCGCCTTCGCTGCCGCTGGAAAACAGAATCGCCGCCGGACTTTCGAGTGGCACACGCTTGCAGTACAGCTCGCGCAGCACGCGCCGCGGCAACACCACGGCTTGCAGCAACGTAAAGATCCGCCGAGCTTGCGATACACCAGCACCGAGTTCTTCCAATTTATGGAGACGAACACCGGCCAGGATCTGCTCGGCCTCGATGCCGCGTTGTTGTAGCCGTTCGAGAAAGCGGGCGGAAGTGAAAACAGTCTCGATCCCGGCCTTCTTTAGCGAGGCCTGGATCGCGCTAGCGCTGGCGGTGTAGTTAAGGTTCACCACGGTTTTCCCGCGCATGAACACGGCCATATTCGCCAACGCCGCCGCGTTACTAGTGGGCAGCAGTAAACCCACGTTCTGGGTGGTGGCGTAGCGTTTGATAAAGCCCGCGAGGATAAGCACTCCGGTAATGGCTCGGTAACCCGACAGGGGGCCGGAGATCGTGTCGGCCAACGCCATGTCTCCCTTCACTCGTTTGGCGGCTGCCAACCACGCCTCGGGGATCGTTTCCAGTGTGCGGGTATAACGCTCCCAGGACTCAATCGATAGCTCGAACACCCGTTGCTTCAGCTGCTCGGCGGGAGTCGCCAGGGGCAGTGGTTTACCGAAAGCTACGACTATATCGCGACGGAGTCCGCCGCCCCGTAGCACGCGCAAACGCAAACTGGACCGCGAAAACGAGCTGCCCCATAGACCAAAGAGGTAGAACGGAACGATGACGCCCTGTGCATCGCGCGCCGCCTGTTCGTAACCGCGCTTGAATTCACCGAGGTGCCCCGTACGACTGATCGCGCCTTCGGGGAACAAGCCGACTACTTCGCCAGCGTTTAAACAATCGCGCACAGCGTCCAGCGCGGTACGGCTGCCGGATCCACCAATGGGGATCACCCCAACTGAATTGAGAAACCATTTCAAATACCAACGTTCGTAGAGGCTGCGTTCCATCACGAAACGAACCGGCCGCGGACAGGCGATTTGCAGTAACGCCCAATCGATCCAGGAAATATGGTTACCGAGCAACAGGACCCCGCCGCGCTGTGGCAAGGTCTCAAACCCGATCACGCGGATCCGATAGCGTTGCGAAATCACCATGTTGACGATGATTCGAACCAAGGCCTGCGGCAGTTTATACACCGTGAATAGCGCGCCACCGAAACCCACGATCACCAATAGAAAAAACAAGCCGCGCGCCGGCAGACCGAACGACGCGAACAGCACCGTTAGCGTCAAGAACGCCAACATCAACGCGTTTTGAAGAAAATTGCTTGCGGCCAGAACTGTGCCGCGTGAATGCACTTCGCAGTGGTATTGGATCAAGGCGTTCAAGGGCACGATGAAAAGCCCGCCAAGGAAGCCCATCGCCACGAAGTTCACAGCTTGCAAAGTGAGACTGTTCAGGATTGGCACGAGCGCGACCGTGATCGCCACACCGAAAGCGCCCACGGGCACCAAGCCTGTTTCAATGTGCTGCCGTGAGGCGCGACCGGCGACGACTGCGCCGAGCGCAATGCCGAATCCGGTGCACGCCAGCAGACCCTGAATCGCGATCGCGTTGGTGAGACCTAGATGATCTTTCGCTAGCGCCGGGAAGGCGGCCACAACTACCTGTGCAATCGCCCAGAAAATCGCGAGCCCAACGATGGAAAGATACAGCACAGAATTCGCGTGAACGTCCCTCAAGTTATCGCGCAGATACCCCAAACGGCGGTAACGAGGCCAGTCGAAGCTTATTTCGGGCGCTCCTGCCGGCGTCGGTGGTAGTCGATAAATCAGAACCAATTCAAGGAGCGAGGCGCCGACCAAATACCAGCCGATCGGGGCGATGGTTGCCAACACCGCCCCGGGGGCGGCCGGGATTGTGCCTTCGAGGTGCGCCTCAAAGAGCACCGAAAACGCGAAGATACCCGCCAACATCGCGATCGTACTGACCGCCTGCACCAGACCATTCGCCGTAGTGAGTTCGGCCGTCCCGACGAGTTCGCGGATATAGCCGTATTTAGCGGGCGAATAAAACGCCGCCTGCACCCCCAATAGGAACGTCATGGACAGGGCCGGCCAAAACCAACCCAAGTAGTAGCACACCGTAATTAACACGGTCAACCCCACGGCTGCCCATGCGGCGACCCGCATAACCCGCGGCTTGGACAGCTTGTCCGACCAGAAACCCGCCGGGGTGAAGAAGAGGACAAAGGGCAACAGAATAAGCGCGTTGACGATGGCGGTGAGCGCCACCTGGGTGCTGCCGGCGTAGATTTTCAGAATGGTGTTTTGCACGACGATCTTATGGCCTAGATCGACAAAGGCGTTTAAAAAGACCACTGCGACGAACGGCCCGAACCCCGCGACTCGAAATAGATTCAGCATGTGTGTCGTATCCGATCTGGTATTGAGGTCCCGATCTCCCGCACGAACGACCCAGGGTAAATTTGTTCTCGACATCTTCCCCCTTTGGAAAAGGGGGACTGAGGGGGATTTATCTTAAGCGGCGCTCCGCAAATCCCCCGACCCCCCTTTCCAAAGGGGAGAAACAACGACGCAGCGCTGTCGTTGAATGTTCTCGGAAAATTCCCGAGAACAATTCTGCCGTGGCGAACGACCAGTCTGATAATTGTTCTCACTTGTAAACTACCACGGTGGGATTCACCCGGAAACTACTCCACGCGCGAGAAACCCTGTCACCACGGCAAGTTGGGATAAACGACTTTAGGGAAGGAACAACATGAAGGAGTACAAGGTCGTGATTTATCAGGAGGGGATGCTGGGATCCTTGCTGCTCGGCAAGTCCAAGGTAGATCCCGAGCGCTTTAGCGAAATGCTGAATAACAATGCCGTCGACGGGTGGCGCGTCGTCACGATGGAGAAGGATATCCGCCGGATGTTGTTGCTATGGTCGCGCGAGGCATACTTGGTGGTAATGGAACGCGAGCGATGAAAATCGCCACGGTTGTAAGCTGGGGCTAGACCGTGATCTGCGTGTTGCTGGCGTGTAGCGAACCCCATGACGCCCGTCTATGCTTAGGCCTTCCACAGTAACGAGGGCGCGCGATGATCACGGCACAAGACATGCGATTTCACCCACCCGAACACCCCGACGACCCGCTGTGGTCAGAGACCAATTACTTCTCGTTCAATATTCCTGAAGCCGCGATCAACGGCAATATCTACTCGTTATTTCGCCCGACCCTGGGAGTAATGACCTCATTTGTCCACGTCTGGAAGGGCAAGACTGACAATCATCAGGGTGCGCTGTATTCCGACGGCCGAACCCACCTGCCGATCCCGAAGGGTCAGGACCTCGATAACTACAGCTTGGCGAACGGCCTGCACGTGCAAGTGTTGCCGAGCAACGGGGGTAACAAGGATTACCAGATCGACTACGAAGGTTACGACGACAGCGGTTTACACCTAGCGTTCCGTGGCCTCATGGAGCCTTACGACATTCACGATCCAACGATGGATCCACTGGCGGCGAGCGGTGTCGCGACTTGGAGTGAGGCGTATAAAAATGGGCACTTCGACATGACCGCACACATTACGGGCGAGTGTCGATTGCACGGCAAGTCCTATCCGGTTGATTGTGTCTCCACGATGGATCACAGCTGGGGCTCGCGCGTCGAATGCAACATCAACAACATGAGCTGGTTTCATCCGAGCTTTGGGAAAGATCTCACAATCCATTGCATCTTCGCGCTCGACCCGTTCGCTCTAGGCGCGCGCTACGGTGAATTTCTGCACGGCTATGTGCTCGATAAGGGCGAAGTCTATGGACTGAAAGCCGACCACGGAACTGCCCAGCGGATCGGTCTCATGCAGGACACGATGGAAATCACCGTCACCGACGTGCGCGGATGTGGGTTATTTCTATTGCGTTGAGAGAACTGAAAAGTTCCAGGATCTTCGCGAGAACCCGGATGTTTCATCCTCTTAGCGTAGTTTATTGATCTCGGTGAGGCTGTAAGTTGAGGTAAACGGCAAATAAGCTGCAAACCCGTACCGACCTGCGAGCTCCTCGAGGCGCCGTTCCGCGCGCAAATCCGCCAAGGCACCATCAAGTTCGAGTCGCAAGGTTGCGTCCTCGGCGCGGGTCGCGACGTGTAAATTCCACCGCAGCGCGGCCGGCGGCTCGTAAGCTTGCGCCATCTTCAAGGCAACTTGGGGGTGTTCAACGAGATACCAGCCCGTGGTCGGCCCCCATAGCAAAGCCGCGTACGCCTCGCTCTCAGTGACTGCGTGGACCGCGCTTGCCACCGAGAAATACGTGCGCTGTTTCGCTTGGAGAATGGCGAGCGCGAAACTGGCGACGGTCTGCGCCTGGATCGCCACCGGTTTTTCGCGCAACGCTTTTAGCTGCGAGGAAATCCCGGGCGGTCCAAATAATTCGAAAGCCGCGCCGTAATAGGCCGCGCCAAGAGCGAGGAGGGGCGCGCCTTTTAATGAATCACGCGCAGGGCCTGGTACGCTGAAGATCGCATCACACTCATCGTGCGCCAGGCGCTGGGTCGGAATGTCGCTGTCGTCGATTTCTTGCAGGCCGACTGGATTGTCAATCCAAACGGGAATGATTTCTCGGTGTAGTTTACCGGCCACCGCGCGGGCCACTTCGACATCGAAGCCGTTGTCCGTGGCGCGAGCCGAATACGGCAGATTATGGCTGAGGAAACAGACGCGTAACGCCGCCGCCTCGGCCCCCTGCGTGTAGGCGAACGCGAGGCCTAAAATTAAGCGCAGGGCGCTCACGGCAACGCGAACACCACCAACGCGTCACCCTTGGTAACTTTTGGATTTTCTCCGACGATGGCGACCGCGATCCCGCCACCACCACTGGCGATCGCCACGTACTGTGTCCCACCAAGCTTGTAGGTCACCGGCTGACTACGAATCATCGATCCGGTTTGAAATTTCCAGAGTTCCTTGCCGGTGGTGTCGTCAAACGCGAGTGCATAGCCAGCTTGGTTACCGGTAAACACGAGTCCGCCACCCGTCGTCAAAGTACCGCCGACCATCGGCCATGGGTCCTTGTAGCGCCATTTAATTTTTCCGGTCGCGGGATCGATCGCCGATAAGTGGCCGTAAGCCAGCCCGTCTTCGGCTTGCATGATCCCGGGACCACCGCCCCAGAACGGTGTGCCGTTGACGAACACCGCGACCTGTTTTTCCATTTTCCCGCAACTTTCGATCACGGGGACGTAGAGCAGCTTGGTCGCAGGACTATACGCGGCCGTGTATGACCCATTCTGCCCGCCCACGTTACCGGGACAAATAAATTCCGGATTGCCGCCAGACATCGGCACGAATTTCGGGTCGAAGATCGGCCGTCCATTCGCGTCCAGGCCCTTGGCCCAATTCAGCGAATCCGTGTATTGGGTGCCGCGCAGGAATTTACCAGTGGTTGAGTCCAGCACATACAAGTAGCCGTTGCGATTGGGTTGGACCACCGCTTTAACCGGTGCTCCATTGTGCTCGGTATCCACGACGAACACACCGGTATTGCCGTCGTAATCCCACACATCGTGCGGAGTGTATTGGAAATACCATTTCATCGTGCCGTCATCCGGATTCAGCGCGAGTAGCGAATTGGTATAGAGATTATCGCCTTCGCGTGGATCGCCGTTCCAATCGGGCGAGGGATTACCAATTGACCAATACAGCAGGCGTTGCATTGGATCGTAGGTGCCGGTATTCCACGCGGGGCCGCCGCCGGTTTTATACGAATCACCCGCCCAGGTTTCGACCCCGGGTTCGCCTGTCGTCGGAATCGTATAGCGGCGCCACAGACGCTTGCCGGTGTCGACATCGTAGGCGTCGATAAATCCGCGCGCGCCGTACTCCCCGCCCGCATTGCCGATGATGACCTTGTTCTCGATCACCAGCGGGGCTGCGGTCGAACTGTAGCCATTTGCGTACTCGTCGAGTTTGACGTTCCACACCACGTTCCCGGTCGCGCGCTCGAAGGCAATTAGTTTTGCATCCAAAGTCCCCATGAAGACTTTATCGCCGGCGATCGCCACTCCACGATTAGTCGGGCCGCAGCAGATCTGAATCTCGCTCGGCATCTGGTGTTCGTAATGCCAGAGCATCTCGCCGGTCAGCGCATCTAGCGCAAATAAATTGTTGTAAGCAGCGGTGATGAACATCACGCCGTCAGCGATCACCGGTGAAGTTTCGAACTGGCCTGGTACGCCAGTCTGGAAAATCCACGCGGGGCGCAATTTGCTGACGTTGCCGCGATTGATGTCGCGCAACGGACTGTAGCGCCAGTTCGAATAATTGCCGCCATACATGAGCCAGTCGGCGGAAGTGTCGGTGCCTGTGAGCAGGCGTTTCGCAGTCACCGCGGGTAACGGTTCGGCAGCCGGACAAGTTGCCGTCAAGCCGAACACCAACGCCAACGTTCCCAAATTCATCAAACGCATAAAGGCTCCCCACCAAGCTGATACGACACGCGGAGTGTAGGGCCGAATGCCGCGGCTGGGTAGTTGGGTTGGGTGGCTCGGAATCGTCCACGACTGCGGCCTTCCCCCGCTTGCGCGACTTCTGCCCCTACCACTACCCCTGCCAGAACAAGATGGTCGATGCTAGGCTGTGGGTATGCCACTTTTTTTGCTCACGATCGTGCTTAGCGGTGTCCTCACCGCGCTCGCCCCACCGGGCGGCTACGTCCCGTTTGAGTTTCCGGCGCTGTATACCGGGCCGGAATTCGCTTCAACTCACTGGAGTGGCGCGCAGCGTGAGCAAGTCTATTTCGCGCTTGGACTCGATTACCTCTATCTAGTCGCCTACTCGCAATTATTAAGCCGCTGGTGTGCGACGCGGGCGCGGCGTCTCCCCGCGATTAGTGGCCGCGGCTCGGCGTTGCGCTCGGCAGCGCGCTGGATGTGGGTCGCGGGGGCGTTCGACGCCGCCGAGAATACCGGGCTTTATTTCTGGTTGGGCGGCATGGCCACGAAACCCGTGGCGATCGGGATCTCGGTGTGCGCGGCAAGCAAATTTTTGATCCTGGGGTTGGTGGTGATTACGATGGTCTCGAGCTTGCTGCTCGATCGCGCGCGCCGTCCCATTAGCTGAGCGCGCTAGCGGTCAGCGGAGGATACCTTAGACGCCGGAATGCCCAGCAACGCGCGCATCTCGGGTACCGTGGCAACCTTGCCGCCATGAGTTTCGACGGCGCGTACCGCGAGTTCAACCCACTCCAGGTTGCGACGTGTACTCCCCAATGGCGCGTCTTCAAGGCCCACCCGAAGGTGGCCGCCACTGGCCACTGTCATCGCAATTAGGGGCGTGATGTCGACGCCCAGACCAGAACTCATCCAGGACGCGTTTGGTGCGCACTCATCGCGTAGGCGCAGCAGTGCTTCGAGTCCATATTCAACCGGTGGGAAACCAAACAGAAATTCGCTACTAAACATAAATCGGTATAACGGATTCGGCGCGTTCACATGCCGTGCATGCAAGGAGGCACCTGCCCTTAAAAATCCCGGCTCATAAATCGCATAGCACGGGATAAAACCATAGCTCGCCGCCAGGTTTAATCCGTATTCGATGTCGGCCTCGGGATTGCTATAGACGAATCCTGCACCACCATTGGCGAACGTGAAATTAACCGAACCCGGATCAACGGCGGCAAGCTCCAATAGCCCGCGTTGCGCCAGGGCGGCGGTAGCCGCAAATCGCTGCTGCGCGCTCAAGGTACGTTCACTGGTATGGCTGAACGGAATGGTGGGATAGACCGGGACATCCACTTGATTCCGGATCCCCTCGATGATGCGCGCATAGATTTCCCACTCGTCGCGCTGCTTGCCGGTGGCTTCATCGTAGGGATGCACATGGATAATGCTGGCGCCTGCTTTGGCGCAGGCGACGCCGTCGGCGATGCACTCGGCTACGGAGATCGGAATTAAAGGCTGCGCGGCTCGCGTCCACGGTCCATTGAGGGCGCATTCGATAATAGTTTTTTGCATCGCGGGCGATCTCCTAAGTGGCGAATACCGGCTAGAATGCTGGCATGATTTCGCGCCTCATGAGAGCCACGGACTGTAGCGACATCGCCTGCGGCAAATTGCCGAAGGCGAAGCGACACAGCAGATAGTTAATTCCAGCCGCTTCAGCTTCGCGCTTTAACCGGTCTCGCACAGTCGCGACCGAGCCCACGACGCACAACCCCGCAGCGCGCGCCTCGTCGAAGTCTTCGGGAAAATTTAACGGGATCTGCATGCCACGCAGCCGCCAGAGATAGAGCAGGCTATCGAACCATAGGCGGTACGCAGGGCGCGCGGCGGCGATCGCATCGGCTTCGGACTCGGCGACGACCACGTGCCGGTTCATCCCAAATCGCGGCAACGTCGCGGCTGGATTTCCAAGCCGCGACCATTCCGCCCGATATTGATCGGTAATCGCACGCACTGCGCTCGCCAGACCGTTGGTGACAATATTGATCCGGTGTTCGGCGGTCCACCTCGTGGACTCCGGTCGTCCGACGCCGTACCACAGTGGCGGATGCGGCGTTTGTAAGGGCCTGATTACGAGTGGCACGGCCTCGAAATTGAAGTATTTTCCGCGGAAATCCAGGCGCTCGTGAGTGAGGCCTTGCAGCACGATATCGCGCACTTCTTCATAGATTTCCTGAGACTCTTGCCCCACGCCGTAAAAGCCCATTTCGATCGGCGATATTCCGCGCCCGAGGCCGATCTCCAGGCGTCCGCCGCTGAGCTGATCGAGCATGCAGATCTCCTCCAGCAGCCGCAGTGGATGATAGATGCTCATGGTATAAACCAGCGGGCCGAAGCGGAGCCGATGGCTACGCTCGGCGACGGCGGCGAGGAACATATTCGGCGAGGGTGCCAACCCTAGCGGAGTGCCATGGTGTTCCGCTAAGTGGTAACCGTAAAAACCGGCACGGTCGTAGGCTTCGATTAAAGCCAGGCGATCGCGGTACTGTTGGTTGACCGGCAGATCGCCGCGGTCCATGTGATCGAAAACGCCAAATTCCATACGGGCTTCCGTTACCACCAGGTTCCAGTTGGGGATACATGAGTCCAGCAGGCTTTGGCCGTACGGACAGTCCGTGTATGCTGCGGGAGAACGTTGAATGTCTCAAGAGTTCACGAAGGATTGCGTTAACCTAATGTCAGCACCGATCGAGATCCTCGCGCCCGAAGCTGTTACAGCTGACTGGTTAATGGGTGCCTTGGGCCACGGCGGCGTCGACGCCAAAGTCGCGAGTTTCGAGATTGAGACGGTAGGTACCGGCCAACTCGGCGAAACTCGACGCTTCCATTTGCAGTATGCCGGCACTGCGCCACCGGACGCCCCTAAAACCGTTGTCGGTAAATTTCCGTCCGCCAATCCGGTCGCGTGCCAATCCGGCAAATCGATGGGCTTCTATCGCGCCGAAGTGATGTTCTACCGCGAACTCGCCGCGCGCGCCAAACTCCGCGTACCGTTGGCCTATGTTGCAGAACTCGATTCCGACAATAACTTTGTCTTGTTGTTCGAAGATCTGGCACCGGCACGTGCTGGTGATCAAATTAGCGGCTGCACGGTCGACCAAGCGCGCTCGGCCCTCAGCGAGGTCGCGATGTTGCACGCGGCGTTTTGGAACGACATCGAGTTAATGAATCAGCCGTGGGTGTACGTGCCGGAGGGCGCGCAGGGCTTCTATACGACTGATTTAATCGAAGAATCCTGGGCGTACTTTCAGCGCACCTACGTGGGCTGGCTAACCCCTGAAGTAACCGAGGTCTGTGATCGCTTCGTGCGCAATCATGCCTACTGGAATAGACCCCGTAACTTCCCCAAATGTTTTGCGCACTGCGATTTCCGCCCTGACAACATGCTCTATAGCGATACCGGTGGGCGGGTTGCGACCGTCGACTGGCAGACCAGTAATTTTCTCGGGTCCGGAATGGATCTTGCGTACTTTCTGGGCGGAGCATTCGATCGTGACACCCGCCGCGCGCACGAGCGCCCGCTGATCGAGGGCTATCATCGTGAACTTACCGCCTACGGCGTCAAGGATTACTCATTCGATCATCTGATGAATGATTATCGACATTACAGCTTCGCGGTGTTGGCGGTCGCGATCGCGGCGACCGTGATCGTCAAGCGTACCGAGCGGGGCGATCGCCTGTTCATGCACATGATCAATGGTGGAGCGCATCAGGCCCTAGATAATCATGCGCTCGATTTACTTCCGCCCTGAGCAATAACCAATGCGCCTTGCAAAGCCCCATATTGATATCGGCTTGTTCACCACGGACATCGCCGCGCATTCCGCCTTCTGGGGGCAGACCATGAGCTTACGGCTTGATCACAAGCTTGAGTTCGGGACCCATGGCATTGCGACCGGGATGATCCAACACCGCTACGACGCACACGGATCGGTGATCAAAGTGAACCACTATCCCGGTGAATTACCGCGCTATCAGCGCAGCGGCTATGTCGGGCTTACGATCGCGCGAGCCGATGTCTCACCGTGGGACAGCCAGCATCCAGAGGGTGACAGGGTCCTGTTAGTCGCGCCCGGGACTGACGGCGTGGTCGGTATTGGCATTACAGTCAGCACCCCGGAACCTGCACGGATGATGGATTTTTATCTGCGTGTAATGGAGTTCGATGAAGTGAATGCCACGACTACGCGTTGCGGCGACAGCCTGCTGTTCGTCGAGAAAGGGCCGGTTCCTGATAACCATCCCACCCAGTTTATTGGCGGACGCGGATTCCGTTATTTGACGGTGCAGATTTTCGATGCCGACCTAGCGGTTAATGAAATCGTCGCGCGCGGCGGCCGCCTGGGCCAAGCCTGTGTGAACTTCGGCGAGGTCGCGCGTTATGGCTTTGTGCTGGACCCCGATGGCGGCTGGATCGAAATGTCGGCGCGCACCTCGCTCACCGGCATTAAGCCACCGATCCCTGCGGCCAGAGTCGATTAAGTCGGAAGCGCTCCGCGCAGTAGACGAGTACCATTCACTGAAAATAACCCTCGGAGTTTACCCATGACCTACGATCTCGTGATTAAAAACGGTACCGTTGTTGACGGCACTGGCGCGCCTCGGTTCCACGCGGATATCGGGGTGAAGGACGGCCTTATTGTCGACGTCGGCAAGGTGGCCGGTTCCGCCACTAAAACCATCGACGCCTCCGACCTGATCGTAGCGCCCGGCTTCGTCGATCCCCATACACACTACGATGCCCAAATATGCTGGGACGACGTGACCTCACCATCCTGCTGGCACGGCGTCACCTCGGTGGTCATGGGCAATTGCGGTGTTGGCCTCGCCCCGTGCCGCGAGGCGGCGCGCGAGATTGCGGCCTGGGACTTGGTCAACGTGGAAGCAATTCCGATCGAGGTGCTCAAACAGGGTGTGACCTGGGACTGGGAAACATTTCCCGAATACATGGACGCGGCCGCTCGTCGCGGTTCGGGCTTGAATTTAGGCTTTCTCGCGGCGCTAACCCCGTTTCGTCATTACGTGCTCGGCGAGGAATCGATGGAGCGCGCGGCAACCGCACAGGAGACTCAAAAAATCGCGGGCCTGTTGCGGGAGGCGATGGAAGCCGGCGCGATGGGCTTCACGACCACCAACGCGTTACAGCACATTGGCTATCAAGGTCGACCGCTCGCGTGCCGTCTCGCCAGCAACGATGAACTTGTCAGCTACGCGCGCGTGTTGCGCGACGTAGGGCGTGGAGCGATCGAAATCGCGTTAACCAATGAAGTGTCGGTCGTCGACGAAACCGAGTATGCGCTGCTCGATTTGCTCCTGACCGAGAGCAGACGACCGGTCACCTGGTTGGCCTTGCTGAACCGGGAAGATAATCCGGAAGCTGCGCAGAATACCTTGAAGAGCACCGCGGAGTTGCTGAAGCGTGGTGCGATTCCGCAAGTCACCTGCCGACCCTTGAACGTGCAAATCGATCTGCGCAAACCCTTCATCTTCGCGAACATGGCGTGCTGGAATCCGGTATTCAACCGCACGGTCGAGGAGCAGATTCAAATCTACCGTAATCCGAGTTTCCGCACCGCGTTTCGCGACGCTTTGAAGAATCCGACAATTTTCGGCGGCGACTGGAAACGTGCAGTAATTCATGAAGTCGAAAATCCCACGTTAAGCGCGCTCATTGGGAGTAACGTCGCGGCCGTGGCGCAAGCCCGCGGCGCGGATGCGCTCGACACCTTTCTTGATCTCGCGCTGGAAGACAATCTGCGTATTCAATTTACTTACGAACTTTTCAATTCGGATGAAAGTCGAATTCCCGAGCTGATTACTGATCCACGCACGATGATTGGGTTATCCGATGGCGGCGCGCATGTCGACATGCTCTGCGATGCCGGATATTGCACCTACCTGCTTGGTACGTGGGTGCGCGAACGCGAAGTGATGAGCCTGGAACACGCGGTAAAACGCATCACCACCGAGCCCGCAGCGTTGTTCGGCATTACCCAGCGCGGGCGGATTGCACCGGGGCTCGCCGCCGATTTCGCGATTTTCGATCTGGCGCGGGTGGGCTCGAAAAAACGCGGCGAGATGCGCAATGATCTCCCCGGCGGTGGCCGTCGGCTGGTCATGCCGGCGACTGGCGTGGAGTACACCATCGTTAACGGCAGTGTGCTGTTTGCCGGCGGCAAGGATTCAGGGGCGCGGCCCGGGCAGGTGTTGCGATCAGGTAGGGCGTAAATCAATCAAACAGAGGGCAACCGCGATGGGCGCAGTCAATCAAATCATCAGCAAACCAATTATCTCGGCCGACTCGCATGTGATGGAGCCACCGGGTACCTATATCGATCGCATCGATCACAAGTTTCGCGATCGCGCGCCCAAGGTCGTCAGCGATCCGGTGAAGGGCGACAGTTATTACATTGACGGCATGAAAGACGGGATCCCGATGGGGTTGGTCGCGGCCGCGGGCAAAAGCGCGGAGGAACTAGCGATAGCCGCGGTCTCCGCGAAGTTCGAGGATCTGCATCGCGGTGGTTGGGATCCGCATGCGCGCATCGGCGATCAGGATCGCGATGGCGTCGCGGCCGAAGTGATCTATCCAAGCGTCGGCATGGTGTTATGCAATCACCCGGAGCCAGACTACAAGAAGGCCTGCTTCGACGCCTACAATCTTTGGATCACCGAATACTGCGATCCACATCGCGATCGCCTGCTCGGAGTAGGGCAAACCGCGATGCGCACGCCACACGAAGGCATCGCTGATCTGATGGCGATTAAAAAACTCGGTTTGCGCGGAGTAATGATGCCGGGTTTCCCAGTGCTCGAAGACTACGACAGCGCGATCTATGACGACTTCTGGGCGGCTGCCAGCGATATCGGCCTGCCGTTGAGCTTTCATATCCTGACTTCTAAAGACGGCGTCGGCGGTCCGAATGCACTGGGCCGTACCCGCGGCCCGAAGCTCAACGGCTTCATGACGATTATCCGTGGCTGTCAGGACATAATGGGGACATTAATCCTCGGCGGTGTATTTGAACGCCATCCGAAGCTTCGCGTCGTCTGTGTCGAAGCGGATGCGGGCTGGGTGCCGCATTATATGTACCGGCTGGATCACGCGTTTGAACGTCACCGCTATTGGCTGACGGCCGGCACCTTATCCAAAATGCCGAGCGAGTATTTCCGCGAAAATATTTACGTGACCTTCCAGGACGACTGGGTCGCGTTCAAGACCATGGATCTGTGCAATCCACAGCGGCTGATGTGGGCGAACGATTTTCCGCACAGCGATTCCACCTGGCCGAATTCGCAGGCGTTGTTAGCGAAACATACCGCCGATTTGTCGCCGCTGAATAAAAATCGCCTGTTGCACGATAATGTGGCGGAGCTGTACGGGCTGCACTAGTTTCTCCCGCTTCCCCCCTCTCGCAACGCGAGGGAGGAAGCGGAAGCGGGACGGCCCTAGCTTATTTTCTCCAATAAAATCACCGGGATTTCACGCTGGGTTTTTTCCTGATACGCGGTATAGGGAGAATACATCACCGCCATCTGCTTCCAGATGTTAGCGCGTTCGGCGCCACTGGTGACCCGCGCTTTCGCTGTGAAAACCTTATCCGCCACCTGTACTGTTACCACGTTGTTCGCGATTAAGTTGTGATACCAGCCTGGATGTTTCGGCGCACCGCCTTTGGAGGCGATTATCGCGTAGGCACCGTTAACCTCACCATAGAGTAAGGGCATCACACTCTCGCTGCCGGATTTCGCGCCAATGGTGGTCAGCAGCAACGTCGGCAGGGGTCCGGGGCCGCCCGCGAAGGCCGAGTCCCAGAGATGTCCCGCGGACGGATCTTTCAAGTACTGATCGCGATGTTGCGCGATCCAGCCCTTCGTACTTGCTTCAATAATCGGGTCGCTCATGTTTTTTCTCCGTGTTAATTACCTGGCCAATCGTACACACAAGGCCTTACGAATTCACTGCAGGTCTGTCTGTCCACTACTCTGGTGCTTCTGCTAACCTGCCAATACCTGTTAAGAGATTTTTCATGACCGTCCTCACCCACCTGCAACGCCTCGAAGCCGAAAGCATCCATATCCTGCGCGAAGTCGTGTCTGAAGTTGACAAACCGGTGATGCTCTACTCGGTCGGCAAGGATTCCGCGGTCATGCTGCATTTGGCGCGGAAGGCTTTCTTTCCTACGCCGCCGCCGTTTCCGCTACTGCATGTCGATACGACCTGGAAGTTCAAGGCCATGTACGAACTGCGTGACCGGATGGCAAAGGAAAGCGGCATGGAGTTGCTGGTCTATCAGAATCCCGAAGCCCTGGCGCGTGGGATTAATCCCTTCGATCACGGCCCGCTGCATACCGACATGTGGAAAACCGAAGGCTTGAAACAGGCGCTCGATCTCCACGCTTTCGACGCGGCGTTTGGCGGCGCGCGTCGCGATGAGGAAAAAAGTCGCGCGAAGGAACGCATCTTTTCATTCCGCGCGGCGAATCATCGCTGGGATCCGAAAAACCAGCGTCCCGAGCTGTGGCACCTGTATAACGCGCGTAAAGCGAAAGGCGAGAGCATCCGCGTATTTCCAATCTCGAACTGGACCGAACTCGATGTGTGGCAATACATCCATTTGGAGAACGTTCCGATCGTGCCACTGTATTTTTCAGCCCCGCGACCGACCGTCATGCGCGACGGCCTATTACTGATGGTCGATGACGAGCGCTTTCCACTGCGCGCGGACGAAGCGCCAGTGAATCGCTCGATCCGCTTTCGCACCCTCGGCTGCTATCCACTGACCGGGGCGATCGAAAGCACCGCGGCGACCTTGCCCGAAGTGATCCAGGAAATGTTGTTGACGACGACGTCCGAGCGCCAGGGTCGCGCGATCGATCACGATCAAGCCGCCAGCATGGAGAAAAAGAAACAGGAAGGATATTTCTAACCGTGGCAAACGACTCCGCGTACAAGGTCCACGATCTTATCGCCGAAGATATCGACGCGTATCTGCTCGAGCATCAACATAAATCGCTGCTGCGCTTCATTACCTGCGGCTCGGTGGACGATGGCAAGTCAACCCTAATCGGCCGCCTGCTCTACGACTCGAAAATGATTTTCGAGGACCAGCTCGCGGCTTTAGAAGCGGACTCAAAACGCGTGGGCACCCAGGGACAGAACATCGATTTCGCGTTATTGGTGGATGGGCTCGCCGCCGAGCGCGAACAGGGGATCACAATCGACGTGGCGTATCGCTTCTTTGCGACCGACAAGCGCAAGTTCATCGTCGCCGACACCCCTGGCCACGAGCAGTACACGCGCAATATGGTGACCGGCGCCTCAACCGCCGATCTCGCCGTGATTCTAATCGACGCCCGCAAGGGTGTGTTGGTGCAAACCCGTCGGCATAGTTACCTCGCGCACCTACTCGGGATCCGTAATATCGTTTTGGCCGTCAACAAAATGGATCTGATCGCCTATGACCGCGCGAAGTATGACGCGATAGTGGCTGATTACCGCGCGTTCGCGACCTCAATCGGGATCAGCGCATTCACCGCAATGCCGATCTCGGGCTTCATCGGCGACAACATCACCATGAAGTCGCCGCACACGCCGTGGTACGACGGGTTACCGTTAATCGAGCACCTGGAAACGGTCGAACTGGATGTGACGACCGATCAGGCAAAACCGTTCCGGATGCCGATCCAGTGGGTGAATCGACCGAACCTGGATTTTCGCGGTTTCGCCGGACAAATTGTCAGCGGCAAGATCAAACCAGGGGATCCGGTGCGGATACTTCCGTCCGGGAAAACGTCAACGGTGGCGCGGGTGGTGACGTTCGATGGCGATCTCCCTCAGGCAGTGGCTGGGCAGTCAATTACTTTAACTTTGGCCGATGAGGTCGATTGCTCGCGCGGCGATGTGCTCGCCGTGGCGGACAATCCGCCGCAAGTGGCCGGGCAGTTCGAGTCAACCATCGTGTGGATGGCGGAAGAAGCGATGGTGCCGGGCCGGTCCTATTGGTTGAAACTCGCGACTCAGCGGATATCGGCGCAGGTACAGACACCAAAGTACCAGATCAATCTCAACACCATGCAGCATCTCGCGGCCAAGACCTTCGAACTGAACGCGATCGGGGTCGCCACCGTCACCACCGACAAGGCGATCGTATTCGAACCCTACCTTGAGAGCCGCGATTTGGGCGGCTTCATTCTCATCGATAAATTCAGTAACGCGACGGTGGCTGCCGGGATGCTCCACTTCGCGCTACGGCGTAGCCAGAATGTGCATTGGCAGATTATCGAGATTACCCGCGAGGCACATGCGCTGCAGAAACAGCAGACCCCAAGATTGTTGTGGTTTACTGGCCTTTCCGGTGCCGGCAAATCGACCATCGCGAATTTAGTCGAGAAGCGCCTCTACGCCCTGGGCAAGCACAGCTTCCTGCTCGATGGCGACAATATCCGGCATGGGCTAAACAAGGATCTCGACTTTACCGATGCCGACCGGATCGAAAACATCCGCCGGGTTGGCGAAGTCGCAAAGCTAATGACCGAGGCCGGCCTGATTGTGCTGACGGCGTTCATTTCGCCGTTTCGCGCGGAGCGTGACCTGGTCCGAAACCTGTTCGCCTCCGGCTCGTTCCTCGAAATTCATATCGATACCAGCTTAGAAGAAGCGGAACGTCGTGATATTAAAGGTCTTTATAAGAAAGCCCGCGCTGGCGACCTGAAAAATTTCACCGGGATCGATTCACCTTACGAGCCCCCGGAGAACCCCGAAATCCGGATTGATACCTCCCGCTTAAGCGCCGAGGAAGCCGCGGAGCTAATCGCGGAGGCCGTCCTGGGCAACGAGTAAGACGCCCGGGGTTCAATGTCCTCGGCGTGAAGTTTCGGTCGCGGCGGACCAAAGTCTTGGTGGCCTGAGCGCAAGTTATTCGACTATACTTGACGGCTATTTCCGCGACACGCTGGCGGAACAACTGCTTTGTACTACACTCTAAGACGCTAGACTAGGCGGCCCTCATCGGGTCCGTCAGAGGCGTCGTTTTGACAAAGGTAAGGCCCATGGAACCCGTAGAAGAGATCGAATCCACCGATGAGCAATCACAGCTCAAAAAATTGATTGCGAAGGGCAAGGAGCAAGGGTTTCTAACCTACCACGAGGTCAACGATCACCTGCCGGACGACATTGTCGATCCTGAGCAGATCGAAGACATCATCAACATGATCAACGACATGGGGATCACCGTCCACGAGACGGCGCCGGACCTCGATGCGATCCTCATGAATGAACCGGAAGTCGATGAAGAAGCGGCTGAAGAGGCCGCTGCAGCCATCGCCGCCGTCGACACTGAATTTGGCCGCACCACCGACCCGGTACGCATGTACATGCGCGAAATGGGCACGGTGGATCTGCTCACCCGCGAGGGCGAAATCAAAATCGCGCGACGGATTGAGGACGGCCTTAACCAAGTCCTGTCAGCACTCGCCGACTTCCCGTCAGTGGCCGAAACCTTCCTCGCGGAATACGACCGCACCGCCACGACCGATGGGAAGATTACCGAAGTCATAAACGGATTTATCGATCTCAACGCAGGGACCGCCGAAGTGCGCGAGGACGTGGTGCTAGCCGAGCCCGAAAGCGCCCCGCCGACTAGTGACGAAGAAGAAAGCGGTGATGACGCAGCGGACCCGATTCCGAATCAGCTCGATCCCGAGGAAGTGAAAACCCGCTTTGAAGATTTTCGCAAGTTGCGCAAGAAAGTGCAGGCAGCGACCAAACGCAATGGGCGTGGTCACGCGAAAACCCTCGAGGCCCGCAAGGAACTCCAAGAAAAATTCCTGGAATTCAAACTGGTTCCGCGCATGTCGGAACAACTCGGTGCGCAAGTCCGGCTGGTCATCGACGAAATTCGGCAACAAGAAAAAATCATCATGGATATCTGCGTGAAGCAATCCAAGATGCCACGGAAGGATTTTCTCAATATCTTCATTGATCGCGAAACCGACGATGGTTGGCTGAAGACGCTGCTGCGTCAGAAGAAACCATTTGTCCCCGCGTTGAAAGAGCGCGCGGACGAGATCCAGAAAGTGCAAGAGTGCCTGGTCGTGATGGAGCAGACCAGCGGCATGCAGATCAGCGAGATGAAAGATATCAACCGCCGGATGTCGATCGGCGAAGCCAAGGCGCGCCGGGCCAAAAAAGAAATGGTCGAGGCGAATCTTCGTTTGGTGATCTCGATTGCCAAGAAATACACCAACCGCGGTCTGCTGTTCCTGGATTTAATTCAAGAAGGCAACATCGGTTTGATGAAAGCGGTCGATAAATTTGAATATCGTCGCGGCTACAAATTCTCGACCTACGCGACCTGGTGGATCCGGCAGGCGATCACCCGCTCGATCGCGGACCAGGCCCGGACGATCCGAATTCCAGTTCACATGATCGAGACGATCAACAAGCTCAACCGCATTTCGCGGCAAATACTGCAAGAAAAAGGGCGTGAACCGACGCCGGAAGAACTCGCGCAACGCATGGAGATGCAGGAAGACAAAATCCGCAAAGTACTGAAAATCGCCAAAGAACCAATCTCGATGGAAACCCCGATCGGCGACGACGACGATTCACATCTCGGCGACTTCATTGAAGATATTAATATTCAATCGCCAGTGGACTCAGCGACCTTCGAAGGCTTGTGCCGAAGCACGCGAGAAGTATTGGAAGGCCTAACCCCGCGCGAAGCCAAAGTATTGCGAATGCGCTTCGGTATCGACATGAATACCGATCACACCCTGGAAGAAGTCGGCAAACAATTCGACGTCACCCGCGAGCGAATCCGGCAGATAGAAGCCAAGGCGCTGCGCAAACTGCGGCATCCCTCGCGCTCAGAGCGTCTGCGCACGTTCCTCGATTAGCCACACGTAGACCAGGGACAGATTTAAATCTGTCCCTGGTTCAACTCCACCGGGCCTGTAGCTCAGTTGGTTAGAGCAGGGGACTCATAATCCCTTGGTC
>SHZM01000027.1 GCA_009692265.1 Gammaproteobacteria bacterium
TCGGCCAAGTGGCGGTGCTTCGGTATTTTAGCCATCGGCAAATCATGCCGGATTTATCCTCACCTCAAACAGGCATTAAACCCTATGAAAATAGGCCTCGCTGCTTGAGCAACAACCTCTTTTTACCCACACTCAAACCGGAAGAGCCTCTTTTTATCGATATTTTTGCTGACGCCGTCGATCCCAGAAATCGACCTTCAAGTAACCACATTCAAGAAATTCTCGTTCAACTTCCGATCATGGTAGAAAATGGCCTTGCCCAATTTATCCGCAGTCCACGTAATCGGCTCATGATCCGGATACCAGGTGTAATCACCGCAGAAAACTTCGTTTCGATTACCTGAAGGGTCAAAGAAATAAATTGTGCGGCCACGGGTTAGGCCGTGCCGGGTCGGCCCTAAATCCAGCGAGATATCGTGCATCGAGATCAGATCCGCGGCGCGCAATATTTCTTCCCAGGTGCCGAGCAAGAACGAGGCGTGATGAAATTTTCCCTTCTCGGCGTGACGAATGAAGGCAATGTCATGGACCTTGTTTGAGCAGGACAGAAAAGTAGCTAATTTGAGTTCGCCGTCGACCACTTGCTCGGTCAAGTCAAACTTAAGCACTTCGGTGAACAATTTGAGATTGGTATCGAGGTCATCGCCGTACAGCAGGACGTGATCGAAGCGTTGCGCTTGCATCCCCTTGAGCCCTTCTGGCCACGGGTCTGGATTCACGCGACCCAGGCCATTGCCCATGTATTCCTTGTGGGCATAAAGCTCGATCAGGTGTCCGGTCGGGATTTCGAAGCGGATCCGCTCGCCACAATGCTTTAGCTCATTCGCCGGAATTCGTTCAACCTTGCAGCCGAAGCTCTTCAACTCCGCTTCAAGCTGGTCGAGCGCCGCGCTACTCACTACTTTGAAACCGACATAATCCATGCCCGGGCGATCGGCCTCGCGCAACACCACCGAAAACCAATCCTGTTCATCCCAGGCCTTAAAATACACGCGCCCCTGCGCATCTCGGTCAACTTCCTGTAAGCCCAATCGTTCCCGGTAATGCACTATGGCAGCTTCCATATCGAGGACACGCAGGCTGACGTGGCCGGGTCTCAAGACGCTTGACTGTGCCATGGTGGGCTCCTTTTCGTTCCGTTATAGGTTAATCGTTGGCAGACGCCGTGCGCGCGATTTGCGCAAGCACGCTTTTCCGCATGGTTCCCAGCACCTGTACCGCGAGATCAGACTCTGGCACCAGGCGGCAGGCCAGCCCAATTCCATTCGACTCTTCTTCGACTGACACATGCGCGCGACTCATCTTGCGCGCGGAATACCGTCCGCTGCGGACCCGGACCTTGCACACCCCGCAGCCGCCGCCACGGCAACCGACGGGAATCCCTTTGCGATTGAGGCGCTCCATCGCCTTCAAAATATTTTCACCCGCCGCGCAGAAAAACCGCTCATCAGTCTCCTCGATCACGATTTCGTACGCCGTCTCCATGAACTACAAACGCCGGAACAGCGGGCTTTTAGCTAACCCTTCGGCTGCATCGGCTGCCGTCAGGAATTTTTCGGTGTAGATATCGCGTTCAAATAAACGCCCCTGCATTAAGGTTCGAATACAGGCTTCGATCATCGGGGGCGGACCACAGAGATAGGCCTTGAGGCCATCAAAAAGCACCTTAAAATGCCGTGCCGCCGCTTCATGCACCAGACCTGTCTCACCTTCCCAGGCGTCATTCGGCGTGGGTTCGGACAGCACCGGAACATAGCGGAAATTCGGATATCGCGCGGCGAGCGCCTGGAACAGGTCCACGCAATACAGCTCGGCGCGGGTCCGAGCGCCATAGATCAAGGTCACCTGTTTTGTCTCGCCGCATTCGAAGAGATCGAGGATCATGGATTTCGGGCTCGACAAACCCGATCCACCGGCGAGAAATACCATCGGTTCCGGTGCCGAGTCCCTCACAAAAAATCGTCCAAGCGGCCCACTGCAACTGACGCGATCACCAACCTTTAGACGCTCGCACAGGTAATCGGTCGCGGCACCACCATCGACGCGGCGCACGTTCAGTTCAATCTCGCCGGGCGTGCTCGGTGACGACGCAATCGAAAAGGCGCGAGGCCCCTCAACCCCTGGCACACTCACGTTCACATATTGACCGGCTTGAAACTGGAGTCCACCCTCGGCGACTTCGAGGAAGATCCCCTTAATCGTCGGCGTCAAAGCTTCAATTCGCGCGACAGTCGCGAAGAAGTCTCGAATCGGGAAATTCTTTGCATCCGGCTCGGGCTCGATTTCGGCTTCTATTACACAATCGGTGACCAGGATAGACGAGCACGCGAGACACTTGCCCTCTTCCCGTTCCAGATCCATCAACGCAAACGAAGACGCCTCTTCGGTATGTTCAATTTCACCTTCTAAGACTTGCACCTTGCAGGTTCCACACAGGCCGTGGTTGCATGCATAGGGCAGCCATATTCCAGCACGTAGACAGGCATCAAGGATGCGCTGGTTATCCGCGACCTCGATGGTTTCGCCCAAGGGTTCTATCGTCAGCTGGTAGGCCACGTCCCCTACACACCACTTCCGTTGACGCCATCGAGGCCGGGTTGATAAAAACTGAGATAACTCATGTGGGTAACACCGTTATCACGCAGCGACTTGGCCAAATCAGGCGACCAGGGCTGACTATCATGGGTCCAGCGCAGCTGCGTGTAGTCAAGCTGCAGCATCTGCGGATGATGATCGTGATCAGGCTTAAACACCTGTTCCAGAAAGTCGCGCAACGTGATCTCAGGCGACAACCGGTAAGCCGCCGGGCACGGGATCAACAAATGATGTTCCCAGCAACAGTAGATATTGATGTCGGTGCCGTAATTCTCGACCCGGTCCGCGCACGGGAAATCGTACGTCCCGATCGTCACCATGCTCATTGCCAGACCCTCCCTAGGCTGCTGCTGTCGTCGGCGACGTGTCGCGTCCGCCGTGCCATTTGAGCCAGTTTTTGTAATCGTCCGAGCTATAGTAATCACCGGCGTCCGAGCCCATTGGGCAATGCAGCCACGCGGCGTACTCCTGCAAGGTGCGAGCCCCACCCGCATTGCCTTGATAAATCTGTTGCGGTGGAATATAGGACTGACAGAATTTTTCAGGTTCGTTGACGAAGATGTCCTTACAACCATCGGAACAAAAATTGAATTTCATGCCACGCCACTCGTGATGGCGCACGGCCTGTTTCATCGGATTATCGACTTCGGTAAAGAAATCCGGGACCTGGCAGGTCTGACATACAAAGGGTAGCCGGTTGGTGTAGAAACGCTTTCCGGCCTTCTCCATCTCACCGAACAGCTCATAGCGTGGCCGATAAAAGCGATCAAAGGTCTCGCCGTACTTCTCCGACAGCCAATCCATTTCGTAAGGCTGCGGTAACCAGGCATGGAAGCCTGTCGCCGGGCACGCGGTGTAAAACACATTCCATGCCTGATGGGTGATATGCAGCTTCTCCTTGGTCGCGATTTCATGATACTTGGGCAAGCGAATCCCATAGCGACTGAGATCGTTGAACAGGGCAAAGCCATTTTCTTCCCAGTAGATGCCCCAGGCTTCGGCCCACGACATCACCTTTTTGGGCAGCATGTAATCCATCATCGTGCCGACCAATGCGAGTAGGCGATAACCGCGCCAGAACCACTTGTCGATATAGCGCTGCATGATCGGCACATTGTCTTCGTGCTGTTCCAACACGAACTTGACGACTTCCAGCCCCAATGTCATGTGTCGGGATTCGTCCGACTGCGCCGAGAAACCGAACGTCGTAGTCGCCATATCTCCGTTGTACGCGGCACCCGACACGAATGGCATGAATAACAGGTTCGTCAGCACATATTCGAAGGCGAATGATATCGAGGTGACGAATTCGAACGGCCCGGAGGTCAGCGCATCTTCAAAAAACGATTTCGGAATGGAGAGGTACCAGGCGCGATCCCGCATGTGGATGGCTTGATGCAGACCGCTAAAGTACTTGTTGTAATGGCTGAATGCGTGCATTTGGGTTTGCGCGTGGCGCAGCTCATCCAACGCCTGCATCTGACACGCGACGCGGGCACCGGCGCCGCGAAAGTGGCGTCCGACATGGCAGAAACCGCGGTGGGCATAATATTCGAGCGGCGTAATGCCCTGCGCCCAAAGTTTGATCGCGGTCATGTAACGGGCGTCGGAGATGTTCAACTGCCCGTTGTTCTGGCTGAAGCTATCAAGAATCGCGTAAAGCTTGCGTTCCTTTTCGGACTGATATTTCCAATACGCATCCATCGTTAACCGAAATGGATCTTCCCACTTACTCCAATCCTTGATCTTGATACCTTCGTACTTGTCGAACGGGAACACCTTGTCCATAGGCTGATACGTCGTCTCCCAGTCGAGCCCGCGGGTCATTAATTGATATTTTTCCTTTAGCCCGAGCTTTCTATCCGCCATGACACTCTCCACTGGTACTGGTTGCGCTGAATCGATGTTTCGTTTGTTGATAACTACTCAAGTGTCAACCCCGTTTCCCCCAGGCCAAAACAAATTCGTCTTCGCTCTCGTCGATATTGCCGGAGAGCGAAATCAAATTAATGTGAATGCTTTGTAGATCGAACGCGCGCCCGATGTTTTGCTCGATGGTTTCGCGCTTCACGACCAGACGCTTGGGTACGTCAATCTTAATCATCGCGGGCATCTCGCTGACGATCGCGCCCGGGTTATCCGCGATGATCGCGTCGATAATCGGACGTGCCTCGTCGTTGTTCTGAAAAGAAATAAAAACTTTGTCGTGCAGATTCATACGTGCCCCCTACACCATGAGGCCAAGTTTGACGCGACGCGCGGCGAGATCGGTGAAAATCGAATCGAGCACTCCGGTCGCTTGACTCGCGAAGGCCGCCACCGCCAGAGGCGTGACGGCCGCACGAACGCGAGGTTCCCACCGTGCAATCCATGTTTGGATCGTGGCCTTGTTCTCTTGAGATTCGTTCGCTGCAACTCTAATTGTGGAATCTGTCCAGCGCACGGACTCTGTGTACCAATCGCGCATGAATTCAGTCGTCAGCGCATAGGCGATGCCGCCGTGGGTTGTGATCGCCTGATCAAATTGCGTATAAGCAAACGGATAAATCGCCCCGTCCAGCAGGAAATTCTGCAACACATGCAGCTCGAACCAGTCTTTCGTGACCATCGCGTCTTCGACTAGTTGGCGCAGCGGTTGCCAAAGCGGATCGTCCAACCACAGCGCTTTGGCGCGGTCGAGACACTGCGGATCCTGGTGCTGAAGAACCAGGGCGAGACGGGTTAAATATTGCGCGACCCCTAAGCGATCCATCGCTTGCATCAACGCCGTTGAGGTAAAGGGTGCTCCATATCCCGTCGCGGCGATATAGCAGTTATTGGTGTTCGCGCCCCATTCAAAATGGCGCAACGGAATGATCAACGTTTCAATGTTCGTCAGCCATTCGGGGCTGAGCGCGGAAAACAAATTCCGCTTTTCAACGATCCCAAAATTACCGTCTTGCGCTTCCTGCTGACGTGCGCGTTGAATGGTGTACGGCGCGTAGTAGTACTGTCGTGGGTCGAGTAATTGGTCGAAATCCCCAAGCACGATTGCGCTTCGCCGCTTGTCGAATAAATCGAACTCAGGGTCCCAGGTCGGGCGGTAATGAAAGTTCTGCGTTACCTGCAGGTCGTGGACCGCTTCCTGGTAGCGGGTCGCGGCTTTCCCCTTGCCGATCCGCGCTTCGAGGTGATCGAAGGTGAGTCGTACCGGCTCGATACTGGCGGTCTTGATTTCAACGGACATCGCGCAACTCTCCCTCGGATTCGGTGTTGCCAGCTAGGGTGCTGGTTCTTCGTCGATTTGACCGTCCCACCATTTACGGCGGTCGCGGTCCACCATGCTGCCCTGTTCGGCGTTCAAGCGCACGGCTTTGTTCGTGACACAAAATTCCTCAAACGCGGCGCGCGGAAGGATCATCTCCAGGTACAACGTCGGGTCACCGATCGCGAACTGAAACTCAACGAAACCATTGCGGGTGTCATCGGTGATCCGGACGTAGCGCGTTGCTTGATTCAGTCCGATGAGGTGCTTGCTAGGCATCATGTTCTACGCGAACAGCGCGTTATCTAGCCGCTGTGAGCAGAAAGCGTGCCATGACCGGAAAGTCGTTGAAGGATAGGCAAAAGGGTTCAGGGGCCGATGGTGCCCGCGAACCGATTTGCTCGATTTGATCACTATTGCTGCTATGCAGCTTTATCATTTCATCTGAACCTGCTTCTTCAAACGATACGCTAGTTGGGGACGCGTTAGGCCGAGTAAACGCGCAGCCGAACTGAGGTTTCCTTCTGAGCGCTGCACTGCCGCGTCCAATAATTGGGTTTCTAGATCGTCGAGTGCAATGTGCTCGCGCAACAACACCTCGACCAACGCCTCGACCTCGGAGCGCCCGGCACGATTGACGGGGGCGATAGGCCGCAGCGAGGCTGGCTGCAGGGGGGAAAACAAGTTGGTCGCCTCGATCGCCTCGCCGCTGGCCGTAAGGATCACGCCGCGTTCGATAATGTTCTCGAGTTCGCGGATATTGCCGGGCCATTCGTAGTGGATCAGCGCGTCCATCGCGCGCGGGGTAATGCCAGTGATTTTTTTGTCGTGACGAGCCGAGTGCTTATCGATAAACCGCGTGACTAACAGTGGAATATCGCTGGCGCGATCGCGCAGCGGTGGGACGAGCACCGGATACACATTCAACCGATAGAACAGGTCCGCTCTAAAGACCCCGTCACTGACCGCTTCTCGCAAGTTTTTGTTGGTCGCGCAAATCAATCGCACGTTGACCTTGCGGGTCGTGGTGTCGCCAATGCGTTCGAACTCACCTTCCTGGATCACTCGCAATAACTTCGCTTGCGCACCGGGGGAAAGTTCTCCGACTTCATCCAAAAACAAGGTTCCGCCATGCGCGCGTTCAAAGCGACCTGGGCGTGACTGATTCGCGCCGGTAAACGCGCCTTTTTCGACGCCAAAGAGTTCAGACTCGATCAAGTCCTCGGGGATCGCCGCGCAGTTAACCGCGATGAATGGGGCTTTCGCGCGCGGGCTCTGTTGATGCAGGTGTCGCCCGAACAGCTCCTTGCCGACGCCGGTCTCGCCTAACAACAATACCGTGACCTGGCTAGCGGCGGCTTTTCTAATCAGCTCGAAAGCTGCGTTGAAGGCCGGAGCTGTACCGACCAGTTCCAGAGAATGTTGCCCTTCTTGCACCGAGTAGCGCAGGCGCTCGACCTGGCTTTGTAATTCGAGCAGGCGATCGGCGACCGGATCCGGGCGCAGATACTTCATGTCGCGCTCCGCGTCGCCCCATTCCACTTCAAGTTTCCCGATGATCCGGCAGCGGCTGTCGCCTTTTGCGACGCATTCGACTTCCCGGCACAACGTCGATTGCCCCATCAACTCGGAGCAATAGCCGCTGGCGTAGCCAACCTGCATCCAACACGCAGGTTCCGCCTCGATCCCGAACGCGGCGGCATGCACCTCGGCCTCGAACGAATTTTCCCAAATAAAATCACCGGAAAAATTGCCGCGTTGAATATCGATTTCGAGCGCGACGATGCTGACGTTAACAATACCTTCCAAGGTATGCAGCTGCGGCCCTAACGCGAGCAATTCGCTATCGGTAGCGTCCGGCATTAAACGCCGTGCAAATTCGGCGTCCCGCTTACCCGACGCATAGCCCATGCGCGTAACGACGCCACGCGCGCGGTCGCGACCCAAGGTCTCGATTAGCTCTTGGCGCAGCGAACCCATGGTCTCGACGTGAACGAGGATCATGCGTTGCGTATCAAGCCAGATCTGGCCGGCTTCGGGGGCGAAATGTAAGCGCGCAGCAAGAATTTCTGATTTCATGGGGTCAGAGTCGTTGATTTTAACTGGTTTGCTAAATGGTTAGTTGGCAAGAAATCAACGACTCTGACCCCATGAAATCACTCTGACCCCATGAAATCGCTTACCAACTGGTTAAACCTCGCCGCGTGCTCGATCTGAGTCCAATGCCCACAGCGTCCGAAGACATGTAGTTCCGCGTTCGGGATCAATTCGAACAAGCGCAAGGTACTCGACAATGGGAGGACCCGATCTTCGCGACCGTGAATTAACAAGGTTGGCGCCTGCAACTCGCGCAGCACAACGTCCGGTGTCGCCAACGCGTCAATCCACCGTTGGCGCGGAGCCGGGAACATCTGGCTGAATGATTCCTGAAAGCCGGGGCGGATACTGGCCTCGTAGCGCAGTCGCGCGAGCTCATCGGTGACGAGCGAGCGGTCGAAGGCGAAAATATCGAGCAGCTTGCGCATGTTTTCGAGCGACGGGGTGTAGCCCCACGCGGCGTCAAGCCCCGGGGTCAGTTCAAAGTGAGTGCCGGCGCTCCCCATCAGCACCAGACTCGCGACCCGCTCCGGCGCGCGAGTCGCGAGCGCCAAGGACAGCGCGCCACCGAAAGAATTGCCGACGAGATGCACTCGGTCAAGCTTCAGTGCATCGAGAAATCCCAGCGCATGCGCGACCCAATTCTCCAACGAATACACTGCGTTCGCGGGACGCTCGGTAAAGCCAAAACCGGCCATGTCCGGGGCGACGACGCGAAATTTCCGGGCCAACGCCGGCATCGTTAGACGCCAGTTGGCAAAGGCGCTGACCCCGGCTCCGGAGCCGTGAATCAGCATTACCGGCGCACCGTGGCCTACATCGTGATAATTTGTTTTCAGACCGTGCGCGAGAATTGTTTGCGAAATTTCTGGATTGGCGCTCATAGAATCTACTGCTCGCTATTTAATAATTGCGGCCTAGCGTCGCGCGAGGCGCAACTCGTTCAAGTGTTCGAGGACAAAATCGATGCGGTCGTTGCCCCAGAAAATTTGATCATCGATCACAAAGCTCGGTACCCCGATCACGCCTTTGTCCTGCGCTTCTTGCCAGTGCGCGACCAGTCGTTGCTGGTTTACCTCGGCGTTCACATAGTCCTCGTATTCCGCGACATTGAGGCCGACTGCTTGCGCAACGGCGTTCCGCACCCCTGACAACCCGATGTCATTGCCGGTGGCCCACTCGGTGCGCATCATTTCAACGACGTAAGGGCGCAAGACGCCGCGTTCTTCGGCCAGCAACGAACCGACTCCCGCCAACGTCGCGTCAGTGGTAATCGGTGGCGGCACACACGGAATGCCGAGGCGTCGGCAGTGGCGTGCCAGATCCTGTCGCGCAATCGGGATTTTCACTTTCGCGCGATCCGGCGGTGAACGCCCATCCCAGCCCCCAAAGGGCCGCCACAATAGGTGAGTGTGAAAGTCGTCCACGATGGACCACAGTGTTTTCGAAGCGAGATAGCAATACGGGCTGCGGAAGTGGAAATAAAGCGCTACTGATTTCATGGGGTCAGAGTCCTGATTTCAGGGGGTCAGTGGATACCCGAACGCGGCATACGGGTACTCGGCGATCTCATGCACCGCCACCCCGCGTTGAGCTGGGCACGCGTAATAAGCACGAATCTCGATTATTAATCCATTCTCATCGAATCGATACCATTCGTCGCCCCGCAAAACCGCTTGGATTTTTGGTTTGAAATGCGTCCACTCGATCACTGCCTGACGTGTTGCCTCGTCGCCAATAAAACTATCGACAGTCCAGGACGAACCCCATTCGCCCACACACCGACACCAGCAGTCGGCAATGGCTTCACTTCCGCGTAATGCCCCAAACGGACTACCACTTGGAAAGTAATGCACGGCATCAGGCGTGAAATAGCGCATCAGTCGCGGTTTATCGGCGGCGCTGCACGCACCGAAATAGGTCCGAATCGTTGCGAGCATTTGCTCCTTACCGAGACTCATCCGCCCATACGCCTGGTGGGTGTCCGCATGTTCTCTAACAGCCAGCCGAGGTTTACTCGATCATGTCACGACGTTGAAAAAGCTCGGTCGCGGTTGGTTATCAATCGCAAAAGCCGCGTGCCCAAGTTGGGTGGTATCCCAGGTCAGGTGAGGGTGGTCTGGATAATGGATATACCCGCCTGAAAACACTTCGTTGCGATTGCCCGACGGATCATAGAAATAAATCGTCGCCCCGCGCGTGATGCCGTGGCGAGTTGGACCCACATCAACCGAAATATTGTGTTTCCCCATGATATCGCCGGCATGGTAGACATCGGCCACCGAGTCTACGTAGAACGACATGTGATGGAATTTTCCGGGAGCTTCGTTTAACGCGAACGCAATATCGTGCGGCTTGTTCGAGCAACATAGAAAGACGCTGAGCTGCATGCCGCTGTCGTTGTCGATCAATTCCTCGCCTAGATCGAAATTCAGTACGTCGATAAAAAACTTTGCTGTCTCGGTAATCTTCGGGCCCGCGAGCAAGACGTGATCGAGTCGCGTGACACGCATGCCGCGAATGACACCTTCGTCCGGCAGCACCCCGGGATTGCGGGTTGGCAGGCCATTGCCGATCCGCTCCTTCTCCGCGTAGAGCTGCATCGTATGCCCACTCGGCAGTTCAAACTGAATACGCCGGCCACTCCGTGGGTAAGCGCCAGCCGCGAGGCGTGTCACCGTGAATCCATACGCGCCAATTTTTTCTTCGAGCTCGCGCAAGGTCGGTTCGTCGTGGACTTTATATGCGACGTAATCCAGCCCCGCCTTGTCAGCTTCGCGGATCACCACACTGTGATGGTCGTGCTCATCCCACGCTTTGTAGTAGACCCGATCCTTCTCGCGCAGAGTTTCGTGCAAACCGATGTACTGACCGTAGTGCCTGGTCGCCGCCTCAAGATCGAGCACTCGTACCGCCACTTCACCTATCCGTAATACGCCTCGAATCGCCATGGCTGTCTCCTTGGATTAAATCATTGTGTTCGCAGTGGCTTTCCCCGCCGGCTCACGTCAGGCCGCAGGGCTCAGCGCGTTTCGCTCGATGTCGGCCCACGCCTGCGCGGGTCGCCCAACGTCAAACCGCAGAGAAACCATCCCGACCCGCTCACCACCGGCCACGTTGTGTGGCTGATCGTCGACGAACAGAGTCTGTGCGGCAGTACACCCTAGACCCGACAGCGCTTGATGGTAGGCTTCAGGGGCCGGTTTCATTACACCATACGACACGTCGGTAAACGAATCAATTTCACGGAAAAAGCTGATTTTTTCCTGCCACTCAGCACCGACGAACGCCGCCAAATCGTTAGTCAGGATCCCTACGCGCAGTCCGGCGGCACGGACTTTTCGAATGCTTGCCACCGCCTCGGGGCGGATCACGGCGTCCTCGGCCCGATCCACGCACCACCGCATGTAATCACGGGCGGTAAACGTCCGCCCGATGAGGACGCTCAATTCTTCGGCCCGGCGATCCCAATATGCGCGCTCCGACAACTCCCCCGCCCAAATCGCGCGCCACAGCGGATCAGTGCTGGGATCTACCGGCCCGAGCCACGTCAACGTGTGTTGGGCCAAACCCAACTCGCGCTCCACTGTGCGATGCAGCTCCATTGGTAGGCGCAAACACACGCCGCCAAAATCGAGCAGCAGGGCGCGATACTTGTAACTCACGAAAACGTTATTTCCACAGCCGCTTGGTTGCGAGCGCCGCGCCCTCGCTCAACGCCGCGAGCTTGGCCAAGGCGACCGTCGGATGTACTTCCGGCGCAAACGATGCACGCGACGAAAAACCGCAGTCAGCCCCCGCGATCACATTTTCGCGCCCTACCAGCTTGGCGTAATTGACCGCGTAGTCCGCGATCATCTCAGGATGTTCGACATAGTTTGTCGCGTGCCCCAGCAAGCCCGGAATCAGAATTTTGCCGGGGGCCAACTTAACCGTCTCCCACAGATGCCATTCGTGATAGTGACGCGGATTCGCGACCTCGAATGAATAGGCACCGGCGTTGATCGAAAGCATGAAATCGACCACCTCGCTCATGGGTATGTCGTTCAAGCGCGGCCCGTGATTGAGACCGTAGCAGGTGTGCAACCGGATTTTTTCTTCGGGTATTCCGCGCAGCGCATGATTCAGGACTTCCACATGTTGTGCCGCGTCGCGGCGTCTCGCGGCGTGCTCCAGGGTCGGATCACTCAACATCTCAATCAACCAGGGATCGTCCACTTGCAAGATAAATCCCGCGTTGACGATGCCGAGATATTCCTCCCGCATCGCCTCCCCGACCGCGACGTAGTAATCCTGATCGCTCGGATAGAACTCGTTACGACCGAAGCCACGGGGACTGATCGATGGCAAAAATGCTTCGACCACTGACTGCTCCTGCAGCGCATCGCGGAGGTTGGCAATATCTGTCTCAAGTGCCGACTGCCCTTCGTAGCGGATCTCGCCACGACAGACCAGAACGCGTAACGGTGAGACAGCGGCGGAGTACTTATTGAAATAGCCGTGGTAGTAATCCGGAAAATCCGCGACTTCCTTTTTCCACGACTCCGGCATGATCGGTTCGTCGTTCGCGGCTTCAAACCCGGTTAGGCGATCCTTGACGTAGTTCAGAAACGCGACTTTGCCCTGTTCACCGTCCGTGACGATATCGATCCCCGCTTTAACTTGTTCGCGCACGCACTCGGCGACCGCGTCGCGTACTTGTTGTTCAAAGTGAGCATGATCGTACGGTCGGCCGGCTTCTTTCTCGCGCATGGTCTCCAGCAGCGCATGTGGGCGCGCGAGACTGCCCACATGGGTCGTAAGCATACGGTCACTGCTTCGTTGCATCCTCAATCCTCATTTCTTGTTAAACACGTATTTATTGGCCGCGCTCAGGACATCCCATTGGGGAGTGGCTTTCGCTGTGGTGACCTGGACGGTCTCGGGACGCGCCTGAACGATGGTGATCGGCTCACCTGCTCGCCGCTGTTGGTCCAATACCCATTCGACATCCACGGGATAATCGTAGTGATCCTCGATCTGTTTGACGGCAGTCACGATCGCGGCAAGTTGTTCGTCGTCGAGACTCGCGCGCTCACGCAGCCGAGCAGGCATCGGTGCTTCGACGACCCGACCGTGTTGATAGTCAAACGTCGACACCACGGTTTTAGAATTGATCTCGCGCCGCAGAACTCGACCATCGCTCTTGTCGATTTCGAAATGATCGGGAGTAACCAGCCCCTGCACGATGGCTTCACCCCAGCCCCAGCTACTTTCGACGACGATTCGATCGCGCTTGCCAGTCACCGGATGAATTGAAAACGCGACGCCGGAGGCGCGGGCGTTGACGAGTTCTAGAACACCGACTGCCATGGGCGAATCGTGGTGCGATAAGCCGCGCTCCCGGCGATAGCCAAGCGCACGCGGCGTAAACAGACTCGCCCAGCATCTGCGCACGCCGTCGATAACTTGCGCGGCACCAGTCAAGCCTAAATAGGTTTCGAACTGCCCCGCGAAACTCGCGTCGCTGGCATCCTCCCCAGTCGCCGAGGACCGCACGGCGACCGGCAGGGCCAGCGCGGTGCGCCGATCGCAGAGTTCCTCGTAAGCCTCGGTGATCGCGGTTGCGAGGGTTGAATCGAGCGAATGCAGATCAAACAGGTGTTGAATGTGATTCGCATGTTCGGTCAATACCGCGATATCGTGTGGATCCTTGATCCGCGCAATTTCGGCGTCCAATGCCTGTGCCAGTCCTGTTCCAGCGAGGTGCGTCTTGAACGCGTGGGTCGTCACCACGAAACCCGTGGGAACCGTCAACCCCGCGCGTGCGAGTTCCGCCAGGCGGGTAATCTTCGAACCCGCAAGCGGCAGCGAATCATCTGTTAAGGATTCCAGCCAGCATACGGTCATTCGCGGATCACCCGCACGATGCCTTTACCACCGTCGACTTCCACGGTGTCGCCAGTTTTGATCATCATCGTCGCGGTGCCGACCCCGACCACGCATGGGATGCGGTATTCGCGCGACACGATCGAGGCATGCGCCAAGGTGCCGCCGCCGTCACACACACAGGCGGCGATTTTGCCGAAGCACGGCGTCCAGTTTGGCGAAGTCGACTCGCACACGAGAATTTCACCGGGCTCGATCCGATGCAGTTCGTCGGCCGTGAACAACACCCGCGCGCGACCGCGAACGAGGCCGGACGACGCCGCGACCCCCACGAGGATATCCACCTGCTTGCCCGCGTTCCGGATCCCCTCGAAGAAGTGATGATGCAGCCCGAAAATCTCGATCAACACCGGATCATTGACATGCTCCGGAATCGTGCCAAGCACCTTCGGCATTTGGGGACGGCGTTGATACCAGTAGTCGTAGTAGTCGCGTCGGTCTTTGATAATTCCGCGCAAGGATCCCCAGGTCCGCGTGCCGTTACAGAGACCGCGAAGCTCTGGCCAGAACAGAAAGCAGGTGTCGTCATTGCGCTCGGCACCGGCCGCCTCGCCAATCGCCAACGCCGCGCGGCGCAACGGCAAGGTGGAGCGGAGATCGATCAGAAAATTATGCTCGTCGTTCCACCACGCAAAATTCGCATGCCGCACAGACTCCAGGCCGGCGTTAAAGGCTTCCACTTCGGCCCGTGAGAGTTGCGAACGCGCCTGCTCCACCGCGGCTTCCCGTTCGTCGATCGCGCCGGCACGGGCGTGGTCAAAATCAAAATCGTGCGGCTTTTGCAGAAAGGTGCGGATGGTGCCGAGCGGCGGAATTGGATCTTCCAACCACGACGGCAGGTAGACATCGCAGGCACCTTCGGTGCGATAGCCGTAGACGCCCAGGAACTCATCGAACTTACCGAGCCAGGTCTGCGCTGGACCGCCTGCACGCTTGAGCGCCGCGAGAATATTTTCCGGCTCGTTGGCGGCGAAGATGTCGGTGATCCCCAGGCGACGGGCTTCTGCCGTGACCTTCCACAGCTCGCGATCGGTCTCCAGAATTTTGTTGTCGTAACCCTGACAATACTTGCCAATCTCGGCCGGATCGATCCCAAGCTCCTGGCACAGCCCACGGAAACCGATGTAATTCACCAACAGGGGATACATTAATTCGAAATGTATTTCGAAGCTTCGCTTGAAGAAACGACGTGCTTCAAACAGCGGCTGCCACAGCTCGCGCAACGGGCGACTGGCTATATTGAGGTTCTCAAAATGATGCAGCGCCGAGGTCAGTTCCTCCACGCGTTCAGCCCAGATTTCCGGAAAGCGTTGCAGGATCGGCGGCAGATTGCGCGCCATCCGCGCGCCGCGCTGGGCTACTTCGTACTCGGAGCGGACGTCGATCCCGTTGCCATAAATATGGGTTCCCGCAATCCGGCACGCGACGCCATAGCCGGGTGGCAAGGGCAAGGTCTCGGCGGCAAGTTGGGAACCCCAGGTGTACCCGTCTTCACACCAGATCAACCCCAATGGGGTCATCCCACGCGGCCAATGAAAGTCCAGAAACCAGAAGCGCGATTCATCCTCTCTGTTAAAAGTCCGAAACGGTTCAATCGACCAGGCGGCGTGTTCGAATCCGGGTTTGAACCCCGGGTACCATTCATCGGTGACAAATTCGTCGAGTGCGACCAATTCGGACATGTACAGGCTCCAAAGGGGATGATTCGGCGAACGGGACGATAGCCGGAGTAAGCGACATCGACAAGCCGGCAATGCAGTACGACGAATTACCGCGCCGCAAGGTGGCTATTCGGCGCGCGGCGGCATACCTTTAATAGTGACCGATTACGCAGGACTACGCGCCATGCACTCTCACTATCCACCGTTAAAGCCTGTGACCTTAAACGCGACTACCCGGCTCCCCGACTCGCAGTCCGCGCAAAAGAAATTAACCCTGGATTCCGCGGCCGTTGAATCAATGACCGATCTGACCCTCGTTTCCGCGGCGAGTATCGAGGCGACGCGGACTATCGATGAGGCAAATAACTTGATGTTGACGCGCGGGGTGCGCATGCTTTTTGTGCTGGCGGCTAATCGCGATTTAGCGGGGCTGGTGACCGCCAACGATGTGATGGGAGAGAAGCCAATGCGCATCGTGCAGGCAAATAACGTGTTGCACAAAGAAGTGTTGGTTGGCGACATCATGACGGCGGCTAAAGATCTCGAGGTGCTCGAATACGCTGACGTGAAAGGCGCGTGTCTCGGCAACATCGTCACCACCTTGCACAACGCCGGGCGCCAGCACGCGTTAGTGGTCGCGCGCTCGGGGGACGGCCCCTACATTCGGGGGATTTTCTCCGCGGTGCAGATCGCGCGCGACCTTGGAATCGTGGTACAGACCCCGGCCATCTTCAAAACGTTCGCGGAAATCGAAGCTGTAATGCAGCGCCACGCACGCTAAGCCTGACCACAACCAGTAAGTGCCAGCCTCGACGACCCCGCCTGCCTTAGGTTCACAAACCGGAGATCCCGAATGCGTTTATATGAACCCTTTTTCCTGCTGTGCTTCGCGGCGGCGGTCGGTATCGGATGCAGTGCGCCCAGCGACGCCGCCGATCTCGCGGTGGGCGATCCGGCGCCAGAGTTTGACTTGCAAGGGTCAGACGGAAAGAAACACATGCTAACCGCATACCGCGGCAAAACTGTGGTGCTCGCGTGGTTTCCCAAAGCGTTCACCGGTGGCTGAACCGCGGAATGTAAGTCGCTCCGTGAGAGCGGCGAGATCCTGCGCGCTTTTGACATCGCCCTGTTCATGGCGAGCACTGATGATCCGGAAACGAATCGAAAGTTCGCGCAGGCCAACGCTGCCCAGTTCCCCGTACTCGCGGATCCCCTGAAGCAGACCGCTGAGGCCTACGGTGTGCTCTCACCCCTGGGCTACGCTTCGCGCTGGACCTTCTACATTGGAACAGACGGTAAAATTCGCGATATCGACAAAGACGTCAGTGCCCTATCGGCAGGCGCGGATATTGCGAAGCACCTTGAGCAACTAGGAGTTGCTCGCTCGCATTGACCTTGAACCGCGCAAATACGAAAAACCGAGGTGGAGCGCTAGACAAAGCGCATCCGCACGGCGCCCAAGCTTTGATAATGCACCACCACCACGTCACCCGCGTGCACGTGGATCGCTGCGGTGACTCCTCCGGTCATCACCATGCACCCGGCCGGGATCTCGGTGTTGAGTTCGGCGCGCTGGTTCGCGAGCATCACGACTGCTTCGAGTGGATTGCCCAGTACTGCGGCACCCGCTCCGACTTCAGCGACTTGACCATTGCGGGTCAGCACGATGCCTTCGGTCAGTAAATCAATTTCACTTAACCGCCGGCTGCGACCACCGACCACGTAGCCCGCCGCCGACGTGTTATCGGCGACCACGCTCATGATGTCGAATTTGAAGTCGGCGAAACGCGAATCGATGATTTCAATCGCCGGTAGCACAAAATCAATTGCCGCCGCAGCCTGTTGCACAGTGCAGTTCGGGCCTCTAAGCGCGGTCTTCATCACCATCGCGATCTCGGCTTCGATGCGCGGGTGAATGTAGCGGTTGACGGGGATTTCGGCACCATCGCCGTAAGCGCCGTCGTCCGTGATGAAACCATGTAGGGATTCGGACACCCCCATCTGCAGCATCTTCGCACGCGAGGTCAGGCCCATCTTGAGTCCGGTAACCTTGATGCCGCGGGCTTCCATCCGTGCGCGCAGCGCGTTCTGCACGGCGTAAGCATCGCCCAATTTCATCTGCGGATAGTCGGCCGTGAGCATGCCGATCGCGATCCGATCGCGGGCCGCGTTATCGACTCGCTCGGCGAGCAAGGTGTGAGCTTTGGTGTTCAGAGCGCATTCGTTAAGCATCGACGAGATTCCTTTGGGCTTGTTGTAGTTCCAGCGCGACTTCTTCAATCAGATCTTCCTGGCCCCCGACTGTTTTACGCCGCCCCATCTCGGCCAGGATATCGCGTGACGAGACCCCATACTTAGCTGCCGCGCGTTGCGCGAAGAGCAGGAATGTGGAATAAACCCCGGTGTAGCCTATCAGCAAGGAATCGCGATCAAGTCGGATCTGCCGATCCATGATCGGCAATACACGCTCTTCCGCCACATCCATAATCTTGTAGAGATCGACATTGGTCGCGATCTGCATGCGTTTACACACCGCGACGAAGGCCTCCAGCGGCGTGTTGCCCGCACCCGCGCCCAGGCCCGCCGCCGAGCCATCGATCCGAGTCGCGCCTGCCTGCACCGCCACGATCGAATTCGTCACCCCGAGCGCGAGATTGTGGTGGCCATGAAAGCCAATTTCGGTTTCCGGCCGCAGTACGCGTCGCAGCGCTGAGATACTCGCGGTGACATCTTCCGGCAACATGTAGCCGGCCGAGTCCGTGCAATAAATGCAGTTCGCGCCATAGCCTTCCATCTTCTTGCCCTGCTCGGCCAAGCCCGCCGGATCGATCATGTGCGCCATCATCAAGAAGCCAACCGTATCGAGTTTCAGCTCTTGGGCACGTTTGATGTGCTGCTCGGAAACGTCGGCTTCGGTGCACAGGGTCGCGACCCGCACGGTATGAATGCCGCATTCATACGCGATTTGTAGATCCTCCACTGTCCCGATGCCTGGGATCAGCAGGACAGAGACTTTCGTGTTTTTTAACGCTGGAATCACATGGCGAAGGTACTGCTCGTCGCTGAAGGCAGGGAAGCCGTAGTTAATCGACGCACCGCCAAGGCCATCACCATGGGTCACCTCTATATAGTCGACCCCGGCCTCATCCAGGCCGGTCGCAATTGAATGCATTTGTTCCAGCGAGATCTGGTGCTGCTTTGGATGCATGCCGTCGCGCAGGCACATGTCGTGTACTTTAACCTTGAGCTGAGAGGTACTCATCATGCAGCTTCCGTCCGAACACTCGGAAAACTCAAGGTCCCTTCCAACAGGCGCTGCGCGAACATTTCCCCGGTTTGCAACGCGGCCGCCGTCATGATGTCGAGATTGCCGGCGTACTTCGGCAGGTAATCTCCAAGCCCCGCGACTTCGAGAAACACTGAGACCCGCTTGCCGTCGAAGACGGGATTTTGTTTGAGCTTGTAGCCCGGCACGTAGCGCTGCACCTGCGCGACCATCGCTTTAATCGACGCGGTGATCCTGGCCTCGTCTGGTTCGCCTTCTGTTAGACAGTGCACGGTATCGCGCATTAAGAGGGGCGGCTCGGCCGGATTTAAAATGATGATCGCCTTGCCCTTCTTCGCGCCGCCTACCCGCTCCAAACCGAGTGCGGTCGTACGCGTAAACTCATCGATATTCTTGCGCGTACCGGGGCCGGCCGACTTCGACGCGACCGTCGCGATGATCTCGGCGTACGCGACTGGCTGCACCTGGGATACGGCGGCGACGATTGGGATCGTCGCCTGCCCACCGCAGCTCACCATGTTCACGTTCGCCGTCTGGCTTTGCATGTGTTGTTCAAGATTCACCGGAGGGACACAGAACGGCCCGATTGCCGCCGGCGTCAAATCGATCATGAACACACTCTGCGCGAGCGTTTTGCGGCTGTTCTCGGCGTGCACATACGCCGAGGTTGCATCAAACGCGATGCGGATCGCATCGGCTTTGAAATGCGGAAGCGCCGCGTCGAGTCCTTCGTGAGTCGCTTTCAAACCGGCGGCGTGCGCTTTCGCAAGCCCGTCGGAGTCTGGATCCACCCCGATCATCCATACCGGATTCAGCCAGTCGCTGCGTAACGCCTTGTACATGAGGTCGGTGCCGATGTTGCCGGAGCCGATTAACGCGCAATTGATCTTCATATCAGCCTCTTAAACGAATTTTGCGGTCAAACGGCCGAGGCCACCCACTGCCAATTCCATTTCGTCGCCGGCGACAATCGGAATTAGGGGCACCAACGAGCCCGACAAAATAGTCTCACCCGCCTTTAAGCCAACGCCGTGGCGACCCAGCACGTTGGCGAGCCATGTCACGCAATTGATCGGTGACCCGAGGGCCGCGGCGCCCGCACCCGTCGCGATTAGTTCGCCGTTCTTCCACAACACCATGCCACAGGTGACGAGATCGACTGTATGCGGATCAACCAGCTCGGTGGACACCACAAACATCCCGCACGAGGCGTTGTCGGCGACGGTGTCCTGGATTTTGATCTTCCAATCGCGAATGCGCGAATCGACAATTTCGTAACACACGGCAATCCCAGCCGTTGCCGCTAGTACGTCGGCATTGGTCACGCCAGGCCCCTGTAGATCACGCTTTAGTACAAACGCGATCTCGCCTTCGGCGCGCGGCTGAATTAATTCGCGGCTAATCGGAATCGGTTCCCCGGCCTTGCATTGCATGCGATCGGTCAGGAAGCCGTAGTCCGGCTGATCGACGTTGAGCATCGTTTGCACCGCGCGGCTGGTGGCACCGATTTTCTTGCCCACGATTTTCTCGCCCGCTGCTTCACGGCGTTTGAGAATACCGAGTGAAATCTGATAAGCCTCATCCTGGGTGAGTTCCGGCTCGCGTTCCGTTAACGGGGCAATCACTTGCCGAGTGCGTAGGGCTTGATAAATCTCTTCGGCGTAGGCGTCAAGTTTGTTTAAGGCAACCATGAGTTAGTACCTGATGCAGATGTTGCGGAGTTCAGTATAGAACTCGAGTGAGTGCACGCCGCCTTCGCGGCCGATCCCGGAATGCTTCATGCCGCCGAACGGTGTGCGCAGATCGCGCAGGAACCAACTGTTGATCCAGGTGATCCCGGATTGCAGTTGCGCGGCGACCCGGTGCGCGCGCGACAGGTCGCGTGTCCACACCACACTCGTTAGTCCGTACGGGGTGTCGTTGGCGATCCGGATAGCTTCTTCTTCGGTGTCAAACGGCGCGATATGGCAGCACGGGCCGAAAACTTCTTCGCGATTGGTACGCGCGTCTGGCGACAGACCGGTCCAAATCGTCGGCTGGACCCAGGATCCGTTTTTCAATTCGCCGGGCATGTCCGGAATACCCCCGCCAGTGACGACCGTCGCGCCCTCCTCGACTGCAAGCCTGTAGTAGCTCAGCACCTTGTCGCGATGGACTTGACTGATCAGCGGTCCAAGCGTTACTCCGGGTTCTTTCGGCGGACCAATTTTCAGTTTTTCGGCTGCTTCCTTCAGTCTTTGCACGAAAGTCGGAAATAGCGATCGTTCGACGTAAATTCGCTCGGTGCCTAAACACACCTGCCCGCAGTTCACGAACGTGGAGCGGACGGTGTTGGCGATGGCGAGATCTAGATCGCAGTCCGCGAAAACGAGCGCCGGATTCTTGCCGCCGAGTTCGAACGACACTGCGCGCAGCCCCTTGGCTGCGGCGCGCATGATCGCTTCCCCCGTACGCGTTTCGCCAGTGAAGGTAATGGCGTCGACGTCGGGGTGCTCGGTAAGGTAGGTGCCAGCTGAATCGGGCCCGAACCCGTTCACAACGTTGTAGACGCCCGGCGGAATCCCCGCTTCATTCATCACTTCGCCCAACAGCGAGGTGGTTAACGGCGTTTCTTCCGAGGGCTTCACGACGACTGTGTTGCCGCAGGCCAGCGCCGGGCCGACCTTCCAGGTCATCAACATCAACGGTAAATTCCACGGGCAGATTGTGGCGACCACGCCCTTCGGCACGCGTAACGCGTAGTTCAAGACATTAGCACCATCGGGCGCGTGCATCGTGAACGCTTCAGTCGGAATATTTTTGACGATGTCGGCGAACACCCGAAAATTGGCTGCGCCGCGCGGGATGTCAATGTGGCTGCAGTCGCTATACGGTTTGCCGGTATCCAGACATTCGGTTTCGACGAACTCGTCGAAACGCTTTTCGATGCAGTTCGCGAGGTGATGTAACAGCGCTGTCCGCTCCGGAGTCGTGAGCTTGCCCCAGGGTCCGTTCAGTGCCGCGCGCGCGGCGGCCACTGCTTGGTCGACCTCCGCTTTGCCAGCCTCATGCACGGTGGCGATGACGCTACCATCGACCGGGCTAATATCCTCGAAGGTTTTGCCGCTGCAGGACGGCACGTAGTGGCCGTCGATAAAGTGCATAACCTCTCGGTTGGCTGTCTGCGGCTTGCGCGCGGCGTCTGGCGACATGGCCTTATCCCTATCTAAGTTGACTAATTGTCTGTGTGATTGAGCTTGCGGCGTGCCCTACTCAAGCGCGTTGGCGGCATCGACGCGGCAGTTTATGCTAACGCCGACGGGCATACCAAGGCTCCGTGGCCACGCCACCTTGCGGCCGGGCTTTAGACTACAACGCAGTTTCGACCCTTTTTCTTGGCGCGATACAGCGCCGCATCCGCGGCACCGATGACCGCACCAGGCGTGGGGAACTCCTCGACGCATTCAGCGGCTCCGATGCTGATAGTCACTGAAACTGCCGAGGCGGCGCGGGGTTATTTGCGCCGACCGCGACGTGGCTTTGCAGTTCTGGTCGAAACCTTGCGCCGCGGAGCATTGCGCAACACCAGCTGATAATCCGCTATCGCCTGCCGCAGTTCATCTAAATAAGGGCGACAGTGCGCGAGTGTCTTACCGGGAAATACCACGCCGAATTCCTCGCCGCCGTAGCGATAGGCCGTGCCACCGCCGCCGACGCGGTCGAAGTGTCGGGCGACCATTTTTAGAACATCATCGCCGACCTCATGTCCCCAGGTATCGTTGAACTTCTTAAAGTGATCCACGTCTGCCATCGCGATCACATAACGTCGAGGAAGCCCTCTAAGGCGTGCATTTAGGGCACGTCGGCCAAGCAGCCCAGTTAGCTCATCGCGAAATGCCATCTCGTGAGATATTCGCAATAGGCTGATACTGAGATTTAGACCCGCGGCGATAAACATCACCACGACCACCCCCGGCTGCTCCAACAACACCAGGATCGCGAAAACAAAGAACAGAGTCCCGACCAACGCGGCGGTGTCCTCGCGCTGGTGCAGAACTAGCAGGATCAGGCCAGCGACGATCGCGATGCCCATCACGCCGGAGGCGCGTAGCGACAACAAATAGTTCGGGAATGGATTCAACGGTAGATGTGCTAGTAGCCAGGCATCCGCGCCCGGCGGCGGGTGGTTCAGTAACCCCCAGCTCGCACCGACGAGCAGCGGGATCAAGGCAATCGTCCACAGACCAAGGCGACCGCGCAGGCCACGCTCCAGAATGAACATCAGTGCCAGCAAAACCAGCGGCGATACCAAACTTAGCAACGAGTAGAGCAGAAAAGTCTCGGCATCACCCGGTGCGTACCAGCCGTGGTACAGCGCCGTATAGGTCGCCAAGAGGCCCAGTACCGCGGCGAACACTCGCGCCCGGCCAAAATACACACCCAAAGCACCCGCGACACCCAGGCTGAGAGTCGGTAACCACAGTGCTAGCGCCGAATAAACTGGTGCCAGTTCACGCCACTGTCGACTAGACATTAGTCCGAGCCCGAGCAAGATCATGGGGACTAGGAGGCGACGCAGGGGAGATAAGAGCATCGAGATCGATCTCTCACTGAGGTCTGAGTCGCATGGGTTACAAGCCTCGTCCCGGGGCAAACCGAGACCCAGTTGTGATAACGGCTATCGCTGCAACCCTATTCGTTGATATCAACCACGCAGCCAACGGTAACCCGTTCGAACAGCTCGATTACGGCGTCGTTGCGCATGCGTACACAGCCGCGCGAACCGCTAGTGCCGAGAACGGTATCGTCGGGGGTACCGTGAATATAGATGTAACGAGCATAGGAATCGCGCTCGCCGCCTTGATTGTGGCCAGGCTCGCATCCGGAGAGCCACAGCACCCGCGTGAGGATCCAATCTCGGTTCGGCGGCTGGCTCGCGGCAAATGACTTCGAGTAAATTTCACCTGTCGCCTGACGCCCCACGAACACTGTATTCGCCGCCGCACCCGCGCCAATTTTCGCGGCGATCACATGCCGACCGCGCGGCGTGCATTCACTGTTCAGCTGCTCGCCCGCGCCGTTGCGTGCCGTTGAGATTAGAAACTCACGGCTCTGGTGCGCCTGTTCGAACAGCACCAGACGCTGGGTCGCGAGCGAGATTTCAATTCGACAGTTCACGTGACTCCTCGACTAACCGCGAGATCCGAGTAAGGCCGTCGTAATGTCCATTGAGATCGGTATCGTACCCGAGCACACGACTGCGCTGTACCACGATGGTGTCTTCGAACCACAGCGGGACATACGGCAGGTCACCTTGAAGCTCGACTTGAATGGCCCGGTACAGCGCACTCTGAAGATCGCGGGTGGGCGCGCCCTCGGCGCGCTCGATGAGTCGATCGACCACTTCACTGCTGTAGTGACCCCGATTCGCGCCGCTGGGTGGGCGCGAACTGCTGTGAAAGGCATGGCGGAAAATGTCCGGCAGCTGCAAGCCAACCCACGACAGGCTGTAGAGCTCGAAGCGACCGGCTTTGATATCGCCGTACAAGGTGCCCCAATCGTAGTTTTGAATCTTGAGCGCAATCCCGACCTCGTGCAATTGCGCCTGAAGAACTGTCGCGATCCGTCGCCGGAAATGATCATTTGAAGTCTTATAGCTGAGGATCAGCGGCCGCCTAGTGGAGTAGCCTAATTCCCGCAGGCGCTGCGTAGCCGCCGCCGGGTTGTAGGGGATCGGTGGCAAGCTCGGATGACCCGCCCAATGCTCCGGCACCAGGAGTGAATTGGCCAGACGCGCGTGACCCTTGAATAAATACTTGACCAGACTTTGGCGATCTATCGCCTGCGCAATGGCCAGCCGTAGACGCGGATCAGCCGTCGGGCCGCTGGCGAGATTGAACCCGAGATAACTGAAGACTGTACCCGGCCGTTGTTGCACCCGCAGCGATGGTTGTTCATCTAGCCACTCGACGAGCTCGGGAGAAAACCCACCTTGCGCAAGATCGAGTTCACCGCGTGCCAGCTTGAGCGCACGGGTCGTCTCGTTCGGCACGGTCATGAAATCGACGCGCTGGCCGTCACGCACGCGCGTGAGCGAAAGACGATTCGGCGACAGTGTGTGGGTGACTCGAAACGGGCCGCTGCCGACAGGCTGCGCGGAAATAGTGGTGCGCGCCGCGTCAGCCGCGCGCAGAATTCCAAGCTGGAGTAATCCCGGAAAGAGCGGATCCGCGCGTGACAGCTTGAATTCAACCGTGCGCGAATCAAGCGCCGTGATCGCTTGAACATGCGCGAGCGCACTACGATGCGGCGAGGCACGCGCAGGATCCAAAATTGCGCGATACGTGGCGACTACATCAGCTGCTCTCACCGCCGTACCGTCGTGGAACCTGTGGCTGGACGCCAGCGTGAATCGGTACTGCGTGTCTGTGATCGCCTGCCAGCTGGCTAACGCGGGAATTGGCGTGAAATGAGTGTCGAAGTCGACAAGGCTTTCATATAGCAGGCGGCATAAGCGGGTGGAGACCGCGTCCGAGGCCTGGCGTGGATCGAGGCTCACCGGCGCGGTCGGCAGGCCGAAGCGCAGAATGGCGTCGTCCTCTCGGGTGCAGCCTACGAGAAGTGCGCCGAGGAGCGCGCATATCGCAGTGCTACCGCGCGTTTTCAAGCGGGAAGCGTCAGTTGAACGGCGGCGAAACAAGGGGGCCGAGAGCTTGATTGTCTGTCCAAGATCTCTGGCTCCTTGAACTCGCATAAAAGACGGTTCGGCCACATAGTTCTAAGCCTCTTAAGCCAGCAAGTGACTGCTCGTGATTTTAAGTAGGTTAATACAAAATTCGGGCTTTATTATTCAAACCGGCGTCGCCTTCTGGGTGAAGCCGTTACCGCGCGAGCAGCGCGGCATGCGCGCACCGACTGTTTAATCGGGGAGAGCACCATGAATCCCGTTGTTATCGAACACGTGAGAATTAGTGACCTACCTGAGGCATGGCGCGCTAAACCGGGTTTCGGTGGTGAAGGACGCGTTACCGCGCATATTGACGCCAAACATCCTGTACAGGTGATCGAAGAAAATTTCGCCACTAACGATCCCGCGTTCGGGATTCGGCGAGCTCGAGAAGATGTCCGTGACGTTGAGGAGTTCCTCCAACAGCTCCGCGCTCCCCGGTATCATCGAGATGGGTCGCGTGGCACGGACTGACATCCATGCCCTGCACTTACTTACCGGCAACGACAATCACGTTGCAGCGATTACGGGTTTGAAAATCGAAAAATTCGAACCGTAAGATCGGGGGCGTTGATGTTGGGGTTCGCGCGCTCACCCCAACCTACCCTAGCTGGGTCCGGTTACCCGACGCTCGACAGCGCCTCAATGAGGGCCTGGGCGTCCCGCAGATCTGGGGTGTCGAAGCCCTCGGTGAACCAGCTGTAAATCCCGGACAGTAAATGATGAGCGTCGGCGTGTTTTCCTTGCTGCTGCCATAGCCGGGCAAGGCTGGTGGCGGCGCGTAGTTCCCAGGATTTGGCGGTCTGTGCCCTGGCGACTTCGAGGGCTTTCTCGAAGTACGCTGCGGCTTCTTTCTCGGTGGCCGAAGCGGGATGCTCTCGGCATGACTGCAGGGTCAGCTCGCCCTTGAGGCGATACAGTTCGGCCTCGTTCCAGCGTTCGTCGGTCTTCGCCACCAGCGCCAATGCTTCGTCGATGGTCTTCAGCCCTGCAGCGACCTGGCCGTCGCGCGCATAGCCTTCGGCCAAACCGCTCATGAATAGCGGCATCCACAGTGCTGCCTCCAGCGCCTGCATTGCCGCCAGCCCCTGCTGAAGCTGCACGAGTCCCGCTTCTCTCTGCTCACACACATCCGAGTGCGCGGCAAGCGCCCACCCCTGGAGGGCGGGTCCAACGGCCAACCACCAGGGAAACCCCTGCGCTTCCGCCAGGTTCTCCAGTGACGCCGTGTGCGGGGATGCGGCCTCGCCGTCGCGCGCCATCAGGTGAACCTTAGCAACGGCACCGAGCGCTTCGGCGATACTGAACGGATGTGCCAAGTCGCGGGCGACGGCAAGCCCGTGCCGAGCTTGCGTTACTGCCTGCTCCGGGTAGCCGCGCAGCCAGAGCAACTCGGCGCGATAGGTCAACATACACGATTCCGTGTCCTGACCAACCGTATGCATAAGGTCGCGCTGGAACGTAGGGTTGTAGAATCCAAAAGCCTGATCATAATGTGCTTGCGCGGATTCGAGCTGCCCCATCCACATCAACGTAAATGCGAGAAAACAATGGACGGTAACGGACAGCGCGGGATCCTGCCGGGTCTGCGCGACGGGCAGGAACTGCTCCAGTAGCGCGAGCGACGCAGTGTGGTTTCCCCGCACTGAATAAAAAGACACCAACCCGAACAGGACTCCCGCAATCTGCAGCGGCTCGCCCACCTGTAGGCATAATTCCCGCGCGCGGTTATAGATCTACTCCACGCCGGCGGCGCTGTACCCACTCGTCACCATCAAAGATGTCCCGAGACTGAGTTGGAGCGAGAGTTCCTGGCGCGCACGTTCAGCGGCATCCGGCAGCGTTTTGAACGCCTCCAGCGCCGCCGTGAAACAATCAACGGCCTCGGCATTGGCCGAGCGCCGCGCCGCCTGCTCTCCGGCCAGGGCGAGGTACTCCACCGCCTTGACGGCATTGCCACTGTGGCGGTAATGATGCGCAAGCGCGGGGTAGTGATCTTCGAGGCTCGCTTAATTGAGCGTTTCCAACGCGAGCGCCGTGCGTTCATGCAGAAGCTTGCGGCTCTCCTGCAGCACGGTGTTGTAGGCCACCTCCTGCGTGAGTGCGTGCTTGAAAATGTATTCGACCTCGGGGAAGGCCGGCTGCTCGTAGAGGAACTCCTTGCGCTGTAGCGTCGCCAGCAGTCGGTAGCGCTCTTCGTCCGTCTGCGGCAGCACTTCACGCATCAGACTCAACGGAAAGTTCCGGCCCACCACCGCGAGTTGCTGCAACAACGCTTTCTCGTCCGCCGCCAGCCGATCGATACGCGCGGCGAGGATCCCCTGCACCGTCGGCGGCAGCTGCAATGAGGCGGTGTGTTGCGTCACGCGGTAATGCTCGGCGGTCCCGGCCAAGGTGCCGTCCTCGACCAGCGCCTGCACCACTCCTTCCATGAAAAATGGCGTGCCCTCGGTTTTTACCAGTATCAACGCCTTCACCGCCACCAGGCTCGGGTCGTCACCGAGCAAGAAGCTCAGCAGTTCCTCCATCTCCGCGCGCCCGAGCGGTGCCAGACGCAGCTGCGTGTAGTAAGTCTTCTGCCCCCACTCATGCCGATACTCGGGCCGATAATTGGTCAACAGCAACAGCCGCGCACTCGCGATACTTTCGCTGAGCGCGTCCAGGAACCCTTGGGTCTCGCTGTCGATCCAGTGTAGATCCTCAAACACCAGGACGAGCGGCTGCTTCAGACTCTCCCGCAAGAACAATTTCTTCAGCGCTTCGAACGTGCGGCGGCGGCGGATCTGCGGGTCCATCTGCGCCAGCGGTGAGGGCCGCTCGTCGATGTCGAACAAGGTGAACAGGTAAAGGCAGGATGTCTTCGAGGCTGCGGTCAAGGGTCAGCACCTTGCCGTTAATTTTCTCGCGGCGCGTGCGCTCGTCGTCGGACGGCTCGATGCGGAAATAACTATTGAGCAGATCGATCACAGGCAGGTAGACGGAGGCCTTGCCGTGCGAGACCGAATACGCCGCGAGGGTGAGACAACCGGCGCCCGACCGGCGCCGGAATTCGTAGAAAAGGCGCGACTTACCCATGCCCGGCTCGCCCATCACGCCGATCACCTGGCCGTGCCCGGCGCGCGCGTCCTCGAGCGCGTGCAGCATCTGCGTGAACTCCTGCTCGCGGCCGACGAAGCGCGTGAGCCCCCGTCGCTCTGCCACTTCCAGACGGGTGCGGGCCTCGCCAACCCCGGTCACTTCGAACACCGCGAGCGGCTGCTCCAACCCCCTGATGACGGCCTCACCCAGCGGCTTCAACGCGAAATAACCGTCGACAAGCTTCTGCGTATAGGCCGTGATCAGGATCGATCCCGGGGTCGCCATCTGCTCCATGCGCGCGGCGAGATTGATCGAATGGCCGACCGGCACGTAATCGGTATGTAAGTCTTCTTTACGGATCGAGCGCACCACCACCTCGCCGGTGTTAACGCCAATCCGTAACGCCAGCGGCGCGCCATGTTCGAGACGCACACGATCGCCGTAGCGGCGCATGGCGTCCTGCATGTGGAGCGCGGCGAAGAGCGCGCGTTGCGCATGATCTTCCTGTGCAATCGGCGCGCCGAACAGCGCGAGGATGCCGTCACCCATAACCTGTGCGACATAGCCCTCGTAACGGTGCACGGCATCCATCATGAGCTGCAGCGCCGGATCGACGATCGCGCGGGCGGCTTCCGGGTCCAGGCCTTCGATGAGCGCGGTCGAGCCCTTGAGATCGGCGAAAACGATAGTAATGGTCTTACGCTCGCCTTCGAGGGCCGACTTCGACTGCAGGATTTTGTCGGCGGGGTGTTTCGGGGTGTAATCCACGACGCGACGAGCAGGGACGTCTTGCGGGGCCTCGGTTGAACCGCTTGGCGTGGTTCCCGCGCCGCACTTTGTGCAGAACTTTCTGCCGGGCTTTAGCTCGGCGTCGCACTGGGTACAGCGTCGAAGCAGAGAAACACCACATACCCCGCAGAAGCTGTCATCGATGTCGTTGGTAAACTCGCAGGCGGGGCACTTCATGCAGCGATAGTACTGGATTTTCCGGAGTATTCGGGAGACAGAGAGAAGCGAAAACTTGCAAACGCGGGAGAGGAGATGGAGCCAGTTCGTAGGTTGTTGGGGTTCGCTTCGCTCACCGCCAACCTACGAACGGTCCCGGATCTGTGTTTTACCTGGCGGTACCGGATAGAAAATGCGATACCAATAGGAAAATCCGGTGCCGGAGCGCAAGGCCAACGTGCCCGGCGACCCCGGGAGTAACCGACCGGCACTGAAGGCACGCTCCTTTAATTCGGCGTACTGGGTACGAAAGGCGAGCTCGTGGTGGCGGAAATGATTCAGGTTGTTTGACATAGCCGGACGCGCAAAAAAATTACCCAACAAAAACGAATTTTATAGGGTAACTCTAGGAGCCTTGCTGGCTTTTTGCGGCACCTGTAGCGCTACGATTCTGAAATCGATTCCAGGTTTATTTAATCGGAAGCAAAAAAATAAACCTGACCCCAATATTCGAGAGTGTCTTTTAGAGCAAACGAAGTCCCTTCCTGGAGGCGGATATGCTGGAAGCGCGCGAAGGGACTGGCTGGGGAAAAGCGCAACACCTCCATCGCCAATTCATTCATCAGGCGGGTGAGCAGCAAGTCGCATGAAGGTGGGGGACTGACGCTTGGCGAGTTGATTATGTAACGGTTTATAGTGCACGGACTGCGCGCCGGTCCAAGAAACGGTGGCAGGACTATTTAACGTTAGTGCTCGCAGTCCAGGTTGCTCTGATGTTCAGTCGTGTTGCCGAAAAATAAACTTGGCACCGATATCTATCCGGTCTTCGCCGTCCGCTAACTTCTCGGTTCCGAATCCAATAACGTGCTGAGTTCGATGGCTGTCCCGAAATTCGCGCCGAAATTCCGCGCTTAGCGGTCATCCGCCGTTTCCAGGTTCGAAAACCGCGAGAGACTCAACGTGCGCCGTGTGCGGAAACATATCGATCACCCCGGCCGCCTGCAGTCGCAGCCCGCGCTCGCGCACTAGAATCGCGGTGTCCCGCGCGAGGGTGACCGGGTTACAGGAGATATACACAAGCCGCGTCACCCCTCGCAGAGAGATCGCACGCAGCAGCAATTCGGCACCACTGCGCGGGGGATCGAGCAGTATTTTAGTGAAAGGGCGTGCCGACAACGCGCCGAGTTCGTCGGCGCGAAACAAATCAGCGCGAATAAACTCGACGTTAGTAAGACCATTACGCGCCGCGTTGTCACGGGCGCGTTCGACTAACCCTTGCTCGTTTTCCACGCCGACGACCTGCCCGGCCCGCCGCGCGAGCGGCAGGGTGAAATTGCCGAGGCCACAGAAAAGGTCCAGCACACTGTCGGTAGTAGTCGGCGACAAGGCGTCGACTGCCGCGTGCACCAGCGCGCGATTAATGTCCGCGTTTACTTGCACGAAATCACCGGGTTGAAAGGCGAACGTGAACCCGTCGACGTGATACGCCAACGCCGCGCCAGCCGCGACCGGGACCAGGCTCGCGAGACTGCCAGCTTGCAGATAAATCTTCAGTCCAGTCTCGACTTCAAAGCCCACGAGAATCTCGAGATCCGAAGGGCTAAACGCCTGCAAATGCCGGAGCACCAACACTGTGGTGTTGTCATCCGCGGCAATTTCGATCTGGGGGATGTGCTCAGGAATGCTCAGACTGTTGACCATCGCGCGTAGCGCCGGCAGGCGCTCACCTACCGACGGGACGAGCACCGCGCATACATCGATCGCGGTTACATACGCAGTCGCCTTCTCGCGGAACCCGATTAAAACCCCGCCTTTTTTCGGCACGAAGCGCACGCTCAGCCGCGCCCGTCGGCGGTAGCCCCAGAGCGGCCCGAGTATGGGTTCGAGTACCTGCTCCGGGGTCACTCCCGCTTGGTGTTGCAGATGTTCCAAGAGCACCTGCTGCTTGTGCGCGATTTGCGTCGCGGGTTCGAGATGTTGTAACGAGCAGCCGCCACAGATCGCGGCGTGCGGACAGCGTGGCGTCACACGGGCGGGGTCAGTCTTAAGAAATTCCACGGCAACCGCTTCGTCATAACGCCGATGACGCCGCGCGACCTGCGCGACGACGAGTTCGCCAGGCAGCGCATCGGCCACGAACACCGTTTTGCCGAGGTAACGGCCGACGCCGCGGCCTTCGTGCGAGAGTCGATCGATGGTGACTTCGTAGCGACGCGGCAGATCGCGCTTAGCGCTCATGCCGGGGGCGGCCACGCCGCGAGAAAATCTCCGAAATGTGTTTTGCCTTGTTCGGCGAGGTAGGTACGAAGTTTGTCGTGTTCATCGACATATTGCCGCTCGTGCAGGTTGCCGCGCATGCGCTCAAAGGCGAGAAACAATAAATAGGTATTCAGCACATCCGTTTCGCAATACGCGCGGATCTCCGCCAAGCCACCAGCGAGGTATTGCTTCCACACATCCCCGCCCGTCATTCCCAGCTTGCCGGGGAACCCCATCAAGGTCGCCATTTCATCGAGTTTGGCGGTTGCCCGCGGTTGGTAACCAGACAGTACATCCATCAAATCGAGATGACGCCAATGGTAGCGTCCGAGATAATTGTTGTAGCGAAAACTTGTGTCGTCATTACCCGTTTCCCAGTAACGCGGTGCGGCGACGCCGTTGAGCAGCGCGCGATAGTGCATTACGGGGAGGTCGAAGCCCCCACCATTCCATGAAACTAATGTCGGTGAATAGCGTTCGATCCCATCGTAAAAGCGCTTGAGCAATTCAGCTTCACTCGCCGCCTCGTCGCCTAAAGACCACACCGTTACCCGATCTTCAAAGCGAAACACCGCCGCAATGGTGCAAATCTTTTGTAAGTGATGCCGTATAAATTCGGATTGCCCGTCGGTTTCCTGCTGGCGCTTGGCGACCATCACCTTGGCGACGTCTTCGTCGCTCAGACCGTCCAGGTGCCACAGTCGACGCGCGCCATCGACATCGGGAATCGTTTCGATATCAAAGACAAGGGTATTGAAAATCATCCGCTATGCCGGAAATACCTGGGTGGAGAGATAACGATCGCCGCGATCACAGATCACCGTAACGATTGTTGCCGCACTGACCTCGCGCGCGAGGCCGAGCGCCGCGTACATCGCGCCACCCGCTGAAATGCCACCGAAGATGCCCTCGGTCTTGGCGAGTTCACGCGCGGTCTCTTCCGCGTCTTTTTGGGTGACGTCGATAATACGGTCAACCTGTGCGCGGTCGAAAATCGCCGGCACGTAGGGCGGCTTCCAGCGTCGTATGCCAGGAATTGAAGCCCCTTCCTGCGGTTGAACTCCGACAATCTGGATCGCCGGATTTTGTTCTTTCAGATAACGTCCGGTCCCCATGATGGTGCCGGTGGTGCCCATGGCACTGACGAAATGAGTCACGGTGCCCTGGGTCGCGCGCCAAATCTCAGGGCCGGTGGTCTCGTAGTGTGACTGCGGGTTGTCCGGGTTCGCGAACTGATCGAGCACCCGCCCCTCGCCATCGGCTTCCATGCAGCGTGCGAGATCGATCGCTGCTTCCATGCCGCCATCCTTCGGTACGAGGATGATTTCCGCACCGTAGGCTTTCATCAGCGCACGCCGCTCGATACTCATGTTTTCGGGCATGATTAGGATTAAGCGATAACCCCGCATCGCCGCGACCATCGCGAGCGCAATGCCGGTGTTGCCACTCGTAGCCTCAATCAACACATCCCCCGCCTTAATCTCACCGCGCGCCTCGGCGCGGAGGATCATATTGCGCGCAGGTCGATCCTTGACCGAGCCAGCCGGATTATGATTTTCTAGTTTCGCGAGGAGGACGCTAGTAGTCGCGCCCGGTAACCGTTGTAGGCGAACTAGCGGGGTGGCACCAACGGTGTCTTCGATGGTCGGGTAATGCATCGGCCGACTCTAACAAAATGGGCGATGAACAAGAATGGGAATGTGTTCCCCGCGGAATCGCCGGGTCACGACGAACGCAGACGCGGATAGACGGTCAGAACCGATAGCCAAACTCGAACAAATGGAAATTAATCCCCGGGTTCTTTTCCCCGATGCCGGCGTTGGAGAGATGTTGGAAGCGATACAGAAATTCATAGCGGCCACTTTCGCCTAAGCGCACACCACCACCGACATGGCTACCGAACGAAAAACCGATATCGAAATCCTTGTCCTCGATCTCGCTTTCGGTGTGTCCATGGGGACCCGTCCCCAGCTCCAGGAATGGCGCAAAACCGCTTGCGGGATCGCGCTGCCAGCGCAGCACCGGCATCATGTACACGTCGACCAACGAATCATTGCCGGTGCGGCCCGGATTGCTGTCCCAAAAATTAACCCCAGCTTCCCAGTAACCACCTAAATACCAACTACCCGATTGCAGCCAGTGCGCGCTCCAGTCGATCGTCGCCGTGGCACCGTAGCGGTCAATTTCGGCGTCACCGGCGGACTTGCCATACTCGAAACCGATTTTGTCGATGGGGTACGCCGGCATCGAGCCGAAGAGAAAAGCCAGGAGCGTCAGCGCTCGCGAGGGGTGTGCTGCTTGCATCAGATTGAAAGACTCACTTAGGTGGCAAGGGACTAGCGCCTGCAAGGCTAGCCGAGTCAGCCACGTGATTCAACCCGAGAACGGAAAGTCTTGGCCAAGACCAGGGCGTCTTCGCGACCAACCGCTGCCGGGTAGTAGCCCCGGCGTACCGCCAGTTGTTCAAAACCATTGCGCGCATACAGTCGCCGCGCGCCCGTATTCGACGGTCTGACTTCGAGAAAGACCATGCTCGCTAGATGTCGCACGGCGAGCGCCAGCAAATGGTCCAGAACTATTTGCGCGTACCCTTGTCGGTGATGCACGGGATCAACACACAGATTCAGGATATGCGCTTCGTCCATGGCGACAGTCATCACGCCGTAACCGACAGTCTGCTCGGCGAGCACGAGACTCCAGCAACAGTAGCCAGAGCGCAGGCAGTCTGCAAAGATCCCCAGCGTCCACGGAAATTCGTAGGCCCGTGCTTCGATCGCGGCGATGCGCGCGAGATCGTGCTCGTGCACTGGTCGCAATTCAGGATCCGGTTTCTGCAAGACCGCACTCATGCAAGCTCCCGAAAGAGCCGTTGCGCGAACAGCAAGTCTTCCCACGCACGTCGCTTCTCGCTCGGAGAACGTAATAGATACGCTGGATGATAAGTAACGATGAGCGGAATCGCCTGGGGCCCGAAGGCGTGACGCTGGCCGCGCAGTTTACCGATGGGAGTTTGCACCTTGAGCAGATTCTGGGCCGCGATCCGGCCAACGGCAAGGATCAGCTTCGGTTGCAGAAGTGCAATTTGCGCCATTAAGTAAGGCTCGCAACACAGAACTTCGTCGGGCTTCGGGTCGCGGTTATTCGGCGGCCGGCACTTCAGGATATTCGCGATGTAGACGGTCTCGCGCGCCAGCCCGATCCCGGCCAACATCGAATTCAACAATTGCCCCGCGCGGCCGACAAAAGGCTCGCCGCGCTTGTCTTCCTCGGCCCCCGGCGCTTCGCCGATCACCAGCCACTCGGCATGCCGTGCCCCGACCCCAAATACCGTTTGAATACGACCCGTGTGCAACTCACACTTGGTGCAGGCTGCGACCTGCGCCGCAAGATCTTCCCATCCCGCCGGCTCGACACTTATCGCTACTGACGCGCCGGACGCCGGTACTACTGGCGCTACTGTCAGCGCTGGTGCCTGAGGTGGCGTAATCGCGCGCCGCTCCCATTGCGTTACCTCCATAGCCGCAAGGTACGCGCGCCGCTGAGTGTCAGTGACCGCCACGGCGAGGCTCAGTTCGCTGGCTGCGGGTGCTCGCGATGCACCGGATACAGGATTTTATTTAACGCATTCAAATAAGCCTTCACCGACGCCACGAGAATATCGGTGTCCGCGCCCTGCCCGTTCACAATGCGACCACCGCGCTCCAAGCGTACCGTCACTTCGCCCTGGGAGTCGGTACCAGTGGTAATCGCATTCACCGAGTAAAGCTGAAGTTGCACACCGCTACCCATGATCTGTTCGACTGCTTTGTATGCCGCGTCAACCGGGCCATCGCCACCGGAGGTCGCCGCGCGCTCGTTCCCATCGACCGACAAGGTGAGATGCGTCTGCGGTGTCTCGCCGGTCTCGGTGTGCACTCGCATCGACACGAGCTTAATGTGTTCCTTGGCGGTTTCGACTTCGGCATCGGAGACCAACGCCTGGAGATCCTCGTCGTAGATCTCCGATTTGCGATCCGCGAGATCCTTGAAGCGCTTGAACGCGGCATTCATGTCCTGCTCGCTCGAAAATTCAATCCCGAGTTCCTTCAGTCGCGTGCGCAACGCGTTACGCCCAGAGAGTTTGCCGAGAACGATTCGATTCGAGTTCAAGCCCACATCTTCCGCGCGCATGATCTCATAGGTTTCACGATGCTTGAGCACCCCGTCCTGATGAATTCCAGATTCATGCGCGAATGCATTGGCACCGACAATGGCTTTATTCGGCTGTACCGGGAATCCCGTAATCGTTGAGACCAGACGTGAACAATTCATGATTTCAGTGGCGTCGATCCGTGTCTCGCACGGAAAAAAATCATGGCGCGTGCGCACCGCCATCACAATTTCTTCTAATGACGCGTTCCCTGCGCGCTCGCCGAGACCGTTGATGGTGCACTCAACCTGCCGAGCGCCGTGCATCACGGCCGAGAGTGAATTACCTACCGCGAGGCCGAGATCGTTATGGCAGTGCACTGAAAAGACCGCTTTGTCGCTATTCGGCACGTTGGCCATGATCCGGCTGATAAAGTCGCCGTACTGTTCCGGCACCGCATAGCCGACGGTATCCGGGAGATTAATCGTCGTCGCCCCGGCGTCGATAGTGGCTTCGACGATCCGACACAGGAATTCGAAATCCGATCGACTACTGTCTTCGCAGGAAAACTCGACGTTGTCGGTGTAGTTACGCGCCCGCTTCACCGCGCGGACGGCTGCTTCGAAAACGTCGTCCGGCTCCATCCTGAGCTTCTTCTGCATGTGGATCGGGGAAGTCGCGATGAACGTATGAATGCGAAACGAATTAGCGTCTTTCAACGCTTCATGCGCGCGATCTATGTCGGCATCTCCCGTTCGGGATAAGCCGCATACCGTGCTGTCTTTAATTAATCGTGCCACCGCTTGCACGGCCTCGAAATCACCTTGGCTCGCGATCGGAAACCCGGCTTCGATAACATCGACCTTCAGCCGTTCCAGCGCTTTGGCGATGCGAATTTTTTCCGCCTTGGTCATTGCCGCGCCGGGGCTCTGTTCGCCATCGCGCATGGTGGTGTCGAATATTATTAAGTGGTCTTTCATCGTGCTCTCCAGAAGTCGAGGCCTTCGGCAGGCGCAGCTCGCCGTGGCAGTTAATACTGCGAATGATAAGTCGAATGTGGGTGAAGTGGACTGCCCTTAGGGCAGTAGCAGAACGCGGACGAGCGTAAGCACCCGGGTGGTACCGGCGATGCAGGCGAGCTTGGGGGTATTTGGCTCTTTACGCATGATTCATCTCGTGGCCTGGACTATACCGCAAGCGTGCGGCCGGTCAAAGGCCGTTTAGGCCCTCACGCCGCATCTCGCGAGCGTGACGCACGCTTGCGTTCACGGCGCCGCCGCTCCATCTGGTCCAGGGTCACCACGGGTCCGGAGCAGGAATAGATCAAGAGGATCAATAAAAACATTGCCGGAGGATTCAAGGAAATGAAGCCGAACCCCAGCACGACCATGAGAACCATGACAAACGGCACTCTCCCGCGCAGGTCCAGATCCTTGAAGCTGTAATAACGGATGTTACTGACCATCAAAGCGCCGCACGCGATAGTGATCAGGAACGTCAACCCTACCACCAGCACATGCCCGCGGAAGCCATAGACATCACCGCACCAGATAAACCCGGCGACCAGGGCCGCGGAGGCTGGGCTCGGCAGTCCTTTGAAATACTTCTTGTCACCGCCGCTCGCCTGCGAATTGAAACGCGCGAGCCGCAGCGCGGCCGCCGAAGCGTAGATAAACGCCGCGAGAAAGCCGAGCTTGCTGATTTCATGCAACAGCCACTGATAGGCCAGAATTCCGGGCGCGACTCCAAACGACACCATATCGGCCAAACTGTCGTATTCCGCCCCAAAAACACTCTGCGTATTGGTTATGCGCGCGATGCGACCATCCATTCCGTCCAATACCATCGCAACGAAGATCGCAATGGCCGCGGCAGAAAATTGATCGTGGATCGCGCTGACTATCGCGTAGAAGCCCGCGAAAAGCGCGCCAGTCGTAAATAAATTCGGTAGCAAATAGATGCCACGTCCCCGCATTGTGCGTGGTTCGAGATCGGGTAAACGATGAACGTTAGGGCTTTCAGGTGGTTCGGTCATGGCCGAGAATCCTTCGCAACGTCGGGAATACCCGACCCTTGCAGCTTATGCCGAAGCGCGGTTGAGGGGAACGGGTTGCGGAGTCTACCGACAGTAATCGGCACGCCCAATCGCATGACGTCGTCGCCGGTGTAATGGTTGACCGTGCCCTCGAAGCGATAGACCGCGCCCATCAGAATCGCGATGTAGCGCTCGAGCAATTGATGCCACTGTTCTAGTTCAAGTTGGGTGGCGAGCTGCATAGAACCCTGGATGTCGGCGAACAGCACCGTCACTTGTTTGCGCTCGCCTTCGAGCGCGGACTTCGATTGCAGGATTTTGTCAGCGAGGTGCTTCGGGGTATAGGCACGTGGATCTAAGTTGGTCGATCGCCCTTCGCGTCTGGTTTCTTTGGTTACGTGCGCAGCGCCGCACTGCAAGCAGAATTTTGCCTCCGGCGGCAACTCGACCCCACAACTGAAGCACTGCATTGAGAACGCCGCACCGCATTCGAGACAAAAACGAGCGTGGTCGGGGTTATCGTGCTTGCAGGCCGAGCATTTCATAAGTTCATTCTAGAGGAATTGCCGGGCACCCTGGCGAGAACTTTGATCGAGAAGTTCGGTAATGTGAGCTTGAGAACCCCGCCGCGGTAGTTGTTTGGGTTGAGATTTTAAAGGTCGTTTTCGCGCTAGCTTTTTGTCTAGATGCCGGTGGAGCTACGCAGAGACGCCTACAGATGAACGATTAATTTAAGAGGAGTCCATAATGGCTGAAGTTTTTTTCTTCGCAACACCTGGTACTACGCGGGTTGGGACTACGAAATCCACCAGGGCAGGAAAGCGATCATCGCGCGCAAGATTGCCGGCGAACGTGTTGTCCTGTACCGCAAGCCGGACGGCGGCGTCGTTGCGTTGGAAGACCGTTGCGCACACCGTCAGGCTGCGCTGTCCGTAGGCCGTAAGGAAGGCAGCGAACTGCGCTGCATGTACCACGGCTTGAAGTTCAATAGGGATGGTGAGCGCGATGAGATCCCCGGCCAGACCGTGACACCCTGTGATGACGATTCAGTCGATTACTACTACTCGTGGGGCGCCAGCAAAGAAACCGAATTCCCCGGGTTGAGCGATCTGCTCGGGCGCACGCTGGACGAAGCGTTCAACGAAGATCGCATCATCCTCGAGGCGCAGCATGTGCGGTGTCGCGAACGTCCCGACCGTATATTTTTGAACATTGCGAACGATGCCGGACCGGTCAAAATGATGTGGGTGTTGGACAAGCTGCTCCACGAAGAACAAGCCTCTGCCGCCCCTTTGGCCCTTGCTTCGGGGTAATTGGACCGACGACCGAAATTGAAGGGTATGACCCCTGCCAGTTCGATGCTGGACTCTCATGCCGGAGGTTTCATCAGAGCAATTGAAAACAGATTGTCAACAGCGTGAAATACTGTTCACCGTTTTCAATTACTCTGACCCCATGAACCGCCCGGCGAAACGTGCCTTGCAGCAACCGCTCGGAAATACCCTCGGTGTGATAAGAATATTTCCGCCCAGGTCCTTACGGCAAACCTTCACCGCGCGGCACCGTGACCTCGTGTAGATACAGCGCAGCCTCGGGCGTGGCGCGGCGCTTAACGTCATCGAAATCCGGAGCGACACACAACAGAAGCTGTCGTCCATTCACCCCACCCAGCGCGCAGGCGTAAACGCCCCAGCCATTCGGTGCTAGAACTTCATCGACGATTTTCCCGCCCGGAGCGACGCGGCAGACGCGGCCATTGAAGGCGTCGGCTACCCACACGTGATCTTCGGCATCGATCGCGCAGCCATCTGGGGCGTAGGTGGTTTGCTGAATTGTCTCGAGCGAGTCCCAAGGGGGCGTTTTACCCAGTGCGGCCCAAACCCTGCGATCCGTGAGCGAACCGTCTTCGTCGATGGTGAAGGCAGTCAGCCGCGCTGCGAAGGATTCGGCGACGATGAGCGTTTTGCCATCGGCGGTAATGACGGTACCGTTCGGACAGCGCAGATCGTCGGCGACGATCGAGATCGAACCATCCGGATCGACACGCACGAGCGTGGTCGATGCCGGTTTGGCACCCCCAAAAATATCGAAACCGAAATTCCCCACATACGCTCGCCCTTTACCATCGACAAGCATGTCATTCGCAGGACCCCCGGTGACCGCGCTGAGATCGGCATGAGTCGTGAGCCTACCGTCGCAATGGCGCAGAATCCGGCGATCCTTCATTGACACCACCAGCAAACTACCATCGGGCAGAAAGCCGATCCCCGAGGGTTGATTCTCGACCATCACCGTCTCGGCGACCTTACCCTCGAGAGTGATCTTCCGAACTAAAAGGGAATAGAAATCCGAGACCCACCAAGCGCCGCCATGCCAGCGCGGACCCTCGAAGAACGTGCCGCCATCAAAGAGCTTTTCCAAGATCCTGCCTCCGAATTTCAGATTTGAATTTTCACGATAGTGTACCGATTTAAAACCGGCGACAGGTGCAGCCGGGCTACTTGAACCGAAGTTCGCACCCTGACTCGCGCGCTAACGTAAACAGCCATTTTCATCACGTAGCTCAGCGCCCTGTACCTTCGCGCGGCCATCACCGAACTTCGCATCGCGGGCGCGGAGCGCGGACACCAAACCGCCGTCCCGTGCCTGACGTAAAAACTCCTGCGCGCTCGGAGCGAGATGGCCACGCGCGTCGTTCTCGGCGGCGAGCCGCTGCAGGGTCCGCGCGCCCATCAGTTCCAAGCCGAGATTGACGATGCGCTTGTTGGCCGAGAGCAGCGCGGTATCAATGAGGGCTAAACGATCGAGTAATTGTTCGACTTCTCCCGCGACTTGATCGAGTGGTAACGCCTTCATCACGAGCCCGAGCGTCGCGGCTTCGCTACCGGTAATCGTATCGCCCGTGAGCAGTAAACGCTTCGTCCATTGCGGGCCGATGTGGTAGAGCCACAGATGGTTCGGTGGGGAGCCGAGATCGCGCACGGCCGGGAAGCCGATGCGGGTGTCCTCGGCGGCGATCACCATGTCGCATAACAAAGCGAGGTCGGTACCGCCGGCGAGACAAAAGCCGTGGAGCTGTGCGATTACTGGTTTGTGCATGTCGAATAAGGTCATGCGCAAGCGTTGTCCATGCTCTAGGCGCCAAGCGTCATCGTCGAAATTGCTGAACGCTGCTTGCCGATAACTCGTGGTATTGGTTCCGGCACTCGTCGGCGTCGCTTGCGGTGTGAGATCGTAGCCCGCACAGAATCCCTTGCCTGCGCCCTTCAGCACCACGGCGTGGACCAAATTGTCATTGTCAGCTTCCCACAGTGCCTGATCGAGTTCAGTCAGCAACGCGTGCGACAAGGCATTGCGTTTGTCCGGTCGATTCAACTCGATCCGGGCACGGCCACGCTCAACTTCATAGCGAATAAATTGGAACTCGGGCATCGCAGTCACCTTATAATGTGTGAGCAAATGTCCTAGAGCATACGTGTTCCGACGATGGTGATCTCCAACAATTCACTCCGACGCCGTTTCCCCTATACTCGCCGCACACTCCAAATCGGAAGGAAACCGTGATGACCGAAACCGCGACCTATACCCCACCGAAAGTCTGGACCTGGGACTCCGAGTCCGGCGGCACGTGGGCGAAAATCAACCGCCCTATCGCTGGCGCTACCCACGAACATGAATTACCGGTGGGCAAGCAACCGCTGCAGCTTTATTCGCTGGCGACACCGAACGGCGTGAAGGTCACAGTGATGCTCGAGGAGCTGCTTGCGATCGGCAAGGATGGTGCCGAATACGACGCCCACCTCATCGATATCAGCAAGGGCGATCAATTCGGCAGCGGATTCGTCGCGATCAATCCTAATTCCAAGATCCCTACCCTGTTTGATCGGAGCACCGCGCCCGCCACGCGCGTGTTTGAATCCGGCGCAATCCTGATTTACCTCGCCGAAAAATTCGGTGCCTTCCTGCCCACTGCGCCAGCCCCGCGCGCGGAATGCATGTCGTGGTTGTTCTGGCAGATGGGCAGTGCCCCGTATCTAGGGGGAGGCTTTGGCCATTTCTACAGCTATGCGCCAACCAAGATGGAATACTGCATTAATCGCTTCACTATGGAAGTTAAACGCCAGCTCGATGTGCTGGATCGCAACCTCGCGACCCGACGCTATTTGTGCGGTGACGAATACAACCTTGCGGACATCGCGGTCTATCCATGGTACGGCGCGCTGGTGACTAAAAATCTGTACGAAGCGGCGGATTTCCTCGACGTTAATTCTTATACGCACGTACTGCGCTGGGCACACGACATCGAGGTCCGCCCCGCGGTGCAGCGCGGTCGACGCGTTAATAAGACCTGGGGACCGGCGGAAGAACAGCTGACCGAACGTCACTCAGCGAGCGACTTCGACCGCACACCCGCGACCTGAGCTGGCTGCGCGCGAAACCTAAAGCGAAGAGCGCGCCGTTACTTTACGCCGCTGGTTTTCGCGATTTCCGACCCCCGAGACCTTTGCGCACTTTTACAATCTCGGAATGCAGTTCGGCGACATGGTTTTCAAGCGAGGTCGTCAAATGCAACAGGCCATCGACGACCGCCAACATCGCGACGTCATGATTCGATTTGATCGCGCGCTGCGCGTCTTTGAATGATTGTTTGGCTCGAACGTAGGACATGGCTCCTCCTCAAGGATAAAGTCAGGAATCAAGTAAGCTGTAATATGTTGCACCGTTTCGTAAAGCCTTAATCAACGCGTTGAACAGTTGCCGTGGTAGGCACTTTTTGGTAACGCGAGCCTGCGCGTTGATCTTCAATGCGTAATCACCACCAGCACGCTGCAGTGCGCATGCTCGATCAAGGCAGGAGACTTCGATCCACTCCACCAGCGGGCTGCCCATCCATCCTGATGTTTATGGCCGACGACGATTAAATCGGCGGCGATCGTCCGCGCATAGCGGGTGATTTCCTCGACCGATTCCCCAGTAAGGACTTCACCCTTTGCGGTGATCCCCGAACCGCTGATCCGTCGGAGCCCCTCATCAAGAACCGCCAGATATTTCTGCGTATCCTGGGTTTCGCTGGCGACTTCATAAAGGCCACCTTCCATCCCGAAAATCGCCGTGGTCAATTGCGGCATGACGGCGATGAGGAACAGTTCTCCATGGCTCCACTGGGCGATGTCAAAACCGTCTAGCAAGGCCTTTTGTCCGGATTCCGAACCGTCGTAAGCGATCACAATGCGTTTATACATTTTGTACTCCTGGAGACAAAATCATTATCACCGTAGGACATAAAGGGGACGGAGGGATTAAAATTTAATCCCTCCGTCCCCTTTATCGAAACCTATTGCGCTGTCCAACCGCCGTCGACGGCCCACGCCGCGCCGCGCACATTATCAGCCGCCGGCGAACAGAGGAACACCGCGAGTTCACCAAGTTGCTGGGGCGTCGTGAACTGTAATGAGGGCTGCTTCTCGGCCAGCAACTCGCGGCTAGCTTGTTCGACCGAAATACGCTCCGTCATCGCGCGTGCATCGATTTGCTGTTGAACCAGTGGTGTCAGCACCCAGCCCGGACAGATTGCGTTGACAGTGACGCCAGTGGTCGCGGTTTCGAGCGCCAGCGCCTTCGTTAGCCCCACGATGCCGTGCTTCGCCGCGACATAAGCTGACTTTCCAGCCGAGGCGACCAGTCCGTGGCTCGACGCGATGTTGATGATCCGCCCCCAGTTATGCGCTTTCATCCGCGGTAATGCCAGCCGTGAGGTATGAAAAGCCGAACTGAGATTGATCGCGATAATCGCGTCCCAGCGTTCGATCGGGAAGGCCTCGACATTGGCGACGTGCTGGATCCCCGCGTTATTCACCAACACATCGACCCCACTGAAGCGAGTGTTGGCGAAAGACATCATGGCTTCGATCTCGCCCGGCTCGCGCATGTCGGCCCCGTGGTGTTCAACGCTTACCCCGAACGTGGCGAATTGGGCGACGACAGCGGCGTGATCGCCGAAGCCGTTGAGGACGAGATTCGCGCCTTGTCGCGCCAACGATAACGCGATGCCCAGCCCGATTCCGCTAGTCGAGCCAGTGACTAGCGCTGTTTTACCTTTGAGGTTCATTAAGTCGATCTCCCTATTTTGTTGCGTGTAGCCACGCCCAGCCATCGGTAGCCTTGTCCAATGGGGTATGAGTCTGAACAAAGGGCGTGAATCCAACGGAGTATGAGTCTGAAGGGGTAGCTGGGTTCGGTCATGATGCGAGGCATGGTGATCGATATGAACGACAAACAATTAGTGACGCCGGCCCAGTTGCA
>SHZM01000090.1 GCA_009692265.1 Gammaproteobacteria bacterium
CTTTGCAATGAGTGACAATGCGGCTGCCGAGCACCTTAACAAGGCCCGGGAAATTCTTTTTAAATCTATTCCTAATCGACCGAAAGCAGCCGCCTAAGCCCAGACTCAACTTCAACCCTTCAGACTCATACCTCGATTGGAATGTACTTACGCTGCGCGGATTCTTTTTCAGTTTGCCGCGACCAGTCGTACCGTAGTCCAATGTTACTGGCAGCTGCTCAACCTTAAATCGACCTAATGGCGATAGCCCAGCTCCAACATCCAGCGCAAGATTTCCTCGGCCAACCAACTACCAACCCAATTTGAACCCTCCAGTGACAGCGCAAGTTCATTGGCGAAAAATAATGACGAATGCTCCCCGGCTTCGTGCATTGGGTTATGTAAGCTGATGCAGCGGATCTTGTGTTGGGTACAAAAGGACTCAACGACAGCAACGTCGTTGCTTGGCTGAAGCCCCTCCTCCACCTCGAACAAACGACGGCCACCGGCCCAGTCCTGCGCCGAGATCTGCGGCGGCAGTGGCAGGTGCACCAGTAGGAACGGAATCTGTTTTGCCTGAGCTAGCGCGGCTAATTCGCCGACGTGACGCAACGAAGCTGCGTGCGCGGCCTCGAGCCCGGCGGCAGTGCCGCGCATGCCGGCCAACCGATCGGTCACTGGATCGCCGATTTTCAGGTCGGCGTTGGCCGCCCGCATCGCGAGCATCTCGGCGGCGCGATACGCAAGCACGCTCACGAGCGCCAGGCGGGACAGGAAGTTCGCGGGGACTGCCACGTGATCTTCCAAATGAGGCAGGCGAGGCGTTTGCGCGACGTTTGATTTCAAACCGCTCGCCACTCCATTTTCCACAACGGCGTCCCGTAAGAATTGCGAATCGGCATGGGGCATGAGCGACGTATAGAAAAAAATCGCGGCTTTTGGCTGAATTGTTTCGAAGAGCTTTTTTCCGACGAGGTAATTCTGCGCAGCGCCAAATCCGGATTGCGCCGCGATGACTGTCCTTATCGGCGGATTGAGCGCGGTTTTTTCGTTGACTTGATTGTGCGCCTGGACGGCGAAGGCGCGATCAATATCGCTGCCCCACCCTTCTGCGAACTCATCACCGAACACCAGGAACTTAAGTTCCTGGCGTAGATGCGTCCCCATCGCCCGATCACGCAGATTGATTTCGTTGGTCTTATAGAGAATCGTGAAATCCCCAGTGGGAGATTCGATCGCCTGATCGATATTGATCCGGTAGCGGTTGCCGATGGTGGGATCAAATTCCATGAGCTTGGCAAAACTCTCGGCAAAATTATTCTTAAACGGTGCCGGGACTTCTTTAAGTACAAAGCGAAGATAGCTTTCAGCGCCGAGCAGGAGGGCGACGATGATGCCCACCAGCATTGATATCCCCTTAACTGCGCGCATGGGTCGGCCTCTTATCGAAAAGTGGATTTTACCGTTGATGTAAACAGTGACCCGTTACCTGGAATTGAATCTACTGCGACAGGTGGATAGCGGTCCACCCCCACGCATGCCTGATATTATCTCATCGCTAGAATAAATCGCCATTCAAGGTCGCTTACTGGGGTGATTGAGAGTCTATTACCCCGCCGTAACACGATCATGTCGCTGAGTTCTCGGGTGCGCTTTAACTCTTCTAGCGAGATGCGTTCCTCAAACTCGGTTTTTAGTTTCACGTCCACGGCGAACCAGCGGGGGGTGTCCCGCTTGCTTTTAGGATCGTGATGCGGATGCGCACGCATGAACGCGGTTGGGTCTGGATAACCCGGACATAGAATTTCGATCACCGCGACGATGCCGGGTTCCGGACAGCTCGAATGGTAGAAGAAAGCGAGATCGCCTTTCTTGAAATCGTCGCGCAACATATTACGCGCTTGATAATTGCGAACCCCGTCCCACATTGTGGTTCGGCGTGGGCTAGCTTTGAGATGCGTGAGACCGAACACCGACGGTTCGGATTTCATTAACCAATAGCGCATAGGGGGTATTTTTCCCGACAGTTCAGTAGGCGAGGTGTCCGGAATTGGAATTCGAGCGAATAAGGTGGTGTCCTCCGCAATGCCGCTGCGGGCCGTACTCTTGAACCAAAGGCTCAAGAACGGGACTTCTCGGAGAGAATCAGGCTTCCCGCTAACGCGGGCATGCACAACATCAACTACCAGATCGGCCCCAGTGGTAGCAAAGTATAGGCTCAAGGATCTCGAACCCACTGGCAAACACCACAGAGAACACCAAGCTTTATATTAGTACGCCGGCATTAGGTGCCGCTACGGGGCTGTCAGCGCGACTCCCGTGCTAGTTAGAACTCGCGCCAGTAAGTTGGAAGCTAACGCCGCGCGCGAGGGCTGACTGGATCTTGGATTGGATCCTCTCGATGCTGGCCCCAAATTCTGACGCATTGGTGTCGTTATGTCGTCGATAGTCCAGATATTCGTGCGCGATATTCAAGGCCGCCATGACCGCAACCCGTTCGCTGCCGATTACCTTTCCGCCGTCGCGCTGCTCGCGCAGTTTGCGATTCAGAAATTCGACTGAGGCAAACAGCGCTTCGCGTTCGTCCTCCGCACAGCCCACGACATATTCTTTGTCCATAATCGCGACGGTGATCGGCTTGACTTGGTTATCCATAACCGCGACTACCGGGATTCCATCGCCTTTAAGCGGGCGATCATTGCTTCGACACGACTACGCGCCTGTTCAGTTTTGTCTACCAAGGTGGCGCGCTCGGCAGCCAGCACCGTGTGCTGGGAACGCAGCGCTTCGTTCTCGTTCGCTAAGGTTTCCACCGTGCGAATGAGTTCGTCCACTCGTGACTCTAGGGCCGATATGTCCAATCTGTCTTTGCCGGGTTCTGCCATGACCTGGATCTATAGGTTCGTGCGGTCGGTGAATACTCGGCGCAATATAGAGCCCGTCCCTATGCCGGTCAACCGCGCCTCCCTAAGGTTTCCTGAAGGTTGAAGTAGACCGCTACAAACTCATCTTTCCCGCTTCTGTCGGTCCGAACCTCGTGAAATAATGCGCCATCATCGAAACGAAGACGTAATCTCCATGGCGGAATTTGCCTCGCGCTCCTTTTACATCACCGTATCGGCTGCACTGTCTGACTTGGACAGCGACGTCGAACCCGCGGAATGCCACGGCGTGCTGTGTGGAATGTTGTGCAGCCCGGATGGTTTCGAGACCGCGCAATGGCTACGACATCTCACCGGCTATCCGGAGGGCGTGACCGACGAGCTGGTTGTCGATGGGGCGCTAACGGATCTGATCCACAGTACCCTGCGCGGCATGGATTCTGATGACTATGGTTTTGAGCTGCTGTTAACGGACGATGATGAGTCGCTCGTGCTACGCACTGACGCTCTCGGTAGTTGGTGTCGTGGCTTTCTGTCTGGCTTCGGAACTATGACCGGGGTCTCCGGCATTAGCGCGGAAAGTCGCGAATTTCTCGAGGATTTATACAAGATCGGCCAAGTTGATCCAGACGAGGCGAGCAATGAGGTCGGCGAACATGCCTTTCTTGAAATTGTCGAATACACCCGGATGGGCACAATCCTACTGCGCGAGGAGAGTCGGCACGTCACGAGCAGTGACGTGTTCGAGCACGTGAGCGTACATTAGGCAGCGCGCGACTTATCTACCGACGTTCGTGACACGTAAGCGCACAATCGCGTAGCGATAAAGACCTCGTCCCTTCAATCATCTCTTAAGGCTGAGCATGGACAAAAAGGAATTCGCGCGACGGCGTAAGCGCTTAATGGATCTTGTCGACGATGGCGGTATTGCAATTCAGCCGACTGCGCCCGAACGGCTGCGCAATCGCGATGTTTTCCACCCGTTTCGTCCTGACAGCGATTTTTACTACTTGACGGGGTACCCCGAGCCCGAAGCCGTCGTCGTCCTCGTCCCGGATCGCCCACAAGGTGAATGCATCTTGTTTTGTCGCGAGAAGGATCGCGACGCCGAGATCTGGCATGGTCGGCGTTCTGGCCTGGAGGGTGCTTGCGAACTCTATGGCGCGGACGACGCTTTCCCGATCTCTGATCTCGACGACATCCTTCCCGGCTTACTAGAAAACAAAGAGCGGATCTATTACACGATGGGCCGTTATCAGGATTTCGATCAGCGGCTCGTCGGCTGGTTGAATCGGGTTTCGAGCAAGGGTCGCGCCGGCGTGCATGCGCCCGATCAAGTTCACTCACTGGGTCACTATGTACACGAGATGCGGCTTTACAAGAGCCGCGAGGAGATCAAGACCATGCGCCGTTCGGCGCAGATAGCGGCAACCGCGCATCGCCGGGCGATGCAGGCGTGTCGGCCTGGCCTCCAGGAATTTCAGATCGAGGCGGAGCTCCTCCACAGTTTTGTGCAGCAAGGCGCGCGTTCACCCGCCTATCCCTGCATTGTCGGAGGCGGCGCTAATAGCTGCATTCTGCACTACACCGAAAATACCGAAACGTTGCACGACGGAGACCTGCTGTTAATAGACGCGGGTGCCGAATTGGATAGTTACGCCAGCGACATCACTCGCACCATCCCTGTAAACGGCCGTTTTACTCCCGAACAGCGGGCGATCTATGAAATTGTGCTCGAAGCTCAGCTCGCCGCGATTGCAGCCGTGCAACCGGGAAATTCCTGGAATGAGCCGCACGAAGCGGCAGTTGAAGTGATCACTAAGGGCTTGGTAGATGTCGGGATCTTAAAAGGGCGCTGGCGCACGATGTTGAAGGACGAAGCCTATCGAACGTATTACATGCATCGCACCGGACATTGGCTGGGCATGGATGTTCACGATGTGGGCGACTACAAGGTCGGAGATGAATGGCGGACTTTCGAACCGGGGATGGTAACGACGGTCGAGCCCGGTCTGTATCTTTCGTCCTTCATTAAGGGTCTGGCCAAGCGTTGGTGGAATATTGGGATTCGAATTGAAGACGATGTGCTCGTAACGGCCGACGGCCACGACGTCTTGAGCGTCGGTGCACCTAAAACCATCGACGAAATCGAAGCGATCATGCAACAAGCTTGTGCAGTCTGAGTTTGATTGTGTCATTGTTGGCGCGGGATTTGTTGGCGCGGCGCTAGGCTTAGGCCTCGCGTCGTGTGGGCTTAAAGTCGCGGTTCTCGATCATCTTCCGCCACCGGCACAGCCCGAGCATGATCCACGTGGGCTCGCGCTGGCGCCAAGCACCGTGTCCTTACTGTCTCGCCTACAGGTGTGGCCTGCGCTCCAAGCTCACGCGACTCCCATCGAAACAGTTCACGTAACCCACCACAACCATTTCGGTAGCCTGCGTCTACGCCATCGTGAGCTCGGTGTCCCAGCACTGGGTTACGTCTGTCCCGCACCACTCTTGCAGGCGTCATTGGCGGGCGCCTTGCAGGCGGCGGGGATCACGGTGAACTGGTCATCGCGTTTGCTCGCGACTCACGCGACGGCCGCGGCCAACGAACTGCACATCGAAACCTCGGGAACTCGCGCGCACTGGACAACCGCGCTGTTGGTCGGTGCCGACGGGATTGCCTCTGGCGTGCGCAGACTCCTTGGCATCAAGGTCGATCAACGCGATTACGGACAAACCTCGATCGTCGCGAATATCGATGTCGACGCGCCACGCCCACATACCGCGTACGAGCGCTTCACCACCGGCGGTCCGCTCGCACTACTCCCCCTTGGTGGTCGTCGCTACGTCGCGGTGCGCACAGCACGCACAGAGGATGTCGCCGCCCTATCTGCGCTCTCAGAGGACGCGTATCTTGCCGATCTGAATCAGCGTTTTGGTTCCTGCCTCGGAGCGTTTACGCAGTTGGGAACGCGCCGCACTTTTGCCTTAGTCCAACAACGCGCGCGTGAATTGCATCGTCCACGTGCAGTGCTGATCGGCAACGCCGCAAACACCCTACACCCGAATGCCGCGCAGGGACTGAATCTTGGTTTTCGCGATGTCACGGCGTTATTGAAGGTGCTCACCACCGCCCGCACTAACGGCGCTGATCTCGGTGATGCACTGGTTCTTGCCGAATACGCCTCGGCGCGCGCACCGGATCATCGCGCCACCTCGCGACTCACGGATGGTTTAGCGCGAACCTTTGGCATCGAACACTGGGCGGTTGGCGTTTTGCGCTCAACCGCGCTGATTGCACTTGATCGCGTGGTGCCGCTAAAACGCGCTTTATTGCGCCAAGTGATCGGCAACCGCAAATGACCTCCACCGAAATCGCCGTCGTCGGTGGCGGCCTGGTCGGCTTGACCGCAGCGTTATTGCTGAGTGACGCGGGCTTTTCCGTGGTGATTATTGATCCCGTCACTGCGCTGCCGGTGCGCGACGATCCCTACGATTTACGCACCTATGCCTTGACCTCGACCTCGCGCCAGATTTTCTCCAACCTAGGGGTGTGGTCAGCGCTGGACCATGGGCGGATCGCGCCGTTCAGCGACATGCAGGTCTGGGACGGCGCGCGAGGTGGAGAGTTGACGTTTCCCGCGGACCTGATACCGGGGACCCTGGCATTGGGCTACATCGTTGAACACTCCAATTTACTCAATGCAGTCCAACAAGTTGTTCAAGCGCAATCACGCATTTCGGGCTTGGGGGGCCAAGTAACAGCGATAACAGAGGGTCGGGAGAGCAGTACGATCCACCTCGGCGGACGAGAACTGCGCGCCAAACTCATTCTTGGATGCGACGGCGGCGACTCGCCGTTGCGTCGGCTCTGTGGCATTGCCTGTGTCGAACACGATTACGCACAGCATGCGGTGGTCGCCAATGTTACGACCGTGATCGAGCACGCCAATGTCGCGCGTCAACGATTTTTGGCCGAAGGCCCGCTGGCTTTCTTGCCCCTGCCCCCGGCTGATCTAAGTTCCGTGGTCTGGACCATGAGCGCGGAGTACGCCGCGTGGGTACAACGGTGTAGTGACGATGAATTCTGCGCCGCATTAAGTGCCGCGTTTGAGAACCGGCTGGGTGCAGTCACGGCGACCAGCCGTCGCTTAATTTTCCCGCTGCGCCGCCGCCACGCAGCGGACTATAGTCGCGGACGAGTCGCCCTCCTGGGAGATGCGGCCCATGTCATTCACCCGCTCGCCGGACAGGGCTTAAATCTCGGCTTACGCGATGCCGTAACCATCGCAGAGCTTGTTGGAGCGGCACCGCGCGCTAGCCTGAATCACCCACAAACTCTCTTGCGACGTTACGCTAGGACTCGCCGCGGCGAGAACCTCGCGATGCTGCTACTGACGGATCAATTAAACCGGATATTCGCGGTGCGCGCGCCATGGTTTACCTGGTTGCGCCATACCGGCCTAGTGGGGCTTAATCACCTGCAAGGGATTAAGGCTGAACTTGTCGCTCACGCTATGGGGCGTCGTGGAGAACTCCCGCCTAGCGTACGGGATCTTTAATTTTCGCAGGTCCAACAGTGTCTGAATCCGCCAACCATCTGCTCGATTCGAGCGTGTTCGAATCGAAACTGAAAAGCCTGCCGCTAATCGCGCGCGGCAAGGTACGTGATATTTACGCTGTCGGCAGTGATCACCTATTGATCGTGACAACCGATCGGTTGTCCGCGTTCGACGTAGTGCTGCCAGATCCGATCCCAGGTAAGGGCGTGGTGTTAACCGCGTTGTCCAATTTCTGGTTCAAGCGATTGACGCACTTGGTACCCAATCACTTAGCAAACCTCCGCTTGGAAGACGTACTCCCGGATTCGAGCGAGCGCGCAACCGTAAATGGCCGCGCCGTCGTCGTAAAAAAACTTAAACCGCTGATGATCGAAGCAGTGGTGCGTGGATACTTAATCGGGTCGGGTTGGAAGGAATATCAAAACGGGGGCGCCGTCTGCGGCATCCAGTTACCGGCCGGTTTGCGCCTGGCCGAACGCCTTCCCGACGCGATCTTCACACCATCGACCAAGGCAGAAGCGGGAGCGCACGATCAGAATATTGATTTCGCCGCCGCGACGAAAATTCTTGGCTCGCGTATGGCCAGCGAAGTTCGGGATCTAGCGCTAGGTCTCTACCGCGACGCCCAAAGCTTTGCGCATACCCGTGGCATTTTGATTGCCGACACGAAATTTGAGTTTGGCACCGACGAGGGCGGACGCGTGATCTTGATTGATGAAGCGCTAACCCCGGATTCCTCGCGTTTCTGGCCTGCGGATGAATACCAAATCGGGATAAGCCCACCGAGTTTTGACAAGCAATTCGTGCGCGATTACTTGGAAACGCTGAATTGGGATAAGCGTCCGCCGGCACCTCGCCTGCCGCCGGAAATCATTCGGCACACCAGTGCGAAGTATCGTGAAGCTTTGAAGCGGCTAACGGACCAGTGATGTGGCCATCGTTGATCGGGATCTAACCCCCGCGTCGATTTGGGAGACCGCTGCAAGCAGCACCATCACCGGCGGCCCTCAATAATCCTCGGGATCAAGAATCGGTGGCAGACCGCTTTCGCCTGCTGACTCGATCGAGGGTGGCAAAGGTTTAGGTTGCGGCGTAGGAGCCACCACTGTGGACGTAGCTGCAGTGTTTTCCGCCAACCCAAAACTGACCAACTCGAAATTCCAGCGCATCGGATCTTCGCGATGTTCTAATTTCACGACGCCCGCGACTTCTGGTGCATACCAATAGGTGCTGTGGGTGTAACCCAGGCTCGGCCCAAGTTGCCACTTATCGCGACATTCAATTCGGAACGCCTGGAAATTGCCGGCTTGCACGGTGATTTCCTCATACGCCTTGCTTTCACACTGTGCTTCGCCGTCCCACACTAACCCGTTATACGCGGTATACGCGACATACGGCGATCGCCAGTGGGTACCGACCGCCAGCGGGAACCTTAAACTCGGCGCGTAGGGTTTGAATTCGATTACTGATTTGCCATCGGCACCGACAACTTTGCGCGCGTTCATATCATCGGCACCCGATATTTCCAGTCGATAATCGCCGCAAGTCGAAATAATGTCTCGATTGTCCTTGATTTCGGCCAACCGCCATTCAGTGCAATCGACCCCCATCACGCGACCAGTGAATGTCATGGTGTAACCGACAAATGGCATCGGTTGTTGTGCTTCCTGTGCACTCACATTGACGCACACCAACCCTAGCAACGCGACATAGCTGGAGATCTGCATGGGGTCCCTTTCTAGACTGGCAACAACGGGCGAAAATCCACGCCCAAAAACTGAGCGCCCCTAGGTATAGTGGCCCAGGATTCCCGAGGATGCCACTCGTAATATTTTTTGCGGGAGACAGTTAATCTGAACCTGCCCCCCTGAAACGGACGCCAGGAAGCGATAATTTAATCGTCTCCTGGAGGTTCAGATGCAACGTATACCCCGTCGTCAGTTTACCGACGACTTCAAGGCCCAGGCCGTCGTGCTGGCTGAGTCCGTCGGCACAGCGAAAGC
>SHZM01000091.1 GCA_009692265.1 Gammaproteobacteria bacterium
GGTGCGGGCGCTGACTCGTCGGTGGTCTCAGCACCACGCCGGCCGCGCCGGGCAGGTGTCACTTGTTCACGTAGCCGGTGATTGGGTGCAAAGACGCCGTGATAGCGCGTGAGGTTGACGCGCGGCGACGGCACTAGGGCGGCCAGGCGAAGGCGATCCCCTGCCGGCCAATCGGGATCTCGGTGAGATAGGGGCGAACCTCGACGTTGAAGCGGTTGCGGTCCATGCCGAGGTAGCGGGGCGCGTCGCGGAAGCGGAGTAGCCGCGGGGGAATAGGGGAGGTGGCAATCCGGTCGCGAGCCATCGTGGCGGAGCATGGCGTAGCGCACGCTGCGAGAGAATGGAAATCGCAGCGCCGACGCCGCGCGGTTCAGTACGACCGGAAACGCGACCAAGATGCGCACTCGATTTACTCTTCACATGGGATCATTTTCGGTTTGCTAAAGTACCGTCTCCAGATCCTGGAGACGGTGAACCCGATAAGGCTGTGGCGCTCGGATGCCCAACAAATCAATAAGACCAAGAAAACAATCAGTAAGGAATTGGACCTCGAATCGACGTTTCAATTTGTGAATGAATTTTTAACGGTTAAAATTTTGTCCACAGGCCGCGTCGAGATCGCGCAGCCACGACGCTTGGTTTTCGCTCGACATCCAAACCTAAAGTGCGTCGGGTCGTCGCCATGGGGTGCGCGAAGCGTTTGATGAGGCGGGCATTATCGACCGAGATAAATTGACGTGACGGTTTCGCGCTCGTGGCCCAGTTCGCGACTGATGACTAGCCGCGCCTCTTTGTCGCGGGCTTTCTGCACGTTCGTAAGAGAGTTCGACGCCGGCCCTCCTGCTGCCGGCGGTGCCCAACCGGTCACCTCAAGGTATCGCTGTTGCGCATAGGCGTGGCGGAGCCGATGTAGCTTTGAGAGTCCGGCACGCGCCGTGTGGCCTTCATAGATCCGAAGCTGTTGTACGTACTTGCGGCCAGGCGGGATGAGCGACCCGCCGCCGGCGAGCTTTCGCGCGCGGGCTAATACCTCACGTTGAGCCTCGGTTCGGATCGGGATCTCGCGTGCCTTGCCACCCTGGGTCCAGGTGTCTTTGAGGACCAAGGTGTCACCACGGTCGGCATAGCTCGGGATGAACTTGATGGCTTCTTCCCGGCGCAGGCCAAAGGCTTGCTGGAGTTCGAGACTCATCCGAACGTGGGCGTCGGCAACTTTGGCCAACGCTTCTGCCGTGACCGTCCGCGCCTTGCTCTCGTTGGTCACGAACTGGCGATCGGGGATGCTGTAAGCATCGTTCGAACGGGCAACGACATTCTGCCGGTTGACCTTGGCAGCCCAGCAGCGCACCGCCGACATACGGTTCTTGATGGTCGCGACCGCGAGAGTCTCGGCCAGCCAGTGTCGAGTCAGGGCCTCGACATGTTTTGGCTTCAGCGAATGACTATTCAATTGATGAAAGCCTAAGTCACGGAGTTGATCTGCAATCAGACTCAAAAGGCGTTGCCGTTGTGCCTGTGTTGCATAGCTCCCATCACGGTTGTTGTCGCATAACTTCTTCAGTTGGTGGTTGAGGTCTTTCATGTGTGCTCATTTCCGGTAAGTGTTTCTGACCACCCAAGGGCCTTAGCCACTCGAGCACGCTCGCGCGTGACAGGTCGGGGACACGACGCCCCAAGACCTCAAAATGCCGGTCTCCGGCAGTGCGGGTATTCCTCGTGGAGGAACCAAGCCGCACTATTCCAACTTCGCCCGTTGCGGGTGTCTGATCTAAGCGGTGCTAGCGCACCGAAATGAGAAGCGCGGGAGAGCTCCCGGCTGTTACTGCGCACGACAGGACGGACTGAGACCCGAGCATGACGCCCGTCCAATGACGTGATGGAGAAGAACAGGACGAATGATCCGCATTCGTCTGAGCTAGGCATCAGGGCCTGGGGAGAGAGATCAACCTCAGTAGTCTTTCGACTGCCGCATTTTCAGACGGCCCTGAAAATGCTGTTTGCCACGATAAGCGTCGTGGCCACGCTTCAATTCATTGGGGATGAGTCTAGAGCGAGAACATCGAGATGTATGGCAGAAAGGAAGAACGCAGGCCGCGGCATTATCGACGTCATACTCAGCGCGTCCTGCCGGCGGCGCCGCTGCAAAGCCTTATCGGACCTCGGTCTGCCGTCCTCGTCCCTACCTTGGAGGGGTAGGGACGAGGACGGCCTTTCGGAGCATGCAGGCACGACGCCAAGCGTACCCGCTTGTCATCGTGCCTGCAGTTCGCACTTAAGATCGCCTCGCGATCGCGCGCGAAGGTGTTGTCGTGTGTCGAAATACTCTCTATTCGAGTTTACGGTGACTCGCCGCCCGCAAGCTCGGCTTCAGCTTGCCGGATAGCGGCAAATTCCTCTTCTGGTGCCTGGGCGATAAGGTGATGCCTGCTATACAGCAGGAAGTACGCGATCATCGCTGCGTAAAACGCCATCGCATAAAGCACCACTGTTGTATCGACCAGGAACCCCGCCACCATCGCTGCCAGTGCCAAAACCAATGCGATACCGGAGGTGACTACCCCTCCTGGCGTGCGATACGGGCGTTCCAGCTGTGGTTCACGAATTCGCAATGCAATGTGCGAGGCCATCACCAACACGTAAGAGACGGTTGCGCCGAAGACAGACATCAGGATCAACAAATCGCCCTTTCCCGTGAGGGACAGCAGGAACCCGAAAAGGCCGGGGATTATCAAAGCAAGGTATGGCGTCTTGCGCCGCCCTGTCAGTGACAGACATCGCGGCAGATAGCCGGCGCGTGACAACGCGAACACCTGGCGGGAATAAGCAAATATCACCGAGAAGAAGCTCGCGATGAGGCCCGCCATGCCGACGACGCTGATGAAACGACTCACCCACGTCGAGCCGCCGTAGGCATGATTGAGCGCGACGACCAGGGGATCGCCCGACTTCATGATGACTGCTGAGCCAGCGCCGCCCGGCCCCAGGATGAGGATGAGAGTCGCGAAGGCGAGCAATACAAACATGCCCGCGATCATGCCGCGCGGCAAATCGCGCTTCGGGTCGCGCGTTTCCTCGGCGGCCAGAGGCACGCCTTCAATGGCCAGAAAAAACCACATAGCATAGGGAATTGCGCCCCAAATTCCCAGATAGCCGAAGGGCAAAAATCGGCTGGCGCCGATGGCGTCAGTGGTGGGTATGTCGAAAAGATGGGACGCGCTGAACTTCGGGAGCATCGCCAGGGCAAAAACCAGCAGAGCACCGGCTGCAATGGCCGTAATGATCAACATCAACCTCAATGCTTCTCCCACGCCGAAAAGGTGAATGCCAACAAAAAGCGAGTAGAAAGCCAGGGAAACAGGCCATCCCCCCACACCGAACAGAGAATCGCAGTAAGCGCCGATGAAAACGGCGACGGCCGCCGGCGCTATGGCATATTCCAGCAAGATGGCGGTGCCTGTGAGAAATCCGACGAACGGGCCGAACGCACGTCGCGCGAACGCATAGCCGCCGCCGGCGGCCGGAATTGTCGAAGACAGTTCGGCGAGTGAAAAGACCATCGCCGTGTACATGGTCGCGACGAGCACAGTCGCTACAAGCATGCCGCCCCAACCCGCCTGGGCGAGGCCGAAATTCCAGCCAGCGAAGTCTCCCGAGATCACGTAGGCAATGCCCAGGCCGGCCAATAGCACCCAACCCGCAGCACCCTTTCGCAATTGCCGATGTTCGAAATAGTCGACCCCGACGTGGTCGGACACTGCTTTCTGGGAAATTAAACGCTCCGACATAGGATGCTTCCTGATGTGCTCGACGCGGACTTCGGAGAGGCGGCGGGTAGGCGTGAGCGGCCACCCGCCGCTGGTGTTATCGGATAGCGATGGGGTTGATAATCATTTGGACGGCGCCCGTGATGCGCGCCGGCCCGAGCACGAACATAAATTCATAGGCCTTGTCCTTCGCCAATTCGCTAGTATTCATGTTCTCGAACTGATAGATGCCATTGTAGTTGAGCAGCTCCTGGTGCACGGGAAAAGCGTCGTTTGGATTCTCGCACGGCATGACCTCGATGGCCCAATTGTCGACCCCCACCGCGACGATCTCTTTTTCAGCAAGGTATTTTGCGCCGTCGATTCCCAAGCCCGGTTCGACCGTGATGAAACGCTTCGGATCCGAAGCAATGATGCTCAACCACCCCGTATGCAGCAAGACGACATCGCCCTTTTCAATCGTCACCCCTTGCTTCTTTTCACACGCCATCAATTCAGCGCGATTGATGGCCGTGCCTTCCTTGAGCATGTCCTGACCCATGCAGGCCGCCATGTCCAGCAGAACCCCGCGACTCACAATCGGAGGGTAGGCCTCGACACCCATTTTCCTCAGGCCACCCGCGGTGGCGAAATCCTTGCCTTTGAAGCCGTTGTAATACACGCCATCGGTGCCGGCATGACCAAGACCGTCGACCTGCGATCCAATGCCCATCCAGCCATCCATGCGGTCGTCGTAGAAATTGAAGTGGTTGTCGCCAAGCGATACGCCATCCTGATTCGGCAACAGGACCGTGATGTCGAATGACCTCGGAGTCCACCCCTTGGGTGTTGGTGTGTCGCGGTTCGTTTCGATGCCCAGCCGATAGGTCTTGCCGGTCTTGACCAGCTTGACGGCTTTCATTGTGAGTTCTGGTCCCAGCATATTGAAGGAACCGAGCGTGTCGTCGGCGCCCCATTTGGACGGCCACCATTTGCGTTCTTCGGCCGCAGCGTTCGTCGCAGTAGCAAGTGCTCCAATAAGGAGGAGTGTGCGAATCATGTTTCCTCCGAATGACATCAATAATACGGCGACCGGCTGACATGCCGTGTCAAATCCTGAAGGTCGCCGCGTGCCTTCAGGGAGAATTCGAATTGCTATGCCGTGCCTTGCCACTGGGCAAACATCCGCTTCGTTGCAAACCTGGGTGACCATGCGCGGATCGTTTCTACAGCCGCTCGATACAGGAATCCACTGCATCGAGAAGTTCGTCGGCGTGCTCGCGGCTGAAAATCAATGGCGGACGTATCTTCAAAACATTGTCATACGGTCCGATCCGGCTAATGAGGACCCCCGACTCCTTGAGCAGGTTGACTAGCTGGGCCGTGTCGGCGGTAGCTGGTGTCTTACTGCCCCGATCACGGACAAGCTCCACCCCGACCCAGAGGCCGACGCCTCTGATGTCGCCCATCAGGGGATGGCGGGTGGCCAGTCGCTTGAAGCCGTCGCGAATGTAGTCACCGACACGCCGCGCGTTATCGAGAAGGTGCTGCTGTTCGATAACGTCCAAGACAGCGCCAGCCGCCGCCGCCGCCACCGGTGCTCCCGCAAATGTATTGAAGTAGAAAACCTTGTCCCTGAAGGCGTCGAGCAACTCCGCACGGCTGACCAATGCCGCTACCGGGTAACCGTTACCCATGGGTTTGCCCAATGTGACGATGTCGGGCGCAAAACCCATGAGGTCGTGGCCCCACATCTTCCCCGTGCGGCCGAAGCCCGCTTGGACTTCGTCAGCGATTACCAGTCCACCGGCCTTGCGGATTAGGTTGGTTGCTTTCTCGAGAAAGCCAGGCGGAACTGTTGGCAGCCCCTCGTTCGCGAATATTGAACAGAGGATCATGCCAGCAAGGCCGATTCCTGCTTGTTCGAAACTGTCGATGGCCCCTTGCACTTTCGCAACATATGCATCAGCCAGCGCGTCGCCGCTCAGGCCATCCAAGGGACGATAACTGTCAGGGAACGGGATCGTGCGCACCTCGGTGAAATACTGCCGTGCGCGATGAAAGAGCGGTGAAACCTGGGACACGGCTTCGGTATTTCCGTGATAGGTGTAGTCGGTGCAGATCATCCCTTTGCCGCGCCCAAGCATTCTTGCCATGCGCAGCGCCTGGTCGTTTGCCTCCGAGCCCGTACAGGTGAAAATCATCTGATCCAGTTCGGCGCCGAACGTACCGAGCAGCCGCTCGGCGTATTCAACGACGTTGTCGCTCACGTAGCGACTATGTACATTCAAGGTACTTGCCTGTCTCGCAATCGCTTGGACTACTTGTGCGTTGCAGTGTCCGACTGCCGGAATGTTGTTATAGCAATCCAGATAGCGGCGGCCGTCGGACGCGTACAAGTACACGCCTTCTCCACGCACCAGATGAAGCGGCTCGTCATAGAACAATGGCGATGCGCCCATCACGCGTCTGCGCCGTGACAAAATTCCTGCTTTTGTCACTTGCGGTTTTCCGACTTGGTCATGTTGGAACCCCGCACGTAGCGAGGTATTTCCGCGCCAGTTGCACCGTGCCGACAGTGAAGTCCTCGCCCATCTCTCGTGCCAGATCGGTGCTGGGATGCGACCCGGCCCAACCCATCAGGACTAGACGCCGGAACATCATCAAGGTGGGAATGGCATCAATCTCTTCAGGGCTCAAAGTCCCCACGGTCGCGTAACCGTCGACCCAAGAGGCGATGAGAGCATCGACATCGGGATCGTTTTCGAGGAAGGTAAGCGACGATGCGACATCGTACAGGTACCAGCCAAAACCACTGTCGTCGAAATCGAGAACCTTCGTTTCGCCATCGGCGACAAGCAAGTTGGCGAGGCGAAGGTCGGAATGAATGAGTCCGAACCGACTGGCGGCCTTGCCAAATCGACTAAGCCGTTCCTGCATTAAGCTATCGGCCTTGTCGACAATGTCGAATCCACCCTTTACGTGAGCAAAACCGTCACGCCAGTGGCCCCAGTTAGGAGCAGGACCGAATGTACCTTCGTAATCCCAGCGCTGACGCTCGAACCATGCGGGTCGCTTCCAAGAGCGGGCGTGTCTATGCATTCGGGCAGCTATCGATCCGAGATGTCTGAACGCAACGTGCAAGTCTCCCGTTTTTGGTTCCGATCCCGCGATAAAGTCGAATAGAACGACCATGCGTGACGGTTCGTTGGGTGAGGCAGAAATCGATTGAATCAAGTCGCCATCAGACGCTTCTACCGCGATCGGCGTCTCTACACCTGCTTCAGCTCGCAACGCCTTCATCCACGCCAATTCAGAGCGGACGCCGTTCTTCGTGTGGTAGCCCTCGCGATGAACGCGGAGTACCCACTTGTCAGCGCCTGAAGTGACGAGGAACATCCCGTTTTCGGAGAGGCTGATGAGCTTCAACGCAGCATCCTGGGCGATCTCCCACCGAGTAAGGGCCGTTCGGGCAACGGCGTGCAGGTAGCTTTCGTGGTGTTGATTTACCATAACCGACTAATCTTCATAGAAATTTCTAGAACTGTCGTATTTCGCTTCTGGCAACAGGCGGTCAATCCGCAGGTAATACGATGATCTACTTATTAGATGATATGATGTGATCACAATTACTATCGAGTCAAGAGGTATCAGCAATGACCGAGGCTTCAGCGAACGCTCTCCGCCGTCCCCCAGTACTCGCGGCAATCGAACGAAGCACGCTCAACGATCAAGCCTACGAGTCGCTTAAGCGCGCACTCCTGACAGGTCGCATCGAATCCGGAATGACATTGACGTTTCGCGGTCTCGCTCACGACCTCGGCACCAGCATGATGCCGGTGCGCGAAGCGGTGGCACGGCTCGTTGCCGAGCGGGCGTTGGAAGTTCTGCCGCAAAAGGGTATTCGGGTACCCGTTTTGTCGGCAGAAGAACTCGATGATCTATGGAACCTGCGAGTGCTCCTTGAGGGTGAAGCGGTGGCTCGCGCGGCCACTCGTGCAACCGACGAGGATTTGACCAAAATCAAAAACCTGCGCGACAAGGTCCGCGACGGCGCCGAATCCGGCTCCCCACCTGCGTTCATGGAAGCGAACAGTGACTTTCAGCTGGCAATCTATGCCGCAGCGCAAACGAGCGTGTTCATCACCTTGGTCGAAATGTTGCGCTTGCAGGCGTCGCCCCACCGCAACGATGCCATACGCGCCATGATCATCGAGCGTCCGCCGTTCTTCTACGAGACATTGCGACACCACGACGATCTTGTTGACGCAATGGCCGCCAAAAATGCAGAGAAGGCGCGGAAAATACGACAGACCGATATTCTCGGATTTCGCGCGTTCTTTGATGAAGTGCGCGCTCGCTGAGCAGACAGTTTTGCCTGAATCTTGAATGGTCACGCCCTTTTTTCTGTGCCGTACACTGCTGACAGCATTCCGACGACTGGACATGCAGTGATCTCGTCGTCGATTGACCCTTTGAAGCCTGCACAATCACGTCCGCGCGACGCGGCGAGCTTGGTCATCCATCGGCGCTCGCAAGGCCAGTACGAAGTGCTGATGGGAAAGCGCGGACGACGTGCCCGCTTCAAGCCGGGTGTATACGTGTTTCCAGGAGGAGCACTCGATCGCTCAGACTATCTCGCCATGCCGGCGCAAGGGCTTTCTACAGAACTAGTGCAACTCCTCGCAGTGAGTGGTTCCAAAAGCAAGTCCAACGCGCTCGCGATGGCTGCCATACGCGAATGCTACGAGGAATGTGGGCTTTTGTTCGGCGAATCCGGTAACCTCGGAACCGTTTCGCACCCAAGCTGGGAGGCATTTCGCAAGGAAGGACTTGTGCCCAATTTGCGCGATCTAGAATTCTTAGGTCGCGCGATTACGCCCACCTATCATGCAGTGCGATATCACGCGCGTTTCTTCGCCATACCATTCGAACGTATGCGCGGCTCCATTGTGGGGAATGGCGAATTGGAAGATTTGCGCTGGGTGCGCGCTGATGGGCTCGGTGATATAGGGTCAACCATAATCCAGGAATCGATCGTGACCACGCTACTTCGGCGCCTCCAAGGGAACGATGCCCCGGCGCAACGCCTTTTCTACGCATGGGGGCGCCACAATTTCGTCGACCTCCGGGCGAAATCATAAATTGGTGATCAGGAATAGAGATCGCGCTCTGGTCCCAATGGGAGCTTCGGGCGCGCACCATACTCCTCCTACGTATAGGAAGGATAACCGCCCTCTGCGGAGGGGTCGAGCGTCGTGGGGGTTGAGTTCGAAGGGCGCGAGCGGGAGTGATCGCGGTTGACGGCGGCCGTTTAGCCCGGAATTTCGCGGGACCCTCGCCCTGAGGGGTTTTTCTACCAGAAGATAGCGAGCGTTTGGACCGGTAGGCGCGAGCGACACCGCGCCGGGTGTCAGGCCAGCTTCGCAGCCATGCGTCAGAGAGGGGTCTGCCGGCAGCCTGCTTCGTGCAAGCCCGGCAACTCTTGTTG
>SHZM01000028.1 GCA_009692265.1 Gammaproteobacteria bacterium
CTGCAACTGGGCCGGCGTCACTAATTGTTTGTCGTTCATATCGATCACCATGCCTCGCATCATGACCGAACCCAGCTACCCCTTCAGACTCATACTCCGTTGGATTCACGCCCTTTGTTCAGACTCATACCCCATTGGACAAGGCTTCGGCTTTACCGTCCACACCTCATCAGGCACAATCGCGGGCCCGATGCCGCCGGCATCTATCGAGAGTGAACCCATAGCGCATGCCGAAAGAAGATCACATTGAAATGCAGGGCAAGGTCGTCGAAACCTTGCCTAACACCATGTTTAGAGTCCAGCTGGAAAACGGTCACATCGTCATCGCTCACATCTCGGGTAAAATGCGTAAGAACTACATTCGCATCCTGACTGGCGACAGTGTCGTTGTCGAACTCACACCGTACGATTTAAGCAAAGGTCGAATTACTTTTCGCGAGCGCTAGTCGCTATCGTTCATTGGCCTTCCGCTTCACTCCGCTAGCAGGCGTTCCAATAACCGCCTAGTCCCGATCTCGATTAAGCGCGCGGCATATTCGAAGTCTTCGCGCCCACCGCCATAGGGATCTGGCACTTCTGCGTTACCACTACCGGAGTGCCCCCCTAGGAGCAGCTGTATCTCGGCCGTGGAGTGCGCAGGCCGCATAAACCGCAGATGGTCGAGATGCCCTAAGTCAAGCCCGACCAACAGATCGAACGCGACATAATCCTTTTCACCAAGGGGTCGAGAGCGCTGCTGCGCGATGTCGACACCGTAGGTGGCTGCGACTGCGATGGCGAGAGGCTCTGGTGGTATCCCGGTATGCGCCTGGGTACCCGCTGAATCAATTACAAACTCGGCCCGTAATCCACGCTGCGCCACTGCCGCTTCCATCAAGCCTTGGGCGAGCGGAGAGCGACAAATATTGCCGGTGCACACGAACAGGATCCGACGCGCGCTCGTCATGCCGTGCTCCCGGACATTAGCGCACGTTGCCAACGAACAAGATCGGCCGGGGTATCGATACCAACGCCACACTCGGCAACCGCGTCGGGCACGGCGATTCTGGCACCCTGCGCCAGCGCGCGCAGTTGTTCTAGCTTTTCGCTGGATTCGAGGGGGTGGGGTGGCTTCGCGACGAACCACAACAAGGTTTCAACCGAATACGAATAGATCCCGACGTGACGGCGATACTGACCATCCGCTGACCACGAAAATTCCGAGAGCTCGCGCGGATATGGAATCGGCGCGCGGCTGAAATACAGGGCCCGAGTGTCCTCGCGACGCACCACTTTAACTTGATTCGGATCGCGCCAATCAAGTTCAGTATCGAAAGGTTCGCACACCGTTCCGATATCCGCCGCGTCGGTCGCCCCCACCAACGCAGCGACTTGTCGAATCACACTCGCCGGCATGCTGGGCTCGTCGCCCTGCAGATTCACAATGATCGTGTCGGCCGGTTCGCCGCGCGCCACCACGGCTTCGGCAATTCGATCGCTACCCGAGAGATGGGCCGGCGAAGTAAGGCAAACAATCGCGCCGAAATCGCGGGCGACCGCCTCGACCCGTTGATCATCCGTCGCTATCACAACTTCGCTTGCGCCGCTGGCGAGGGCGCGTTCATACACATGCTGAATAAGTGATTTGTTTTGGACGACGAGCAACGACTTTCCTGGCAGGCGCGTCGAAGCATAACGCGCCGGAATGTACACCTTGAACTTCACCGCCCCAGACGTTCCATCTCTTCGTCAGAAAGTTCACGTGCTTCCTCTTCAAGCATAATCGGGATGTCATCTCGAATTGGGTAGGCTAGACGCGCGGCACGTGAAATAAGTTCATTGCGGTTCGCATCAAAAATCAGCGGCCCCTTGGTTACCGGGCAGACCAGAATATCCAATAAACGTTTATCCATGAGATCCTCGTGCAAGTAAGGTTTCAAGCCTGGTCGCGAATACCTCCAGCATCTCGGCGGTAGCTGGCACAAACCAGGCCCGCGCGGGCGCGAACGCTTCGCACTTCACCGCGTCTTTCTCCGTCATCAGAATCGGCAGCCCGTCACCGAACGCCAGATCGGAAGCACGAAATCGATGGTGATCCGGAAACGCGTGCGTAATCGGGCGTAAACCTCGACTCCGTAAGCTCGTAAAGAATCGCTCCGGGTGCCCAATTGCCGCCAAAGCATGCACCGGTTCACTCGCGAGCGACTCCAGGGTCATCGAGCGATCGCGTCTATTCAGATTGACCGCATGTGTTGTCACATACTTCATCGAGAATTCACCGCGGCCGGCCACTCCGTAGGTGACTATCATGTCAACTTCGCGTAATCGCGCGATCGGCTCCCGTAGCGGACCAGCAGGTAAACATCGGCCGTTCCCAAATCGACGTACGCCGTCGATAACGGCAATTTCAATATCTCGTTCCAACGCGTAATGCTGGAGTCCGTCATCGCTGATGAGAACGTCGCAGTTCGCGTGTTCGATTAACGCCTTGGCGCTCGCGCGACGATCGGGGCCTGCGGCAACCGGGCATTGCGCGCGGCGCGCGATCACAACGGCTTCGTCTCCCACCGCAAAGGGATCGCTATCCGCTCTGACCTGTTGCGGCCATTGACGCGCCCGTCCACCGTAGCCTCGCGCCAGCACCCCAGGCCGATATCCCATCGACTTCAAGTAACCGGCCAGCCAGATCACCAACGGCGTCTTGCCGGTACCACCGACCGTTAGGTTGCCCACCACGATCACCGGTACCGGCGCGCGATAACTCTTCAGCAACCCATTTTGATAGGCATGGCGTCGCACCTTACCACTCAGCCGATACAGCGATCCGAGCGGTGCCAACGCCACGGCTAGAGGATGTCGGCCATACCAAATCTCATTAATAAAATTCGTCACCGTATAGCCAAATTGCGGCAGGGCGACGGCTGTGGTGCCATCGGTCATTCGGGTTTCCGTACGGTGGTTGGAAACGTCACGCGATAAAGCCCTGCGAGGCGGGCGGCGTCCATTGCATCGACCGCCAATTGAAACGGGGCCTCGCGATCCGCGCTGATCACCACCATGGAATCGCGCGTTTGCTGCTTCACCTCGGTGAGTGCTTGTTGAATTGTTCCGATCTTTCCGTTGATCAGCGCTTTCGTGTTGACAAAGAACTGTCCCTTCTTATCGATCACAATTTCGATCGCATCGGGAATTTTGTCCACCGGTTGCTGGCTCGCGGACGGCAATACGAGATTGATTTTTGATTCATCGATAAACCGCGTGCTGACCATGAAAAAAATCAACAACAACAGGACTACGTCGATCAGCGAGGTCACGTTGAGTTCGACCTCTTCGGGTTGGCGCGTCTTGAAGCGCATTAATTCAGTTCCTTCTAGGCTGCTAGATCTTCGCGCTCACCATGCAGGACTTCGACTAATTTCAAAGACTCCTGCTCCATGGTGATCACGATGGTGTCGACCCGGCCACGAAAATAGCGATAAAAATACAGCGCCGGGATCGCGACCATTAAGCCGGCCGCCGTGGTGATCAATGCCTCGGCGATTCCTCCCGCGAGGGCCGAGGGATTCCCCCCCCCATGTGTTTTAATCGCGGCAAACATCCTAATCATCCCGAACACGGTTCCGAGCAAGCCCATCAAGGGCGAGATCGCGGCGATCGTGCCCAAGGTGTTGAGGTAACGTTCCAATTCATACACGGCGTGGCGCCCTGCTTCTTCGATACTTTCCTTGATGATCGCACGCTCATGACTGCGGTTAGCCAATCCCGCCGCGAGTATTCGCCCCAGCGGTGAGCTGGTGCGCAAGGTCTGCATGCGCCGCTCATCGAGCGTGCCCGCCCGTAACCACTGCCAGACTTGCGCGACCAGGTTGTCGGGGGATACGCGGCTGATCTGCAACGACCAGAAGCGCTCAACGATAATCGCCAAGCCAACGATCGAGGCAAGCATGATCGGACACATCACCCAACCGCCAGCCCGAATAATTTCAAACACCCTGCATTTTCCTCATTACTCCGTGACATCCGGCGCAGGCCGCGCCGCGGCGGAAGTTATCAGACCATGATGATGGCGGGAAGGGTCGTTGTTTAAACGGCACTCGTCACACATGGAGCGAAACAACGCCGAGAAATCCAATTCGGTATAAGGCTCGGCATGAACTAAGGATCCCAATAGCGCCGCTGCCGCTCGCGCACGCCGTGTGGCCGCTCCAGAGTATCGTCGATGCGGACTGTAATGGCGCCGAGTTCGACCGTCGAAAATAATTCAGTACCGCGCCTTCGGTAGGCGGTGCGGACAGTTTCCGCCGGATGACCGAACCGATTGCGATATCCCGCCGATACCAGCGCATAACGCGGTGCAACGGCGGCGAGAAACGCGCTAGTCGAGGAGGATTTGCTGCCATGGTGCCGCACCAGGAGGATTTCGGCGCCTAGATCTACTTTCGACGCCAGCAGTGCCCGCTCAGCCTCGCCTTCGATATCGCCAGTTAAAAGCGCGGTCCCGTGGGTGCCGCGAATACGCACGACGCACGAGAGATTATTTTTGTCTCCGCCTTGGCGAGGTGCGGGATGCAGGGTTTGAAACTCGACGCCATCCCACTGCCAGGTGCGACCTGCAACACAGGGATTGGGCAGGCGTTGAGCAAAAACCCCGCGCGGTGCCGTCACCACGCCAACACGTAGGGCTGCGAACACTGAGGCAGCACCGCCTGCATGATCGTTATCGCCGTGACTGATGAGTAATTCATCCACCCGCTGTCGACCGATCGCCTTTAGAAACGGCACGACGACTTGGGCGCCGATATCCCCACCAGCCGGAAAGCGCGCACCTGCGTCGTAGACAAGCGTATGGCGCGCAGTGCTGATTATGACGCTTAGTCCCTGACCGACATCCAGTATATCGAGTTGAAATTCACCTGCAGCCAATGGAGCGGTTCTGGGCGCGGCGAGCATTAAAAGCAAACTGGGAACAAGGAATACCCGCATCGCACGAAACGGGGATAACAGCAGCAGCATCGCGACAAGGCTCGCGAGAAACACGAGCGAAGACGGCAACACCGGCAGATTGATCGGTCCCACAAGTTCCGCCAGCAAGGCGAGGAAGCGCACCAGTAGCTGCCAACACGAGGCCGCCATCGCCCAACAGGCATCACTCAAACTTGCGAACCAAGGATTCAGCGCGATGCCAAGCAACAGAAGTGGCACGATTAACAGGGTGACGAGCGGGATCGCGACGGCATTCGCCACGGGTGACGTCAGCGACAACGACTGAAACGCGAAACCCGTGATCGGAGCGAGTAACAGCGCGAGCCAGCAATGGTTACTCACCCACGCGCGCCATCCCGCAAACCGCGGTCGCACGTGGCCGAGGTAGAGCACCAGCGCCAGGGTGCCGAACGAAAACCAAAAGCTTACGCTTAATCCAGTTAACGGATTGAGTGTCAGCAGCAGCGCGGCTGCGATCAGCAGACTGTCGATACTTAACACGGCATTCGCGCGCGTCTTCGCCCAAAAGCCGATTGCGACCATGATCAAGGTGCGCTGGGTTGGGATCGAGAATCCGGTTAGCAGTGCATAAGCCGCGGCAATCGTTAACGCACCACAGGCGGCGACGCCGAAGGTGGGGAATTGCGGGTGCCGCAGTACGGCCAGCGCTGCTATAGAGCGCGCGATCGCGTAAACCAGTATCGCGACCATTCCCAGATGCAGCCCGGAGACCGAAATCAGATGAACCACGCCGGTGTCACGTAAGAGCTGCCATTGCTGATCCGAGATTTCAGCCCGCACGCCAACGGCGAGTGCGCTGAGGATCGAGGCGGTTGCCGGTTCATCGACGGCGTGCCTTATCGCAGTGGCGTACTGGTCGCGCAGGCGCGCCAGCCAAAGTTCTGGATCCCGCGCACACTAGTTGTCCGGATGCGCGACCACATAGCCAATCGCATCGATCGCGTTCGCGAAATACCAGCGTTCGGCGTCAAAGCCGCCGAGATTGCGCAACCCTCGCGGCGGCTTCAAACGAACGTAGACACGACAGCGCATGCCGGGTTCCAGCGCAAAGGGCGGGCGATACCAACTCAATCGCACGCTTATATGTTGCCGCGACCAGCGGTGAGTCGCGACGTTTACGCCGGTTAAGCTAAGCCGGAGGCTATCGAACGCACTTTGCGGCGCTTCGATTAACACTCCGACGATTTGAAATGTCTGCCCGGCCAGTGCTTCGGGTAAGCGTCGCTCCAAGGCGTGCGCTGCGTACCAGCCGGCCCAGCTGATGGCGGCGAGCAGACATCCGCACCAGCGCAGGCGAGGGATGCAGCCAAGTGCCAGGGCCACAATAACGAATAACCAGCCCAACGCCGGCCCGGGCAGACGTGGAAGCAATTGCACGAAAAGCAGACCGCAGCACCAAGCGGCTAGAAGTAAACGCATGACAGTCTTCCTTGACTGATTCTTTTCGAAGATCGCTCATTGAGGGTGAACGCAATCCAGCGTCTACTCCTGATTATCGCTTATGATAGCTCACGATCGCGGGTGCGCCGCGTTGTAAATTCACCCAATCACTTAATTTCGATCGAGTTAGCCTCCACGAAGTCCTCCACCATGGCTCTGCTAGAAAAGCTCCGCGCGCGCCTAGGGCGTCGCGATGACATGCTGAATCACCGCGCGCTGAGTTGGCTCGGAACCCGGCTACACGACCCGAAATTATGGCATTTCGGTCGCCGCTCGGTAGCAGGTGGTTGTGGCTTGGGACTGTTAATCGCCTTCTTTCCGCTACCGATCCACATGGTGGTTGCGCCGCCGATCGCGGTCGCCTTACGCGTAAATCTTCCGCTCGCCCTCGCGGTGACCTGGATGAGCAACCCCGTGACGCTGGTTCCCCTGCTCTACCTTGACTACGAAATTGGCAGCTGGATCCTCGGCACGCCGGCGGTGGCAGCCGGTTTTAATGCGGATTTTAATTTCGCGGCGCTCACCGAAGCCGCGAGCCGCCTATGGTTACCGCTGTGCCTGGGTTCGATTGTTTGTGGCGTTACCGCGGCCAGTGGCGTTTACTTCGCGGTGCAGGGGCTGTGGCGATGGCGGATTCGTCAACGCCTACGGCGGCGGCGTGAAAGACGCGGTGTTAGTAAGGCGTTGGCACCGCGGCCACGCCTTCAATAACACCACCGCGTAACTGGATGATGCGATCCATGCCTTCAGCGACCCGGCGATCGTGGGTTACGACGACCAACGCCGTACCATAATCCGCTTTCAGCGCCAGCATCACGTCGAATACCGACTGCGCAGTTGCTTCGTCCAGGTTGCCAGTAGGTTCGTCGGCGAGCACGCAGCGGGGTGCCATCACCAGCGCACGCGCGATCGCCACGCGTTGCCGCTCGCCCCCCGAAAGCTCCGCCGGTCGATGTTCCAGGCGATGCCCGAGACCGACCTTCGCCAACAGCGCGGTTGCCCTTGCGCGCGCGACCGCCACCGCCGCGCCACTGATCAACACTGGCATCGCGACGTTTTCGAGCGCACTGAATTCCGGTAACAAATGGTGGAACTGGTAGACGAACCCTAATTGGCGATTTCGCACCAGACCGCGTTCACGTTCGTTCATCCGGCCGAAATCCTGGCCGCAACACCACACCTCTCCCGCACTCGGTTGCTCGAGACCGCCGAGCAAATGCAGCAAGGTGCTTTTGCCGGAACCCGAAGCACCGAGGATCGCAACGCTCTCTCCCTGCGCGATCTCGACATCAATGCCCTTGAGTACCGCAACATCGAGGGCACCGTCGGTGTAACGCTTTTCGAGCCCGCGTGCGCGCAAGACTGGTTCATTCATAGCGCAAGGCCTCCGCCGGGCGCGTACGGCTCGCGATCCATGCGGGATATAGCGGTGCTATCAAGCACAACACGACAGCACAGCCCAACGTCACGAACACGTCCGTGGCTTCTAACTGTGCCGGAATATGGCTGATGTAGTAGACGTCAGGCGCGAGGATCTTGAAATGAAAAGCTTCCTCGATCCACGCGATGACATTTTCAATGTGGCGCGCCAACCAAATGCCGGCGGTGCCACCAACCACCACTCCGGTTAACCCTATTAACGCGCCCTGCGTGAAAAATATGCGCAGGATCCGCGGCGGAGTCATGCCCAGGGTTTGCAGGATTGCGATCTCTGTGTGCTTTTCGGCAACCACCATCACCAAGGTTGAGACAAGATTGAACGCGGCGACACCGACGCTCAGTAACAAAATTACAAACATCACAATTTTTTCAGTCTCCAGGGCTCGAAATAAACTCGCGTGACGGGTAGTCCAATCCTGTACGACAAGATTTTGTGCGCCGGGACGTTGCAAAATAGCGCCGCGCGCGGCCGCGATCGCAAATGGATCGTGCAGCGTGATGTGCAGACCTTGCGCACCGGCGCGACGGAACATTCGGGCAGCATCGTCGAGATGTATAAAGACGCTCGCGGTATCGTATTCCTGGACCCCAGCTTCAAAGATCCCAACCACATGAAAGCGTTTTAGCCGCGGTAACATGCCGGTTGCGGTACGCAAAGGCTCGGCGAGGATTAACGTCACATCATCGCCGGGCGTAAGCCGTAGTGAATCGGCCAGCCCCCGCCCGATTATCACGTTAAAGCGCCCTGGCGCGAGCGCTTCGAGTTGACCAATCTGCATTCTCGCGGCCAGCACACTGACATTCGCTTCGCGCGCTGGCTCGATCCCATGTACGGCAACCCCTTGAACGTTGCCAGCCTCCGCTAACATCGCCTGCCCCTCAATGTAAGGCGCCCACGCCGCAACCGCTTCGAGCGCTTCAACTTCCGCGCCAATGCTCGACCAGTCTTGCGGAGTCTTCGCGGTAGAGTTGATTTCAAGGTGGGCGGTCATGCCGAGCAAGCGCTCACGCATTTCGCGCTCGAAGCCGTTCATGATCGAAAGTATCGTGATCAGGGCCATGATTCCAAGCGCGACTCCCGAAATCGATGTCGCGGCGATAAACGACACCAGGTGAGTGCGACGGCGCGAACGCGTGTACCGCCAGGCGATGAAGGATTCGATAGGGGTAAACATGCCGGCTGGAGTATAACGGGCAGAGCCTGCAATACCGAACAAGCCACCAACCAACGATGCACACACGATGAAAGTCCTGGCCATTGAGACCTCCGCCGAAATGTGTTCAACCGCGTTTTGGTCCGACGGAGAAATTACCGTCCGCGAAACCAGCACTGCTAATCGTCACACCGAATTCGTGCTGCCGCTCCTCGACGAATTGCGCGCGCAGGCCCGATTTTCGTTGGCGGATTTAGACGGCATTGCCTTTGGTGCCGGGCCAGGTGCGTTTACCGGAGTACGCGTGGCGGCGAGCATCGCGCAGGGTATCGCGCTGGCGTGCGGCGCCCCGGTATTGGCGATTTCGAGTCTCGCGGCGCTCGCGCTTGGTGGCTGGCGACAGACCGGCATCACGACCCAGCTTGCAACCCTCGATGCACGACGCGGCGAAGTTTATTGGGGCCTGTACCGCGTGGAAGAAACGGGCGAGACCGTGTGTTCACTCAGCGCGGATACAGTGCAAGCACCGCACGAAATTCCAGCGCCAACAATGCCATGGTGTGCTGTTGGCCGCGGCTGGGAAGTGTATGCGGAGACCTTGTCGTTACGCCTGCGGCCGACCTGCGATGCGAGTAACCAGGTCCGATATCCGAAGGCCTCGGATATCGCTGCGCTGGCGGTCGCGGAATTACGCGCAGGCCGCGGCCGCGCCGCGCACCTTGCCCTGCCGGTGTATCTACGCGCGCCGATTTGAGGGCCTCTCTAATCTAAACGCTGATCACGCGCTAGCCGCGTAACGTTGCGCAGGCACACGGTGCAGAGTTTTCCAAATCGACGATCATCACCCTTCCACTGAACCCCTCGCCTCCTTGACTCGACAGCGAATTTCGGGGGGGGTGCGGATTGCTCGCGCTCGCCGCTCACGGCTCAAGTAGTCGCTAAAAATTTCTTTGGTCGGGAACTCTGGACAGGGTTTAATCAGTTTGTTGCCGCAAGCGCCGAAGCTCTGCTTGAGCCGCCAAGGTATAAGCACCTGATCCGCCTCAGCTTCACCCTCGTTGGCCCCCGTTTATGGCCGACTTACACCCCCGCAGTGCACAACCACGTACACTGTATCTTGTGGTTTAAATCCACCTTGACCACATGTTATTGTGGTGTTATACAATCATTTACAACACGTTCATAGAATTCGTCGAAGGCTTGGTCACAAGTCCGACACGAAGCCCTAGGCCACACTACGAGGAGCATGCATGGAACTGGAAAAGTCCACTGGAGTCCACGGCACGACCCGCACTTTCTGGTCCGCAAGCACTGCGATTGGCGCCACAGAACCAGAAGTCGCCGCCACGGCACCGGGCGAATTCAAAGTCATCCGACGCAACGGCAAGGTGACGACTTTTGATGGGGACAAAATCAAGATTGCGATGACCAAGGCCTTCCTCGCGGTCGAAGGCGGTAATGCCGCAGCCTCCACTCGTGTGCATGAAACGGTCGAGTCGCTCGTGGCGCTGGTCCTCAGTGCCCTTACCCGACGGATGCCGATGGGTGGGGCAATCCATATCGAAGACATCCAAGACCAGGTGGAATTGGCACTCATGCGCAGCGGTCAGCACAAGATCGCCCGCGCCTACGTGCTGTACCGTGATGAACGCGCCCAGGAGCGGCTGCGCAAAGCCGAGACCGCGGAAGTCGCCGAGGCGCGTTATTCGACCTTACACGTCCTGCGCAAGGACGGCACACGCCTGGTATTGGACGAAAACCGCCTGCGCCGAATCGTGACTGAAGCTTGTCAGGACATCCCAAACACCGAACCAGAACTCATATTGTCAGAGGCGCTGCGTTCGCTGTTCGATGGCGTGGCCGAAGCGGATGTCGCCAAGGCCCTGGTCATGAGCGCTCGCACGTTCATTGAGCGCGAACCGAAATACACCTATGTCGCCGCGCGCATGTTGCTCGATTCATTCCGCCAGGAAGCCCTGACCTATGTGGGGAACCACGTCGACGCGGCGACCCAGCAGGAAATGGCGGAGCGTTACCCGCGGTATTTCGAGGCCTATGTAAAACGCGCGATCGATCTCGAATTGATGGATCCGCGCCTGGGCAATTTTGATCTCAAGCGACTGGGACACGCAATCAAGTCCGAGCGCGATTTCCAGTTCACCTACCTTGGCCTGCAGACGCTTTACGATCGCTACTTTCTGCAATTCGACGAGAACCGATTCGAGCTACCGCAAGCATTTTTCATGCGCGTGGCGATGGGCTTGGCGATCAACGAGATGGAGCCCGAGACCTGGGCGATTAAGTTCTACGATCTGTTGTCATCCTTCGACTTCATGAGCAGCACCCCGACCCTGTTCAACTCCGGCACTCTGCGTCCGCAATTGTCGTCCTGTTACCTCACCTCGGTGCCGGATGATCTCGACGGCATCTTCGGCGCGATTCGCGACAACGCGCTGTTATCGAAGTTCGCCGGCGGACTGGGCAATGATTGGACCCCAGTGCGCGGCATGGGCGCGCACATCAAGGGGACCAATGGTAAGTCGCAGGGTGTCGTGCCCTTCCTGAAAGTCGCCAGCGACACCGCCGTTGCCGTCAATCAGGGTGGTAAGCGTAAAGGCGCGGTGTGCGCGTATCTTGAAACCTGGCACATGGATGTCGAAGAATTTGTCGATCTCCGGAAGAACACTGGAGACGATCGACGCCGTACCCACGACATGAACACCGCGAACTGGGTCCCTGACTTGTTCATGAAGCGCGTGTGCGAAGACGGCGACTGGACCTTGTTCTCACCGGACGAAGTACCTGACCTGCACGATCTTTACGGCCCGGAATTCGAACGCCGCTATTCGTTTTATGAAGAGAAAGCCGCGCGCGGCGAAATCCGCAATTTCAAAAAAACTCGCGCACTCGAACTGTGGCGAAAAATGCTTGGCATGCTCTATGAGACGGGGCATCCGTGGATCACCTTCAAGGATCCCTCGAACCTGCGCTCGCCCCAGCAACATGTCGGCGTCGTACACAGTTCGAATCTCTGCACCGAGATCACGTTGAATACCTCGCCTGGCCACGAGATCGCGGTGTGCAATCTCGGCTCGGTCAATCTGGCGCAACATCTCAACGCCGATGGCCTCGATAGAGAGAAGCTCGAGCGCACCATCTCGGTAGCGATGCGCATGCTCGACAATGTCATCGATTACAACTTCTACAGCGTCCCGACCGCGCGCGCGTCTAACTTGCGCCACCGACCCGTTGGGCTAGGCATCATGGGTTTCCAGGATTGCCTCTACCAAATGCGCATCCCGTACTCCACGACAGAGGCGGTCGAGTTCGCGGATCAGTCGATGGAAGCGGTGAGCTATTTCTCGATCAAGGCCTCGACCGATCTCGCCGCGGAACGTGGCAATTATGCGAGCTTCGATGGGTCGCTGTGGAGTCGCGGGATCCTGCCGCTCGATTCGCTCGATCTGCTGCAACAAGGCCGTGGCGGTTATTTCGAGGTTGATCGCAGCTCTGTATTGGACTGGGAACAGCTGCGCCAGCGCGTCAGAACTGTCGGCATGCGCAACTCGAACTGTATGGCGATTGCGCCGACCGCGACTATCTCCAATATCTGTGGGGTCAGCCAATCGATCGAACCGACCTATCAAAACCTGTTTGTTAAATCGAATCTGTCGGGCGAATTCACGGTCGTGAACATGTACCTGGTGGACGACCTCAAACAACGTGGGTTGTGGGACGAAGTCATGGTGAACGATCTGAAGTACTACGACGGCAGCGTGGCGCTGATCGATCGCATCCCAACTGAGCTTAAAGCGTTATACGCGACGTCATTCGAAGTCGATCCACGCTGGCTGGTTGAAGCGGGATCGCGGCGTCAGAAATGGCTGGACCAAGCTCAGTCCTTGAACTTGTACCTGGCCGAACCCAATGGCGCGAAGCTGGACAATCTCTACAAACTTGCGTGGGTACGTGGTCTTAAGACCACGTATTACCTGCGCACGATGGGGGCAACCCATGTTGAGAAGAGCACGTTGAGCGATGGGAAATTAAATGCAGTACAGCAGCCGCTCGCAACGAGCGTACAGACCGAGGGGGCCAAGGCATGTTTAATCCTCGATCCGGACTGCGAGGCATGCCAGTGAGTCTTGGCAACGGGTGGCGTTAGGCGGTAACTGGCGAAGCCGCCAGCACAATAATTCTAATTGAATGAATATTTTTTGGGGGGGACGAAAATGCTGAATTGGGACGATCCAATCGCGAAATTTCAGGCACCAGAAAAGCTTGATTACGCCAAAGCAATGCTTGCGAGCGAAATGCTGGAGGCACTTGACCTTGCCGAGCATGCTCGTGCTCCCGAGAGTGCGCTGATGACACTCGAAACGCCGGGGATCACTGGGCTCGAACAAGTTCAGTTCGGAGCACGCCGACTGGTGGTTGACGATAAACGCATGCTCAACTGCCGCGCAGATCTCAATCAACTCGTGCCCTTTAAATATAAGTGGGCGTGGCAGAAATACCTGAATGCCTGCGCCAACCACTGGATGCCGCAAGAGATCAACATGACCGCGGATATCGCGTTGTGGAAAAGCCGCGACGGGCTGAGCGAGGATGAGCGCCAAATCATCAAGCGCAATCTGGGGTTTTTTTCAACGGCGGATTCGTTGGTCGCGAATAACCTGGTACTGGCGGTCTATCGACATATCACAAACCCCGAATGTCGTCAGTACTTGTTGCGCCAGGCGTTTGAAGAGGCACTGCACACGCATGCGTACCAGTACTGCGTGGAAAGCCTCGGCTTGGATGAAGCCGAAATCTTCAACATGTATCGCGAGATCCCCGCGGTGCATGACAAGGCTTCGTGGGCCATGCGCTTCACTGAAAGCCTCGGCGATCCACTGTTCCACACCGGAACCCCTGAGGCAGATCAACGCCTGCTGCGCGATTTGATCGCGTTTTACGTCGTCTTCGAAGGGATCTTCTTTTACGTCGGGTTTGTGCAAGTGCTGTCTATGGGTCGGCGCAACAAAATGACCGGGGTCGCGGAGCAATTCCAGTACATCCTGCGCGACGAATCGATGCACATGAATTTTGGAATCGACGTGATCAATCAGATCAAAGTCGAGAACTCGCAGTTGTGGACAGACGAATTCCAACAGGAAATCGCCGATCTCATCAGAAATGCCATTGCCTTAGAAATCAGGTACGCGCAGGACACCATGCCGCGCGGGATCCTCGGGTTGAACGCGAATATGTTCGAGGAATACCTGCACTACATTGCGAATCGGCGCTGCGCGCAGATCGGGATCGCGGAGCAATATCCTGGAGCGACGAATCCGTTCCCGTGGATGAGCGAAGTGATCGATCTGAAAAAGGAGAAGAATTTTTTCGAAACGCGAGTCACCGAATATCAGACAGGCGGCGCGCTTAGCTGGGACTAATTGGGCATTAGACCAGACCTCCTTACATGGAGCTAAGAGCGCTGCATTGGCCAGCGACCGGGCAACCGGCCGCTGGCTTTTTTTATCCTAAAGGTTCGACCCGGCTAGGCCGCTACCCCATGGGGGAGCACGCTTTAAGGGGGGCGCATCAGGGCCACTGAAACTCGGCACCAACCTCGCGGCATCGCGCGGAGTGCGGAGTGCGGAGTGCGGAGTGCGAAGTGTGTTACGGAAATTTCGACGAAAAGTGTGAGCGAAAGCCACATTCGTAGGAGCAACTACATTGAATACCGCGATCTGGCCGCCTATAGTCGTCTTCACAGTCAACTTAACTCGACCTCCCGTTGGGCGGTCGCCGAACCGAGCATGAATAATTACCCGGGTCCGACAAACAGGACCTCTAGCGACTTAAATTAAGGAACCAAAGCGTGGCAACGATTGCTTTAACCGGTGGTCTAGACAACGTAACCGGTACAACTGGTGTCGATACTTTCGTTATTTCCGATCCGGCATTTTTATGTCGATCCGGATTCAATTGCCGGTCTCGCAGGCAAGGACACCATCCAATTCACAAGCACCGTTGCCAATGATTTACTGACTCTCGATGCCGACGTTACGGGAATTGAGGCCGTTACGTTTACCGGCTCGGCCGCTATCGGCCTCGATGCTTCAACCGTTGTCAACGCACTCATCATTAACGGCAACAGCGGTAATAACGACATTACCGGTACCGGATTCAACGATACTATTGACGGTAACGGTGGCGTGGACACCCTGGACGGTGGCGCTGGAGACGACAAATTCGTCCTGGACTCGCTCGCCGAATTCAACTCGATAGCGATTGCGGCCGACGCCGGAACAATCACCGGTGGCGACGGCACTGACACGGTGTTTTTCACCGGTGCGGTGGCCACCTCGCTAGTCCTGACTGACGACTTTGCTGTCGAGAAATTCACACTCGGGACACTGGCCGGCAAGACTAACGAGCTCGCTAACATCAACATTGACGCAAGCGCCCTGACGAACGGCATCACCCTGACGGGTAACTCGGGCAAGAACATCCTCATCGGAAGCGACTTTGCAGATACCTTGATCGGCGGCGCTGGCAAGGACACCCTCACCGGCGGTGACGGCGATGACGAATTCCATTTCGCCAGTTCAACCCATTTCGTGGTGGGTGAGATCGTTAACGGCGAAGCGGGTACGGATACCGCGAGCTTAACGGGCACCGGCACCCTAACTCTCACCGCAGCGGGCTTTCTGAACATCGAACAATTCGCGGTCGGTGCCACTGTAGCCACTACGAACGCCGGCAGTATCAACGCCTCAGCCCTCGCCTCGGTTGTCCTTCGCGGAAATAACGGCGGTAACGTACTGACAGGCACGCTCGGCGCGGACACCATCGACGGCCATGGCGGCAAGGACACCTTGAACGGTCGCGCGGGCGCGGATGATCTCGACGGCGGCGATGGCGACGACATCCTGCTGCTTGGCTCAACCGCCGACTATGTCGGGGATATCATCCAAGGCGGCCTTGGCACTGACACCCTGCGGTTTACCGGCGTGGCAGGGCAGACCTTAACGCTTAACACCGACACGGACGGACTAGATAAAGTGGTTCTCAGCACCGCGACCGGCACCGACTTTGACGACGTTCTTACCGGCGGTGCCGGCTTGGATACCCTGATCGGCGGCGACGGTAACGATACCTTTGCGTTCACCGCCACCTCGCATATCGCGGGTGAAGTCTTCCAAGGCGGGTACCGGCACCGATACGGTGACCTTCAATTACATTGGCAGCCCGGCCTCCGCCACCTTTACCGTCACTGATACCCCCATGGACAGCATTGAGGTAGTAGCCGCTGGCGGTAGCAAGGCGGTTAACATCAATGCCAACGGCTTTACGGAAAATGCGTTGACAATGACCGGTAATGCAAAGGTTAACACTTTGACCGGCACCATCTTCGGCGACGTCTTAATCGGCGCGGGCGGGATAGATAATTTGAACGGCGGTGCCGGCAACGACACATTCCGCTATAACGCTCTTTCGGAGTATGTAACGGGCACTACCCCCCCGGTACCCGCGAAATCGTCAACGGCGGTGCCGACGTGGACACTCTGCTGTACATGGGCGGCGCGGGCACACTTACGCTCAATGCGAACCTGACCCTGGTTGAGATCGTGGATGCCAGTGGCGCAACCGGCGCCATCAACATTAATGCAAGCGCAGTAGGTACCGGTTTGACGATTAGTGGCAACGGCAGCATCAATATCCTAACCGGAACCGCCAACGCGGATGAACTTAACGGCAACGCCGGTAACGATATTTTCCTGATCGCTAGCGGGGCTCATCACGATGCTGGGGAAACCATCGACGGTGGCGCCGACACTGACGTCATCCGCTTCATCAGCGCGACCGTTGGAGACTCGCTGGTGCTCGATGCCTTTACAGCGAACATCGAATCGGTCGTCATTAGCGATAAGAACGGCCTCGCCAGCGGCGTCACGAATCTGAATCTAGATGCCAGCGCGGTGGTGAGCAGCGGTCTCATACTGACCGGCAACGCCGGCCGCAATACCATCACGGGTACCGACGGCGCCGACACCATCACCGGTGGCCTGGGTGCCGACACCTTGAACGGCGGCGACGGCGACGATCTCTTCATGCTCACCGCGACGAGCGACTTTGCGGCCAGCGAGATCATCAGCGGTGCCATCGACACGGATACCATTCGCTACAGTGCCACGAGCGGCACCTTGACCCTAACCAGCGCCGTCACCGGAGTCGAAATCGTCGAAATCGCGACCGGCACAGCGGCGCTCGGCGTCTTCACGGGCACTCAGGCGATTAACGTGAATGCTTCGGCGATTACCAGCAACGGTATTACCCTCACGGGTAATGCTGGCAACAATACCTTGACCGGTACAGGCTTGGCCGACACTGTGAACGGCAATGGCGGCAATGACACCCTCAATGGTGGCGCGGGCGTCGATACGCTCAACGGCGATGCGGGCACGGATACCTTGAACGGTGGCGCGGACGCCGACACCCTCAACGGCGATGCAGGCAATGACACTCTGAAAGGCGGCACAGGCAGCGACATGCTTACCGGCGGTGCCGATAGCGATACCTTCCATTTCGACACCGCGATCGGGACCGATATAGATACAGTCACCGACTTCAGCGCAGCGGATGATGGTTTTGCTCTCGATAACCTGATCTTTACCGCCTTGACCGACGGCGCGTTGGCGGGCGCCGCGTTTGAGTCCGGCGCTGGGTTGTTGGCGGCGACTGGTGCGGCTATCCGCATCTTCTACGACTCCACCGCTGGCGATCTGTCCTACGACGCGGATGGGAACGGTGCCGATGCCGCGGTCCACTTCGCAACCTTGCAAGGTACACCGAGCGTGACTGCAGCTGACTTCCTCGTGGTGTAAACCGCCAACGAAGATCGTTTTGAAAGCCCCGGCTTGCCGGGGCTTTTTTTGTTGTGGTCAGGCGCCGTTATTTCTTGCGCACCTTAGCCGCTGGTTTCGTCGCGACTTTAGCACTTGGCTTTTTCGCCGCGGCGAGCTGGGAATCCCACAACCCTTGCGCCTGCTCCCACCCCACCACGGCGACTGTGGCGTTATCCGCTGTGATGAATTCCAACGGCCCAAGGAACGTCATGTAGAACTCGCTGGCCATGGGGAAGTAGGTTTTGTCGTGACGTGCGTTGCAGGATTCGTAACCATAACCTAGCGCGGTGGCGGTCGCTCCGCCTGCTTGGACTCCGCCGCGAACTTCCATTTTGCCTTTCGTCAGCAAATATTCCCCGGGGCCGATATGTCGATGGCTGGCAAACGAAGATCCTTTGGGACAATCGAATATCGCCGTCCACGCGCCAACTTCAGGTGAAACGTGCAAGAGCTTCCATTGGATCCCGCCGGCGGAGAATTGCGCCGGAAACGGCATCCACGGTTGGCTATCGATGTGCACGTATTCTTCGTTTATTTTCGGTTTCAGCATGACCGCTCCTTCATTGGTGGTGGTTTAACGAGTGCTATGGGGCCTTGGGTTAGGCACTGGGCGCGCAATAAGGTTTGCATAGCCGCCCATGTTTTCGACCTTAGTGTAACCGACACTTTCAAGTTGGATCTTGGCGATTTGCGCACGCACGCCGACCGTGCGGTAAACAATAACCTCAGCGTTGCGGTCAGGCAGAATTTCCGGAACCCTTACGGCAACCTGCAGATACGGAATATTGATCGCATCACTAAAACGACCACTGGCGTATTCGTCCGGCGAGCGTACATCGATCCATAGCGCTGCGGCGCTCGCGGTCACTGCCAGCCCGAACCAGCAGATGCCGAAGACGAATCGACCCATGTAGCCACTCCTCGCTATGTAGGTTACATAATGCAGGTCCGCGCGCACACTGCCAGCGAGCCCTCGGCGATCTCACCGATCTCATGTTTCGCGAACACCACCACGGGCAATGCCACGGCTGCGAATACTGTCGGAAAGTGTGCATCCACGTAGGTATCCTCGGCTAACGCCGAGCTCGTCAGAACGCCGCTGGGCGCGCGCGCCTTGACTAGGCACAGGCCGGCCGCACCACTGCGTCCTGCCAGCCACAACGCGATACTATCGGCGCTCACCGACCAATCCTGTGGCAAATCGGTCATGCGCTCGACATCCTCTAGGCGCGGAATCCACACGCCGGCTCCGCTGACACTAAGTGCTTCGCGTACTTCGTCGAAGTCGTGCAGTAACCGAAGACGCGGCTCCATAGCGTGAAGCATTAGTCCGTACTGCGCCATCGCGAGCAGCGCCATGCAGTGCGCGGCAGCCTCTGAATAGGCCCACTGCGTTTGCGTCTCATCAATAAACTCAACGAACCGACCACCGCCCGGGACTATGACGCACCCGTGTTCGCGGCTCGTCAGCTGCGCGAGCCACGCAGGCAATTCCGGCGACAGCGCAAGGCTGCCGCCAAGCTTAACTATCCAACCGCTCGATTTCGGCATGCGCAAACACTTCCAACATCGCGGCGGCCTTGGTCAGACTTTCCTCGTATTCAAGCTCAAGTTCCGAATCCATAACGATGCCCCCACCGGCCCAGCAGTAGAGTCGATCGCGGTGCTGCACCAAGGTTCGGATCGCGATGTTCGTATCCATCCGACCGTTGCAGCTGACATACCCAATCGCACCACAATAGACTCCTCGGCGGTACGGCTCCAAGTCCTCAATGATTTCCATCGCGCGGATTTTCGGTGCACCAGTGATCGAGCCACCGGGAAAACACGCGCGCAACACGTCTAATTCCGAGGTGTGGGCGGCACGCCGGCCTCGCACCGTACTCACTAAATGATGCACCTTGGCATAGGATTCGAGCGCACAGAGTCGTGGCACCTCGACACTGCCTATCTCGCAGCATTTGCCGAGATCATTACGTAGGAGATCGACGATCATCACATTCTCCGCGCGATCCTTGTCGCTCTGCGCGAGTTCTGCCGCGTAGCGGCGATCGAGTTCTGGATCCGGGCTGCGGCCGCGGGTGCCTTTAATCGGTTTGGTTTCGACCCTATCGTTCACGACTTGCACGAAACGCTCGGGAGACGAACTCAAAATAGTACCGCCGGGCACTGTCAAATAGGCCGAGTACGGTGCTGGATTAACGTTGCGCAAGCGCAGATACGCATCCCACGGCGCACCGCGGGCCGCAGCCGAAAATCGCTGTGCAAAATTAACCTGGTAGACATCGCCAGCTTCGATATAGCGTTTAATGCACCGCCACGCGTGTGCGTATTGCTCGAAGGTGATCTCCGGACGAACACTCGTGGTGACTTCGAACGAAGTCGCGAACACCGGCGGGGTAAGCGGAGCATGCGCGGACCACGCGGCTTGCAGAACTGCGGCATCCGTGCGCGCTCGTGGATGCACGACCAGCCATGCCGTACGCGCCACGTGGTCGACAATTACCGCGTGATCGTAGATGCCGATCGCCATGTCCGGCAGTTCGATATCGCGGAGCGCGAGGCTCGGAAGTTGTTCGATACGCCGGCCAAGATCGTAGCCAAAGTAGCCGACTGCGCCGCCGACAAACGGTAACTCGCTACTGGCTGGGCCGAGCTCCGCGACGGCTTGGGCAACTAATGCAAACGGATCTTCGGTACTGGATTTAGTCTCGGCACCGCGCCGAATTTCAGTTACCTCTCCTACAGTCACGAGGGTTGCCACCGGATCGCACACCAGGACATCGTAGCGCCCTGCGCTACCGCGATTCACGCAGCTATCCAAGAGCATGAACCACGGGCGATCAACCACGCGCGCTGCACCCGCCGTGCTGTCCACCGAATATGGCAACGCAATGATGCGCAGCTCACTCATAGACGTTTCCAGTGCGCAAGCTTAGCCACCGCGACTGCGGGTGCGCACGTCGAAACATCGCTAGATAAAGCCGACGGAGCGTGCACGAGTTCGGCGAAGCTCTGGAAGATCACCTCATTGAAATTGGCAAGGCGTCGGACCAGGAATTCGCCGCTGCCCACGCCGACGATTTTCTCGGGTCGAGTGTATTGACTCACGACCTGAGAAAATCCGCGCTGTAATTGGTTGAAGTGGCTAAACGCAACAAATCTGGCACAGTCCGCCAACGCCCGCTCGTTACCGAGGTCGGCGTCCTCACCCACCATGCGCGCGAGTCGCCGCAAGCTATGCGGACGATCCGCCGGGCGCCCATCCGCGGTGGCATGCTTATCCGCGCCGTCCGGCAATTCACCCGTGATGCGATAGACATCCGCCATCGTCGCAAAAGTTTCCGCCGTAACCGCGCGCCAGCGGCCATTCATCGGCACCTCCTTGATCACCGCCATCACCGGCGTGCGACTCACCCCGGCATAGAGCAACTCGCCGGTTTCCAAACGCGCCGCATCGGTCTCGGCGCAGACAACCTGTCCGTGTTGGAGCGCGATGATATCCGTCGTCGTACTACCAATATCGATCACCATTGCATCGGGTGCGCGTCGCGCGCACCAACTCGCCGTTGCGTGCCAATTTTGCGAGGCTACCGCCGCGGCCGTCGCAACCGCCGCTGACGGTGCCAGCCACCCGCGCGACCCGGCATAGACCATCAGGGGTGCATCCCTTACCGTGCTGACCATCCGCTCGATAATTCGTGTTACGCCCTGCTCCCGATGTTCAAACAGATCACACAACTCGCCAGTCATGGTCAGGGCATGCCGTCCGTGTTCGAACGAAAATTGCTGGGCCAGCCGCTGCAGCGCGTCAATCAAGCGATCTTCACCCTGCCATAACGCGCACGCTACCTGTCGCACCGCGATCAGCGCCCCATCGTCGTCGAGCACCGCGAGCTTGAGATGCGCGCCGCCGACGTCCCAACCGTAGTACTGTGGCATGTATGATTAACCTGAGTATTCACGCTACGCGCAAACGACAGACATGATTCTAATTCCCGTCATCGATCTCTTCGACGGCCTGGTTGTGCACGCAGTGCGCGGCCAGCGTGATGCCTACCAACCGATCGTATCGCAGCTTGCCAGCACCCCGTCGCCGGCGGCGATCCTTGCCGGATACCTCGCCGTATTCCCGTTCACTCACTGTTATATTGCGGACCTAAACGCGCTGCGTGCCCATGGCGACGCCGATCGTGAGATAGCCACGCTACTCACGCAACATCCGGGCATCGAATTCTGGATCGATGCGGCGTTTGGCGCGCGAAGGCCACTGCCACTCTACCTGGGGAGTCCTAATGCGCGTGGCATTATAGGCAGCGAATCGATCGCGACGCTGGCCGATTATCACCGCGCGTTCAGCAGTCTCACCGGCGGGCTTGAGCCAATGTTGTCCTTGGATTTCAAAGCTGGCGAGTTTCTCGGGCCGGCGCCGCTACTTCAGGAGACGACACTTTGGCCGCAACGGGTTATTGCCATGAACCTCGATCGGGTCGGCAGTAAGGAAGGACCGGACCTCGACACCCTTCAACACTTACGCGCGCGTTCACCACGAAGCTTATTAACCGCCGCGGGTGGTATTCGTAATGCCGATGATCTCAGCGCGCTGAACGACCTTCAAATTGCACACGCACTCCTCGCGACCGCGCTGCACAACGGGCAGCTCTCGGCCGAAGACTTAGCGCGGGTAAGCGATCGCTAGATCAAACAAAGCCCTGCGGGAGCGGGGCTTTGTTATACACGAGAGCCCGTTTACTTCGCTTGAAACGGGTGAGCAACCTTGCTCTTTTGCGCTACCACTTGGGCGGCTTTCGGCTCGCGAGCAACCGCACGCTTGATCGATTCTTTAACAGCTTGGTAGTTGTAGTCTTGAATCTTTTTGTCGTCTTCGGCCAACCAGTGAATGAACACCCCAACGCAGATAAAAATATCGTCGGCTTCGACCGCCGGAATCGTGCCATCTTCGACGCAATCGGCGACTGCCATCGCCACACCGCGTTGGGCTGGGCCAAACATTTGCACAGCTTGCTTGGAGCCCTTGATGGTCACTTTGTTGAACATCACGGTGTTTGGCTTGGTTATCAGGTTCGGTGCAACCACGGCCAGTAGGCTGCTGAAACCGTCTTTGTTGTTGGTGATGCAATTACAAAAAGCGGCTTCGACGGCACTGTCACGTGGCCCCATGATGAGGTCAATATGGGCGACTTCATTGCCATCGCCCACCAGGGATTCTCCGACTAATACTCTATCTACAACAGCCATGGTTCGTTCTCCTCTCGCTGACTCTGAAGCCAGGGATTTCGTGCCGAATAATGCTTTGAATATCGACATGTTATGACCCTGGATTCAGGTATGCGTGTAAATTTATGGTTCGTTTTCTTGCAAGCCGCTGGTTGAACCCAGCTGCTCGGTGCCGCAGGAGTTTGTCTTGAGGGCGGTGTCCAGCAACAAGGCCAAGAGGCTTGCCACCGTGAGATCCGCGCTCGTCCCGGGATTCACACCCTCGGTTTTTAGCTCTGTATCGAACGCTCGTAGGATCGATGTGCGGGCGGTTGGATCTTCGCACGCTTTCCACCTTGATGCCACCGCCCGAGCGCGGCGTTGGACCGACGCCGCCGTGGCGGTGCCGTGCTTGCGGGCAATATGCGAATCAGGGTTCATCGTGAGGAAGTCGAGAAAGCAGGCGGTGGTGGCCTGCGCCAGCGACGTTGTCTCGTCGCGGAAGCGACGCAAGGTGAGGAGGCCACTGTTTAATACCTCGTCAAAGCCGTTCGCGTACTGCGCCGCGACGAGGTCGCGAGCGGCGGCTAAACGCATCACCTCGACCAGTGGTAACGTCGGTACCGCCCCGACGTCCTGTTCGTTGCTTCGCCCCAGTCCTGCAGGATTGGCTCGGCGGATCGCGGCAAACACCGCCACCGCATCGGCGAGCGTGCTTACCGTCAAAACCGTGGCCAGTCTTGCCGCGAGATCCCGGGCCGGGTGGGATACGAGACTCGCCCGCAGCAGTGGAACACAGAGCAGGACGATTCCCAAATTGGTATTACACCGTACGGCGACGAAGGTCGCCTCTATCGCGGCGAGGATGCTCTGGCCCAGCCCCTGCTCAATGTCTGTTGCCGGATCGGCCGCGACTTTCGCGCTCAACAGAAACTCAGCCGCGGACATGCCATGCCCCGCCGCTTCGAAACTCACATTGCCTGGTTTATCCGCCAATACGTCGTAGCGGCAGGCCATTCGAAACGCGGCCGCAGCCTCCCTTCTGGCCAGCCGAAACGGTTCACGCGAGATCGCCGACACTGCATCCCCGCTCAAGTTTCGCGCAGAACGCATCGACAAGGCGCGCTGTCACATCAAGGCCGGTGGCACGCGCCAGCCCCCACCACGCGGGTACTCCATTAACCTCACCGATCCACCAGCGTCCGTGTACGTCGCGCATCAGATCGACCCCGGCATAATCGATGTCGAGCGCAGCGGCCGCGGCCTCGGCCAGTGCCGCCATTTCCAGGGTCAGAGCCGTACTCACGCAGTCCGCGCCTAATGCGCGATTCGTGATCCAATGCGTACTACGCCGTTCCATCGCGAACTCGGCCCGCCCGGCGATTACCAACACCCGCCAATCACTAAACGGCGGGCCGCTGCGTGCAACGTATTCCTGGGCATAGAACACACCGCCCACCGGGGTCACCGCAGTAAGTTCCGCGGTGGAATCTATGCGCAGGATGCCCTCTCCCTGCGAGCCGAATAACGGTTTCAGGACGATACTGCGCTGATCGGCGAATAGCGAAGAAAATGTGTCGGCTCGATCAGCCCACTCGCTCACCCAGGTACGCGGGGTTGCGAGTCCGTGCAGTGCCAGGCGAAAACTCGTCATCGCTTTATCCACGGTACGTTCGATGGCACGCCCCGAATTAAATACCGGCACTCCGAGTTGCGCTAGCCAGTGCAACACATCGAGCCGCAACACCACTTCTTCGAGTGAACCGCCAGGAACCCCTCGCACGAACGCGCCGCGTGGGAGCGCGCCGTTAAACCCGGGCAGGAATAAGCGTGGAACTCCGCCGGTGATCGCGAGGTAACAGGATTTCAGTGAGAGGGTTACAGCCTCAAGACCCCGCGCCGCCAATGCGCGCACGAGCATCCGACCGTGCCATCCGGGATCGTCCGTAAAGAGGACTACGCGGGGATCTCGCTCCGCGCTCTCGTTCATCCTCCGAACGAAAGTTCGAGCAGATCCTCGCGGAGTCCACCGCCCTCAAATGTCCGACCGCTTTTCACAGCGGTCACCGAGCATTGTGCCGGCGAAAACAACATCGGATCTATTTGATAGAAGTCGTATTTGTAGTCTTTAAACACCTTGCCGAACGGCTTGCCGAAATCGCGCGAGGTCGCGCTCGGAAGTTGCGCGGCGAGTTGGGCCGCGGCATCGTCGTCAGTATCAACGTAAAGCCGGACACGCCCCCCGAACAGAATCGCGTCATTGGTTCTGCCCATCGCGGTGATGAAGTCGGCGGTTGGTGGTGGCACCGGCGCGGTGCCGGCGCCGTCGATGATCTTATCCAGCGGAAATTTCAATTCGTGGACTTTATGCAAAGCGACCTCGAGCACGCGAGCAACGATTTGGACGCCGCCGGCCAAGCTCGTGGTCGGCGTTAAGATCAAGGTAAGTTGGGCGGGATCGATTTGGCAGTAAGTCGCTATCTTGTCGACGATCTCTTGCGGCGGGATCCGATCCACTTCCAGGACTAAGCAGGTATCACCTGGCGGATTACGGTAGGCTAGTTCGTCAAATAAGGGCTCGCGGCTCCCGATCGAGCGGGCGGGACCCGACCCTAGCGCGTTGAACCCCTCTTTCCCCTTGCCGTGATTAAGACTCCAACCCGCGTATTGCGACCCGAGGCAGGCGGTGACTGGATCGCTGGAATGGACATCCACCTGCCAAGGCCACCGCTTGAAATCGGTCGCCGCCCGTAACGTGACGGTACCCAAGCCGCCCATGCAAATCTCGGCGATTAAACGCCCCGCTTCAATCCCGCCGGCACAGCTAATTCCAGCGTCGAGAATGCGCGTGCCGCAGTCTAGTCGGGACAGCGTGACCCGGTAACGCGCGGGATCGGCGAGCAACCGTTCGACCAGTGTCTGCGCACAGAGATTCACGTTCGCGCGGGGTAATTGGGTATCGGTGTGCATCAATTTCTCGCTCCATGAAGAAGGCGAACAAGGCAGAACTCATCCGCAAGGTTTTAGGGCGAGGAGCTGCCACAACAGGAGGAGTCGCCTGTGTAACAGTGCTTCGACCGTCGCAATTGTCGCGCCCGCCGCAGCCAGCGTGCACACCGGTGAGTGTGCAGGAATAAGCGTGCCATCAAGCGGCTGATCGGCGGACCAGCTCGGCCAGTTTAGCGACTTTGGGATCCGAATGGGATGTGGCGCGTAGGCGACGAGATGGCCGCAAGCCTGCTCGCTATATGCTAACGGTGTCATCGCGCTGGCACGCGACGCCGCGACATGCGCTCTAAACGCGGCGGCGGGTTGGAGCAGCAGATCGCACGTAGCGGTTGGTCGAGGGTTGACGTCGACAACCTGTACCTGGGTACCCTCGCACACGAAGTCAAACCCCCCTAAGCCGCGTAAACCACACCTCGCGAGCGCGTGAGCGTAACGCAGGCATTGCGTGCGCACGGAGGTCGGTAACTCCGCTGGAGTTACCGCCCCCGCATAACGGTACGGCGCGGTCGGCGCGGGCTGGAGATTCAAATGCCGGTTAAACCCGAGCGCAGTGACCGCCCCACCTGCGGCCAGAAAACTCAGCGAGTAACTGCCCCCACGAACGCGTTGTTGCAGATAGTCGTGAGGAGCAACGGGTGCCATCGGCGCGTAATCCCGTACATGTTGGCCGCCGGCACCGCCGCGGGTTTTCAGCAGCCAGGCGGATTCCGGGCGCGGGTCGTAGGCCTGTGGCGGCTGCGGGATCTCCAGTTGTGCCAAGCAGCTAGCGCGTTGCTCCGGGCACGCCATTCGCGCGACGAGATCAAGATCGCTGCCGAGCAGTTCACCGCGCGCGGCCAGTAACCGTAACACCACTGGATGTCCCTCGAAGCCACCACCCCAAACGATAGCGATCCCTGGTGGCACGATCCGCTCAAGCAGTTCGCAGGAGGCGCTCTCGTTGAGTACGCCGCCACGGTGCGGCAACTCGTAATAAGCGGTCGCCAGCGCGCGCGTATCGCGATCGCCAAAGCAATCGGCGACCAGCGGTCGGTAACCGGCCGCCGCCGCCGCAGCCGCTAATTGGCGAGCAGCGTGCGCAATGACAAAAATCTCACCGCCGGGCGACGATCTGGCGGGCGAGTTCAAAGGCTTCCTGGTAGGCAAGGTAGATAGGCCCGGAGGCCTCATGCATTTGCGCGAGCAAACCCGTGTGCACGCGGTATTTAATATCGCCGACAGCCAGTGCGCCGATGCCAACACCGCTTCCAGCTGTGGTCTGCAGAGGTACCCCGTTGTCTTTTAAGCCGACGCCCTCGATGCCCGTCGGTGGTACCGCATTCGCATCGACCGCGACCCGCAGCTGTCGGGCCTTTTCGAGCGCCGCCGCCGTGATCACCCGCGCGCCGGCTTTGGCTGTGTTGAAGACTACGGTCGCTTTGTCCAGGATCGTGGCAATCGCCGCAGGTGATCCGCCAGCGACGCCATTCACTTCAATGTTATAGCGCGAAGCTAGTGCATCAGCCGCAGCCAGCGCGGATTCGGTGCCGCGATTACTCACCAGGGTCACCCGGGCTTTGCAGGCAGCCGCGAGCAACGCCACACACGCGCCCACCGGCCCGGTGCCACCCAGGATATACACGGCTTGATCGGTGAGATCGGTTTGAAACGACTTGGCGAGCCAGCGCTCGGCGAGTGCCACCATCGCGGCCGCGGTGGTGATCGCACCACTGGGATCGGCCAGCACCGAGACCGCAAACGGCGGCACCATAGCATTGCGCGCCGCGTCCAGCATGTCGAGCGCCACACTTAAATCCCGTCCGCCGATGAAAATTCCGGTGCGTCGACCACCTTCAGGGCTACGCGAAAAGATCGTGTCCTGGGTTAACGAGTGAATTTCGTCCAAGGCCACATTGCAGTATGGAATGACCCCGTCATAGTGTGCTTCGTAGGCCATGTTGATATCGAACGGGCTGACATATTTCGTTGGACTAAAAATATGCAACAGGTACGGGTCTTTCATCCTAGAAACCTCAGTTGAACGGCCCGTGCAGTGTGTTTCGTGGGGTGCAGGGCAAGGCGCGATGAGGAGTAATAGCGAGCTATTGCGACGAGTTGCAACGCCGCCATGCACGCCACGAAACACACTGCACGTGGCGCAGCGACCCTTAACCAAAAGGTGACGCATATTTGAATGATAGATCCCATTCCAGCCATACGCTTACTCACGTGTTTAAGCGGTCAACTGAGGTTTCTAGGATCATACCGTCCTCCAGACAAAGTGATACCGCATGACTAAACCTGCACGCCTCGCACAGGACAAGTGAGGGCTAAGCCACCTCGATTGACTCAGACAACTTAGCTTCCAAGCAGCACGCTAGCGCCATGATTACAACCCGAGACGAGTTGCAGGCGTAGGCCCGCTTGCGCACCGACGACGTCTTCACCGAACTGCAGCATGGCCGTGGCCAGCGCCTCGGTGGGGGCAAAGACGAATGCTGTCGGACCCCACGAACTTTGACCCGCCCCGCGGATACCGAATTTTCGCGTCAATTTTGCAACGATCTCGGCCACGCGTGGACTGGTGTAATGGGTACCACCCTGAACCGGGGCGAAGTGCCGGCCGATGCGAGCTTGGATCTCGCCCACACCGCGCTCGAATTGGGTGAAATCCGAATCCGCGATTGCCGGGAGTAATCCGACCAGGCACCAACGCGCGATTTCGGCCGCAATCTGAGGTGACATCGGTGGGAGCGCGGCAAAGGCATTGCGCTCCGCTGCGCCATGCAGCCCCTGCGCCTCATCATCGAAGATCAACAGGATTCGCCAAAGGTCTGGAAACTGGAGTCGAGACAACACGGGGGCAGTGGTATTCGTCTTGGCCCGACCACCGTCAACGATGAAACCACCACCCTCAAACGCCGCGATTCCGATCCCACTGCGTTCGCCACGACCGAGCGCCGGTGCCAGCGCGCGCGGAGTCATGTCGTGGGCATAGAGGCGCGCACACGCCGTGGCGACCGCGAGGCCGAGTTGGGTGCCAGAACCCAGCCCTGCATGACTGGGCGGTAGCTGTTCAACCTGCAAGGCCACCCCTCGCGTCTCTCCGAGCGCCTGTAATGCCAGACTGGCGCTCGACGCAGCCCGCGCCGATTCCACGCCGCGTACTTCGAGAGTCGCGGCCGGACGCGCGGTTAACACGGCATCAAGGCCCGTGATGGTTAAACCGAGGCTGCCAAAGTGCCGATCGAGGTTTCCGTTCAAATCGACGAAGCCAAGATGCAGGCGTGCTGGCGCGGCTATTTGAATACTTCGCTCAGTCATCTAATGACACACCTTCTCGCACATCGCTTCATTATCGTCGGATTGAACGTATTGCCAACCCAGCACAGCGGTCGTCTATCCCGCAAGACTATGTTACCTTTCGCCCGTCATCGCGGATGCTGCTAGCGCGGGACGAAGCAAGCTGACTTTATTTTTTTCCAGCTGGCGAAGGCCCTATAGCAACCCGTGTCCTCACGACCTGCAACTATCGAACATCACGACGTCACGTGCCCCTTCTGCGGGCTGTTGTGTGACGATCTCACTGTGCTGGTCGACGATGAATTGCATCCGGATGCGAAGGCCTGCGCCAAGGCCACGCGTGCCTACGCCGCTATCGCACCTTTCGCCGCACCCACCATCGACGGCAAGCCAGTAACTTTTGACGCGGCCATCGCGCAGGCTGCGAAATACCTCAAACGTAGCCGTCAACCGCTATTTGCTGGCCTTGGCACTGATGTCGCCGGCATTCGTGCCGCGCTCGCCTTGGCCGAACGCTGTCGTGGCACTGTTGATCACCTGCACGGCGCGGCACTCGCCCGTGGCATGCAAGTACTGCAATCGCGCGGCTGGCACACCACGACATTGGGTGAGGTTCGCAACCGCGCCGATCTCGTGGTGTTGGTCGGGGTCGATATTAACGTTAACTATCAAAATTTGATCCGTCGCTATCTCGCACCGGCCGCGGCACTCCAACCTGCGCGCCGCACGAGCCGGCGCCTGGTCTACCTGGGGCCAAGACGCGCGCAACCAAGCAGCCCCGAACTGCCGTGCGAGGTCATCGCGACGACCAAGTCACTGTCAGAAACCCTGCGTCACCTACAAGCCCTGCTCGGGGCACGCACCGTCGCCGGTCCGGATCGTGGGCAGGCGCTCGCCTCGCTAGCCACCGCGCTGCGCGCTGCGCAGTATCCCGTATTAATCTGGGCCCCGGGCCAGCTAGACTCGCTTGACGGTGATCTGACGATCGCGGCCGCATGTGACGTTATCGCTGATCTGAATAAAACCCAGCGCGCCGCAGGTCTCGCTCTCGGCGGTGACGATGGCGGCCAATCCGCGCAAGCCGCATGTGCGTGGTTAACGGGATTTCCGCTCGGACTGTCCTTCGCGGGCGAGCAGTTGGACTACGCGCCGGCGCGCTACAACACCACTCGCGTGCTCGCCGAAGGCCAGGCCGATCTGTTGTTGTGGATCAGCACGTTCGCGCGCCATCTTCCGCCGACCCACGCGTTGCCCCAGATTGTGCTGGCCCCGTTGGGAACTGAACTGCGCGGCAAGCGCACCGTCTATATCCCAGTCGGCACGCCGGGCATTGATCACGCGGGCCAATTAGTGCGGACCGATGGGGTGGTGTCGTTACCCTTACCTGCCCTGCGCGATGTCGGGTTACCGTCTGCCGCAACCGTGCTCAGCCGGCTTCACCAGGCATTGGACTGATCTGGATGCAGGCCAAAATCACCGAACTGCGCGGCGCTCGGATCTACGATCCAACGCATGGGATCGACGGCGAGGTACGCTCGGTCTTCGTCAGCGGTGACGGAATCGTCGCGTCGCCACGTGACCCCGGCACGATCAAGGAGCTACTTGATCTCAGCGGCTGCGTGATGATGGCCGGAGGCATCGACATCCACACCCACATCGGTGGCGGCAAGGTTAACATCGGCCGCATGCTGCTGCCCGAGGACCACCTCGCGGAGCGCTCGACCCGCGGCGAATACCCACGTCTGGGCAGCGGCCGCTACTCGCCCTCAACGTTACTCGCGGGCTATCGCTATGCCGAGATGGGCTACACCGCGTGTTTCGAACCGGCGATGCTACCGGCTAATGCACGCCAGGCGCATATGGAAATGGCGGATACACCGATCGTCGATAAGGGCGCCTACGCGCTCCTCGGTAACGACGATTTCCTGTTACGCCAATTGGCGGGCGGTGCCGATCCGAAGCTCATTCAGGACTATATCGCGTGGACTCTGCATGCCTCCCAGGCGCTCGCGATCAAGGTTGTGAACCCGGGCGGAATTAACGCGTTCAAATTCAATCAGCGCAGGCTTGATCTCGACGAACGAAACGCGGCGTACGGCATCACGCCAAGACAAATACTTTTGGCGCTGGCCGAAGGGATCCACGCGCTCGGTCTGCCGCATCCGCTGCATATTCATGGCTGCAATCTCGGCGTGGCGGGAAATGTGAACACGACCTTGGCCACAATCGAAGCCCTGGCCGGGCTGCCCGCGCATCTCACGCATGTGCAGTTCCACAGCTATGGCACCGAGGGCGATCGTAAATTCTCGTCCGGTGCACAGCGCATCGCGGAAGCGGTGAACGCGAATGCCAATATTTCGATCGACATCGGGCAGATCATGTTCGGCCAGACCGTGACCGAGTCGGGTGACAGCATGCGCCAGTACGCGGGCAGCGCGTTTGCCTACCCCAAGAAAAGCGTGATCATGGACATCGAGTGCGACGCCGGTTGTGGAGTCGTGCCGTTCAAGTACAAAGACAGCAGCTTCGTGAATGCACTGCAATGGGCAATCGGGCTGGAATTGTTTTTGAGCGTAACCGATCCGTGGCGGGTGTTTTTAACCACCGACCACCCGAATGGCGCACCCTTCACCAGCTATCCGCATCTCATCCGCCTGCTGATGGATCGCTCGTTCCGCCGCGACATGCTCGCGACAATTTTGCCAGAGGCGGCCGCGGCCAGTGTGCTCGGGTCGTTGGAGCGCGAATACTCACTCTATGAGATCGCGATCATCACTCGCGCGGCACCGGCGCGCAGCCTTGGGTTGAGCACGCTCGGCCACCTTGGGATCGGCGCGCGCGGCGATATCACGGTCTACACCGATCATCCCGATCGCGAGCGCATGTTCAAGGCACCACGGCTGGTCTATAAAGCGGGCGAGCAGATCATCCGTGAGGGAAAAATCGTCGCGACTCCACGCGGCGCGACGCACGTGGTACGACCTGAATTCGACTCCAGCATCGAACGTCTACTCGACACGTATTTCGATCAGTACATGAGTGTGAGGCGCGCCAATTTTATGGTCTCGGATCACGAGATCGAAGAATTCGGGCAAAGCCCGCTGATCCGCCATACCGCCCGCCGATGAAAATTAATGGCGTCGTAATCGAGAACACCTTCGCGGAAGCCTTTCCGATGAAGGCGACCCGTCTCATCATCACCGCCTTGAATCCCACCTGGGCGATGAATTCGGCGCAGGCCCTCACGGGCTTTGCGACTTCCGTCATCGCCTGCGGCTGCGAAGCCGGGATCGAACGCGTGTTATCCCCCAGGGAAACGCCTGATGGTCGACCTGGGGTCGCGGTGCTGCTATTCGCGATGAGTACGAAAGAACTTACCAAGCAATTGCAGAATCGGGTCGGGCAATGTGTATTGACCTCGCCGACGAGTGCGTGCTTCGCCGGCATTGACCACGGCGATCCGCTGCCGCTGGGGAAGACCCTGCGCTACTTCGGCGACGGCTACCAAATCGCAAAGAAACTTGGTCCTACCCGCTACTGGCGGGTGCCGGTGATGGACGGGGAGTTTCTGTGCCAGGACGTGACCCATCTGACGAAGGCCATCGGCGGTGGAAATTTCTTAATCCTCGCCGAAAACCAAACCCAGGCTCTCGCCGCGAGCGAACGCGCGATCGAGGCCATGCGCAAAATCCCTGAAGTGATCATGCCGTTCCCCGGCGGGGTGGTTCGTTCTGGCTCGAAAGTCGGATCGAAGTACAAGGCCTTGCCCGCGTCGACCAATCATCGCTACTGCCCAACGTTGAAAGACGTCGTCGATTCAGCACTGACCAAGGACGTAGGCGCGGTGCTTGAAATCGTGATCGATGGGTTGACCTCGGAAGCCATCTCACTGGCGACCAAGGTCGGGGTCCGCGCCGCCTGCGGCTTGGGTCGCAAGGGTGGGATCATCGCGATCAGCGCCGGCAACTACGGTGGCAACCTCGGACCCTATCATTTCAAGCTGCATGAGATCTTGAAATGATTTCCTTGACGCTCAACGTCGCCCTCACCGCCGGCCTTGATCTGGCTGCGATCAATCCTACTGCTTTCGCGGGACTCAACCTCGCGAAGATTGAACGACTTCGAATTCAATACGGCCCCGCGCAGGTGCGCCTGGCGGATTTGTTCAGGATCACTGGAACCCTCGACGAATCACTCGAGATCAACTCAGAGAGCGCTACCCTGCACGGCATTGGCAGCGCGCTCAACTCCGGCAAAATCACGCTTAACGGCGATGCCGGAGACTACCTCGGCGCGGGGATGCGCGGTGGTGAAGTCGTTTGCGCTGGCAATGCTGGCGAGCGCGCCGCGGCCGGCATGCGCGGGGGGCGAATTGAAGTCACGGGATCGGTCGGTAATTTCGCGGGTGGCACGCTAATGGGTGCCACCACGGGCATGAAGGGTGGCGCTCTGATCGTCGGCAAGCACGCCGGTGCCCGCTTAGGCGATCGCATGCGGCGCGGCCTGATCATGGTGCGCGGTAATGTCGGGCCGCAAGCCGGCAGCCAAATGATCGCCGGGACCCTCGCCTTGTTGGGCGGCACGGCGACGGGGCTCGGCACGGGCATGCGCCGCGGGACCTTGCTCGTGGCCGATCGCGACGCGGTTCTGCCGGCGAGTTTTGTCGTGACGGGGTGCTACGCGCTGCCATTCGTCGCGGTGTTATGCCGCCACCTTGCCGCACTCAAACCACCTTGGCGAAGTAGATTAGCGGCGTTTACCGAAATCGAACGCGCGGTCGGTGATCGCGGCTGCGACGGGCTCGGAGAAATATTGATTGCGAGGGGCGAATGAGTAAGGGACAGACAAACGGTCGGATGCGGGGCCGCGCGGTCGATCCCAGCGTGCTAGGCGAGGTTCAAACCCTGCTCGGGGATTTACCGCGACGGCGTGATCTACTCATTGAGTACTTACACCGAATTCAAGATCACTACGGACATATCGCGCCGCCGCAGATGGTCGCGTTAGCGGAAGAATTAAAGCTCGCGACGACCGAAATCTATGAGGTCGCGACGTTCTATCATCATTTCGACGTGCTAGCCGACGACGACACCCCGCCGCCAGCGATGACTGTTCGCGTCTGCGAGTCACTCACCTGCGCGATGTTCGGGGCGGCCGAACTCGCCAGTAAGCTTGAGGCTAGTTTAGAGTCCGTGCGGGTGCAGCGGGTGCCCTGCGTGGGTCGCTGTGCCCAGGCACCAGTCGCGGTCGTCGGCCAACATCCGCTCGGGCATGCGACATCAGCCAAAATAAAAACGACCTTGGCGGCCGGCGTAAAAACGCCTGAAGCCACGACCCCAATCAGCTTGGACGAATATCGGCGCTCCGGCGGCTATTGCCTGTTGCAGGCCTGCGTCGCGGGTAGCAGTTCACCAGAGGACGTCATCAAAGCCTTACAGGATTCGAAACTACGCGGGCTCGGCGGTGCCGGCTTTCCGGCCGGCACCAAGTGGTCGATCCTGCGCCAACAAGCGGCACCCCGGATGATCGCCGTGAACATCGACGAGGGTGAGCCCGGCACGTTTAAGGATCGGCATTACTTGGAGCGCGATCCACATCGCTTCCTCGAAGGGATGCTAATCGCGGCCTGGGCGATCGAGGCCAGCGCCTGCTATCTCTACCTACGCGACGAATACGCGGCGTGCCGCGAATTGCTCAGCCGCGAACTTACCGCCTTGCAGGCGAATCCTCCGTGCCCGCTGCCGCCGATCGAATTACGCCGCGGCGCGGGGGCGTACATCTGCGGTGAAGAATCCGCGATGATCGAATCGATCGAAGGTAAGCGCGGCATGCCCCGGCTGCGGCCACCCTATGTCGCGCAAGTCGGATTATTTGGCCGACCCACCCTGGAGCATAATCTCGAAACCCTGTACTGGGTGCGCGACATTCTTGAGAAAGGGCCAGGATGGTTTACCGGATTTGGCCGTCGCGAGCGACATGGTCTGCGTTCATTTTCGGTCAGTGGACGGGTCACTAAGCCCGGAGTGCATCTCGCCCCAGCGGGGATCTCCGCGCGCGAGTTAATCGATGAATTCTGCGGCGGCATGTTGCCCGGCCACGAGTTCTATGGGTATTTTCCAGGCGGAGCTTCGGGTGGCATCCTGCCAGCCTCACTCGGCGATCTCGCACTCGACTTCGACACCTTGCAGCCACACGGCTGCTTCATCGGCTCTGCCGCAGTTATCATTTTCTCGAAAACTGATCGGGCCCGCAACCTGGCGCTTAACGCCATGCGCTTCTTTGAACACGAATCGTGTGGACAGTGCACGCCCTGCCGCGTCGGGACGGCGAAAGCCTCATTGTTAATGGCCAAGCGCGAGTGGGATCAGCCCTTGCTCGAAGAACTCGCGCGCGCGATGGAAGATGCGTCGATCTGCGGGCTCGGTCAAGCCGCACCCAATCCACTGCGCTGTGCGATCCGTTACTTTCCGCAGGAGTTCACCTAAATGCCTGCTGCGGACACCGTGCGCTTCACCCTCGATCACCAGCCGCTTGAGGCCAACCCTGGCGAGACCATTCTGCAAGCGGCACGGCGTGTGGGCATCGAAATCCCCTCGCTTTGCTACAAGGAAGGCTATCGCGCGGACGGCAACTGCCGCGCCTGCATGGTCGAGATCAAGGGCGAGCGGGTACTCGCGCCTGCATGCTGTCGCGCGCCGATCGCCGGGATGGAAGTACAGGCTAGGAGCGAACGCGCCAGACATTCACAGCGCATGGTGCTGGAGCTCTTGAAATCCGATATGCCGAACGCGGGTCCCTTGCCCTACATCCCGCGCTCCGAGCTCGACCACTGGGCCGAACGTCTACAGGTGAACGTCTCGCGGTTCGAGGCGCGCGTGCAACCGGTGCGCGATGTGTCGAACCCGGCGATCGCGGTGAACCTCGATGCCTGTATTCAATGCACGCGCTGTGTACGTGCCTGCCGCGAAGAGCAGGTCAATGATGTCATTGGTCTCGCGTTTCGCGGTTCGCACTCCGCGATCGTGTTTGATCTCGGCGATCCAATGGGTGCCAGTAGCTGCGTCAGTTGCGGGGAATGCGTGCAAGCCTGCCCGACCGGCGCGCTGATGCCCGCGCAAATTGCCGCGGAGCAGACGCCTGATCGCGAAGTAGATTCCGCCTGTCCTTATTGCGGGGTGGGCTGCCTGTTGAAATTCAAAGTCAAAGACGAGCGCATTATCGCGGTCGATGGCCGCGATGGTCCGTCCAATCATTCCCGGCTGTGCGTCAAGGGCCGCTATGGCTTTGACTACGTGCACCATCCCGAACGCCTCACCAAGCCCTTGATTCGACGCGACGGAGTGCCAAAAACAGCGGCGCTCATTCCGGCTACTGAACGCGCGAAATATTTTCGCGAAGCGACCTGGGAAGAAGCCCTGGAAGTCGCCGCTGGCGGCCTGCGCACGATTCGCGATCACGAAGGCCCATCGGCATTAGCTGGCTTTGGCTCCGCGAAAGGCTCCAATGAAGAAGCCTATCTATTTCAGAAACTCGTGCGCACCGGCTTTCACACCAATAATGTGGATCACTGCACGCGGCTATGCCACGCCTCGTCGGTCGCGGCCTTGTTAGAGACGATCGGGTCGGGCGCGGTGTCGAACCAGGTGTCCGACGTCGCACAAGCCGAGGTTATCGTCATCATCGGCGCGCGTCCGACAGTGAATCATCCGGTCGCAGCCACGTTTATCAAAAACGCGGCGAAGGCTGGCAAGACCTTGATCCTGATGGATCCCTATCGCTCGGATCTCGCCCGCCACGCGCGCTATTTCTTGCAGTTCCGACCGGACACCGACGTGCCGATGCTGAATTGCCTGATGCACGTGATCATTGCCGAGGACTTGCACAACCGCGACTACATCGCGCATCACACGGAGGGCTTCGACGAACTGCGCCGCGCGGTTGCCGATTACAGTCCAGAAAAAGTTGCGCCCATCTGTGGGATCCCGGCCGAGACTTTGCGTGACGTTGCGCGCACCTACGCCACCTCCAAGGGTTCGATGATTTTCTGGGGCATGGGGATCTCACAACACATCCATGGCACCGACAATGCGCGTTGCCTGATTTCGCTCGCACTGCTGACCGGGCAAATCGGGAGACCCGGCACCGGCCTGCACCCGCTGCGCGGACAGAACAACGTGCAAGGCGCCTCCGACGTCGGCCTCATTCCGATGGTGTTTCCGGATTACCAGCGCGTCGACAACCCCCAAAATCGCGCGAGGTTCGAGACCCTGTGGGGCGCGGAACTAGACCCGAAGCCCGGGCTCACGGTGGTTGAAATCATGCACGCGATTCACGCCGGCAGGATTCGCGGGATGTACATTATGGGTGAGAACCCCGCGATGTCGGACCCGAACTTGAATCACGCCCGCCTCGCACTCTCCGAACTCAAGCACCTAGTCGTGCAGGACATCTTCTTCACGGAAACCGCAGGGTTTGCCGATGTGATCCTTCCCGCCTCGGCGTTTCCAGAAAAAACCGGCACATTCACCAATACGGATCGCCGCGTGCAACTGGGGCGGCAGGCGCTCGCGCCGCCGGGCGACGCGCGCCAGGATCTCTGGATCATTCAGGAACTCGCGCGACGGCTGGGCCTGAACTGGCATTACCCCGATGCGCGTGCAGTGTTTGCCGAATTGCGCCTTGCTTCACCCAGTATTGCGGGAGTGACTTGGGAACGCTTGGAGCACTCCCATTCTGTGACCTATCCGTGTGAACATGAGGGCGATCCCGGTGAGCCGATCCTGTTCAAGGGTGGTTTCCCCACGCCGAACGGACGCGGGAAATTCGTCCCCGCAGCGTATACCCACGCGGCCGAATTACCCGACGAAGCCTACCCGTTTATTTTGATCACCGGCCGTCAGCTCGAGCATTGGCATACCGGAAGCATGACCCGGCACGCCAGCGTGCTCGATGCGCTCGAACCCGAACCCGTCATGAATCTGCATCCCCAGGACATCGTCGAAGCAGGACTCACGGCAGGCAGTTTTGTACGGGCGGAATCACGGCGCGGGCATCTGAGCGCGCGGGTGCGCGCCGATCCCGGAATCCAGCGTGGTACTGTGTTCATCGCGTTTTGCTATGTGGAGGCGGCGGCGAATCTGTTAACAAATGAAGCGCTGGACCCGTTCGGGAAGATCCCCGAATTTAAGTTTTGCGCGGTGCGGATCGCGTGCGCGCGCGACATGCGCTTCTCGTCACGTCGTACCTTCCACCATGGGTAACGGGCGGAATCTATCGGCCAATGTCGTGGTGAGTACGAGCACCCGCAGGCGGCTGGCGGCTCTCAGCGCTGTGTCTCGAGATACCACGAAGCCCTAACACTCTTCAGGTCGAGCGCCCGTTGACAGGCAATCTCCAACTGCTCAGGGCTGAAGTCGTGGGTCAGGCGCAGAATGCCCAGGCTCGCGCGTAACGTCTCATCGCGATGTTTGCGGCGCTCGGCTTGGGCACGGATGACCGCGGCAGTCGCTTCCCCAATCGCCTCCGCACGGCGCGAAATCCGTTCATGATTGAGCTCGATGACGGCTTGATGCGCCGGCGGACGATGCGACGGCTCGGTCGTGAACTGGCCTTTATACGAGCCCTTCAGGTGTGCCGCCACCCGTTGTCCGTGATGGAATACTTCAACCGTGCGCGCAGCAATCCGTAAATCCACGGTCTTGCCGACCAACGCGTGTGGCACCGAGTAATAGCGCCGCTCCAGTTCAACGTGATAATCCAGATGCACCTTCGCCTTCTTCCACGTCGCGTATTCGTAACCGGAGATCGGCAACGGACGTAACGCACGACGCTCCACGGCCTCGAACACAATCTGCCAACTGTCTTCCCGCTTCTGGAACGCTCGCGCGTTCAGCGCAGCCAACAACGGCCGCATGGCGGCATTGAGGGCAGCGAGCGAGAAGAACTGTCGGTCACGTAAGGGGGCTAGCACCCACCGCTCGACGACTAGCACCGCACTTTCCACGACCGCCTTGTCACGGGGGGTCGCGATGCGTGCCGGCAACACCGAGAGCCCGTAGTGAATCGCCAAGTCTTGATACGCCGGATTGATATCCGGATCGTAGCGATGCGCCCGGCTGACCCCACTCTTCAAGTTGTCCGGCACCACTGCCGCCGGCACCCCGCCGATGAACTCAAACGCCCGCACATGACTCGCCAGCCAATCCGCCACATTCTGGCTCCACGTCGCTTCCGCATACGTGTAGCCCGAATGACCCAACGTCGCGACGAAGATTTGCGCCGTGCGGATTTCGCCGGTCGTCGCCTCAATCACCGGCATCGTCAGTCCGGCGTAATCGACGAATAGCTTGTCGCCCGGGAGATGTTCAAAGCGCAGCACCACGTCCTGGGTCTTGCGCCACTGCCGATACAGCGTACAGAACTGGCTATATTCGAGACCGCCTGTTTCGCGCTCGCGATATTCCAACCACAGCTGGCGACGCGTTACCCCTTTACGCGATAACTCGCCGCGCATCGCGGCAAAGTCCGGTAACGACACCGCGAGCGGTTTCGGCCCCGGTTTAGTCGGATACAAGCTCGCTTCAAGCGCCTTCTCGTCCCCCTCTAATGGCCATGACAATCCGGCCGACACCAAGCGGCTCACCGCCGTTTGCACCGTCGAGCGCGACACCCTAACCGCCGCCGCAATCTCCGTATAGGTCCGCCCCGCTGCAAAACGTAGCCGGGCAATCTCTTTGATCTTCCGCATGGATAACCTCTCCTGCACTGTGGTCGACTCCTAAAGTGAAGCCGACGACCTTAAGGGTTACCCGTTCACGCCGTACCGATTAATTCCGTAATCGTGTACCGGCATCACTCATATTCGCGTACTGGATAATTCCGGAATCACGTACCGGCATCCTCCGGAATCGCGTACCGACTTGCGTCGGATTACGCAACAAATCGGACTCGTCGGTGTAAACGAAGTCCGCGCACACGATATCGGCATCGGAAAAAGTCTCGAGTACTGCAAGGCGAGTAGCGATAGAGTCCGGGAGGCAGACATCATCGGAATCCAAGAATGCGATCCATTCGCCGCGTGCCACTTCGAGGCCGGTATTGCGGGCTCCAGAAACACCTTTACGACGCTTGTTAAGCATCGGGACGATGCGGCTGTCGTTGCGCGCTAGTTTTTCTACGATGCCCCTGGAGTCGTCGGTTGATCCGTCATCAATAACGAGAATTTCGATGGCTTCAAAATCTTGCTCGGTAACCGAGCGCACCGCTCGCTCGATGTAAACCGCAGTATTAAAGCTGGGTACGATAATTGAAACGATCGGAAACGGCGGCGTGCTAATTCCAGGTTTCCTTGATGTGGTAGTAGTAGGTGCCGGTGCGTTCATCGGGGTACTAATGACCATTAGCCGTTACCGCTACCTATTTCCGAGGCGTGATTGACTTAAGCTGCAGTACCTCATGAATCAACGGCGGTGCGCCAACGCCCTCCCCTGGCACGCTCGTTTCGAGCTTATACAGATAACCGGGCAGCTCGTCCGAGACGATTACCGAATAGACTTTATCCGCAAACCGTTCGAACTCGGCGCGTTTCGGATCGTTTACGAAAGGTGAGAACTGAATATGCTTTCCTTGATATTTCCTGCCGTCGAATTCGATTTGGATCGGCTGCACTGTCGCGCTCTCGACTAATGCAAATTTGATCCGACGCTGAAAGTAGCGCCAACGTTCGCGCGCCTTCCCGTCAGGATCTGTCAGCCGATTCATCTCGTAGACGTCGCCTTGGAAGTAAATCTTTAACACCGGATTGACGTCGGTCTTGTCCTCCGGCGCAATCGGGAACCGTCGCTCACCGGTAAAAAACTCAATGGCCGCAGCCTTCATTCCGTCCGGGTGAAGCTTTGTAACTCTAAACACGATCGAATCAGTAAAGCCCTTTTCGAACGACCCTGATTTTTCGAAAGAGTAAGTCAGCACCGTGGGTTCGGTGACGGTGGCAAGCTGATCGCCGAGCCACAAGATTGTTTCGGCTTCGGAGAATTTAACCTCGTCGGGAGCCGCGGACGGTGCGCTGGTCTCCGTTGCCTGCGCCGCGCCGAGAAACATCGCTAACAGCGCGGTTACCGCGCCGGTCCATGCACCATCAATCATCATCATCCTCTCGCGTCGCACTTGGCAGTAATTCAAGCCGTGGCACGCCGTAATCGTCCAGTATCTGGTTAATCTCGGCATGGTTTCTCTCTATTAGTCCATCGATTTGCTTTTCCCACGCGGTGTCCGGGTGACGCACTGCCATCGCGATTTGATAATCAAATTTAAGACCAGACTCACTAGTGAGGGGAATGACGACGAGCGTGTGTTCGGTAATTTTCTTGCTCAAATACCCTGCAATTGGCCCCCACACGAACGTGAGGTTCACTTTATCCTGGAGCAAGTCGTTCTCGATCACGTGCCCAGGGCCTTCGCGCGCATCGCCGGACATGATTGGGAACGCCGTCGCGTTATCGATCAGCCCTAAATTGTAAATCCACTCGGTGGTGGGGCCTTGATCCCAGATCCCGATCTTCAAGAGCCTTTTCTGATCTTCGGTAAGGTTCTTTAAATCATTCTGGGTTTTGATGAAGTCCAGCCTGCGGCCCTTCACATACACCATCGCCCACGACGAGCGTAGGTAGGGCCGCGTGGTCGCCGCCAATTCGAAGTTATCGATCACGCCCATGACTAAATCGCATTTATAACTCCCGTCTTCGGTTTCATTATTCTTGAGGGTGGCGCGGATGAAACCCATGCGCTGAGGGAACCAAGTGAATTCGAGGGGTAACTTCAGCTGCTTGGAAAATAACTGGGCGATCTTATTTTCGTACCCGGACTCATCCTTGTCCGACATCGGCAGATTATAGGGCGGCGCGCAGACCTTCAGAACTGTTCGGGCCGGTAGCTCGGTCGCAGACAGTTCCAGCGCCGCAACCAGTAGAATTGCCAGCCCGCACCATCTTGGTCTTCTAGTTGTCATGGAATTCGCTCTGTGCTGCCCGAGGTGCACGGATATCTCGCCGGTTTGGGTAACACACCTAAGGCGGCGGGGACTCGGTTTATTTCATTCGTCCTGTTTTGACGAGATCTTCTTTTATTTTCTTAATCGCCCGCGCCACCATATTTTTACCGACCTTGACGTTTGGTAGCGCCGTTTCAAGCGTTGCCAAATTCTCTGGCACACCGTCGCCTACGACGATCGCGCCGACCATGCCGGTGGTCATGTGCGGATTGCATTTGTAGATATACGCACCTTCCTTGTCTAAAGTCACGCTGAATCCCTCCTGCCCCATCGTGGCTTTCCACGGTGTCGCGCCTTCCGGAAACATCCCTTCGATCGTTTCGGTGTCGTGGCCAGCCATTTGGACAAATTTAAGCGTGTCACCAGGCTTGGCGTAGGTTATTAGCGGCGTCCAATTCGTGATCACCGCCCTTATCACATACTCGTCGGCCACGACCTGCGCGCTTAGCAGCAGCCCCACGAGGGCGACCGAAATTCTATTCATCGACATTTCTATACTCTCCACTTTTAATTGAATGGGTCTTCCGGACTTAGTGTGGGTAAAACTTGATCATTTTTCGGTCAAAGCTTAGGCAACATGCAGGTGAGGGTCTTCAATCGAAGGTATTCTTCGTCACGCAGTCCGTAGGCGCGACGCTGCAACACACGGATTTTATTGTTCAA
>SHZM01000092.1 GCA_009692265.1 Gammaproteobacteria bacterium
CCCGGCGGCAAAACCCGGGGCCGCGCGCCGCGACGCACCGGACACAATCTGCTGCTGCGCTTGCTGGCCCGGCGAAGCGATACGCTGCGTTTTCTGCTCGATCCCGCCGTGCCCTTCAGCAACAACGAGGCCGAACGCGGCGTGCGTATGATGAAGCTGCGCATGAAAATCTCAGGCGGCTTCCGCTCGCCCGAAGGCGCCGCCGACTTCGCCACCATCCGCGACTTCCTCTCAACCGCCAGAAAGCAGGGCTGGAACATCATCAAAGTCCTGGGCCAAGACCCGGGGGACCTCGAAAAGGCGCTACAGGCGGCTTAAAATCACCAAGGAAACCTGGGCAGTTACCTCTAAACTAACATTCCAAACCAACCACCCAGCAGGAGCGGTCGCTCAACGTCGTTAGTGCCCTTGATTGTTCCACGGGATGATAGGAAAACTGACACAACGGCGCTTAAGAAGGGGCAGTGCATATGGCGAGCGCAGAGCAGTTTTTGAACGAGCCAGGATTGAAGCAGCAGGTCATCGAGGAATACAGAGCCTCTGGGTATGTCATTCTATCCGATGTGTACGACGAGCGCGTACTCTCCTCCATGCGGAAAACGTGGCAAAACATTAGCGAAGAACGCGGTGCACACGGCAAAAAACCATTCGTCACGCTGCTAATGGCTCACAATGCCTATCCGGAGGTGGCAGACATTGTTCGTCATCGCCCGCTGGTCAAATGCGTCGAGGGCCTTCTGGGCAGCCGCGTCGAGATGATTCAATCTCAATTGATGTTCGGCGCGCCCGGCACGTCAGGATTTAGCCCGCATCAGGATAATTTCTACAACCGCGCCGATCCCAATGACGGAATTATCGCTGCGTGGATCGCGCTGGAGCCGGTCGATCAGCAAAACGGGGGACTTGGCGTATATCCCGGCTCGCACAAGAAAGGGTTGGTGGAGACGCGCCAAGATTGGCTGTATCTGCTTTCGCGTTCTCCGGATATCCTTAAATCCCTGGTCCGGCTGGCATCGCCTCGGCTGCGCGCTGAAGCCAACGACAGCGGCGTCATGGAACGATTCGTCTACGCCTTGCCGCCGACGGGTTTAAATTTGGTTGGCCTATCGATGGAACCTGGCTCGGTGGTGTTTATGCACGGCGATCTCATCCATTCTTCCTTCCCTAATCGAACCACGGATCGCGCTCGGCGCTCACTGCTGGCCAACTATGTGCGCGTCGGCACATCTTACGCGTCCGGACGTCTGACCGGGCGGACGAGGTTTGAGCTTTACCCCGGTTAGCCCGCGGGGTTTTCTTCAAGGCACTGCCCGACCGGCCCGATAACTCGGCTGCAGCGCGCCGAGCCAGCGCCGACTTGTCGGCTGCAAAAGCGGTCATGCCGGTTGATCCTGGCTGATCGTGCCAATACCTCGTTCAAATGGTTAAGGACCGCATGTCAGCTTGGGGCCAAGCAATTCGCTAGAATCATGTCAATTCCAGCCTCCGCTGCGTTTTTTTGAAAAGCGCCCTCACATCGACCCCGGAAAGCGCGGTAATACCGCGGTTTGTGGTAGTCTGGACCGAAATGCTACACTGGACCGTCAGGTACTTGCCCGGATAAGGCGCTCATGACCATAAGAATAAAAGCACAAGCCATAGATGTTTTTGCGCCGAAGGCCGGCGCCAAAACGGGTCGAATCTGCCTCGTCCATCCGCCCACGCTTACCAGCGCCGATGCATACGGATTGGACGTCGTGCCGCCCCTCGGTCTGGCTTACGTCGCGGCCGCACTCAACTCCGCGGGCCATATCGTTTCTGTTGTTGACGGAATTGGCGAGGCGCTTCAGCGCTACGGCCGAGACGACAAATATCCAGACCTGCTGGTTCACGGGCTGAGCGTGGTTGAAGTGGTCGAGCGCATTGATCCTATGGCGGATGTCATAGGCATCAGCAGTATGTTTTCGAATCAATGGCTGTTCGTTCGGGAACTGGTGAATTCAATCAAAAGCGCCTATCCTGAAAAACTGATCGTGATGGGCGGGGAACACGTTACCGCTTGCGCAGATTACATTATCGAAAGCTGTCCCTCCGTCGACGTTTGTGTGCTCGGCGAAGGAGAAGAAACCGTGATTGAACTTCTCCACGCTCATTTCAAGGGTGGAGACCTTAATGAAGTATCGGGAATTGTGTTTCGTGCGGACGGCAAAGCACAACGCACGCAAACGCGCGCTCGGATACGCGGCCTCGATCAAATCCCCGAACCAGACTGGTCGCTTGTACCAATCGAGCGTTACATTGATAACGGCGTTACCTATGGAGCAAACATAGGACGCAGCATCCCCATTCTAGCCAGCAGGGGCTGCCCATTCCAATGTACGTTTTGCTCAAGCCCACAAATGTGGACCACTCTCTGGGCCGCTCGAAAGCCTGAGCTATTGCTCGCGGAGATGAAAAAATACATCGAACGTTACAACGTAACCAACTTTGATTTTTATGACCTTACAGCAATCGTAAAAAAACAATGGATCGTGGAATTCTGTAACCTCTTGATCAAAGAAGACCTCAACATCACCTGGCAACTCGCGTCGGGGACTCGCAGTGAAGCCATTGATGAGGAAGTTACCCCTCTCCTTCATGCGTCGGGCTGTCGCCTGGTTATCTACGCGCCCGAAAGTGGTTCAGTTGAGGAACTGCGTCGAATCAAGAAAAAGGTCCACCTCGACCGAATGCTTGTTTCCATGAAGGCTGTACATGCGGCGCGGATGGAAACGAAGGCCAACATCATCTTTGGCATGTTGGGCATGACTGGGAAGGACGCCTTTCACACCATCAAATTCATCGTGAGAATGGCGTTGCTCGGCGTAACAAACGTAGCGTGCTATCCGTTTTCGCCTTATCCCGGCTCGGAGGATTTCAGAACGCTTCTTGCCCGGAACAAGGTGAAATTGAATGACGAGTATTTTATGAGTCTGCTGATGCTGTGTCGCAACCTTCATACCAAAAATACAGTTTCGTATAATGACTACATCAGCGCTAAAGCACTTGCTATCATCTGTTCAATTGCTTTCGTTTCATTCTACGCCACAAGTTATGCTGTCCGGCCCTGGAGGGTGGCTGTCCTAATCTATAAGGCGTTCATAAAAAAAGAGGCATCGTCGCTATTGTTCTTGGCGTTCTCCAACGTCCGCCGGAAAAAAGCGGCCGTAAAAGTGATCGATGCACAAAGGGTTCAGGCTCTGAACTCATAATTTGACCCAGCAGCCTGCGCAACTGGCGTAGAGGGAAACTCCGGGGCACAGGCGCTTCACGCCTCGCCGATCAGGCTGCGAATCAGTTCATCGATATTGCCCGTAGCGGGCACGCCTTTTATGTGCGCCGCCCATGCGGTTTGCAAATCAACATCTTGATCACCGATCATGAAACTCGCAGTGCAATCAATCGACCAGTCATGCAACGCCCGCAGCAATAGGCCGGATGCCGGTTTGCGACCGTCGCAATAAACGGCATCAATATGCGCGCCACCGTTGACGAGCTCGACGTTGATCCGGCGATGGAACTGTTCGACCGCGTCGACATCGCAAAATCCGCTCGCGATACCTGTCTCGTTGGTGGCCATCCCCACAACCAAATAGCCATGGTCGTTAAGCCGTTTGATCGCACATTGCGCGCCGGGCAACCAGACAAACTCCGCGCTGCGACAAACGTCGTTATCTGCGCGGCTGAGAATGCAACCCCGCGTGAGGAAGGCCGTCGGGCGGCGCAGCCATTTCGGCATGCTCTCCCGCGCGCTCATCAAATCATCGGGAACGCCGATATCGATAAAATTCGCGCGATAGATGACCCCAGCGACCTGATGCTGTTTTGCCAGGAGCGGCAGCACCGAGTGCTCAAACGATATTGGTGGCGTCCGGATTGCGCTTAGGATATCCCGCCTGAGCCAGTAGATCCCCGCGTTAACAACGCCTCGACCCGCTGCGATTTTTTCGTCAAACCGGGCGATGCTGTCACCATCCAGCTTCACCCCGCCATAGCGCTCGGTATTGTCGGCCTCCACCAACGCGAGCGTCGCGAGCTTGTCATTCGCGTGCCCGCGCATCGCCAAGTCGAGCAGGTTAATGTCAAAAAACGAATCGCCGTTGAGCAGGAGAAATTCGGGCTGCAGCAAGTGTTGTGCGTATAACAGCGCGCCAGCCGTTCCCGCCGGCTCGTCCTCCGGCACGAGGTGGAGTTGCAAGCGTGTCCCGCCAGCGTCGGCCAGGCGCGCCGCATAATCGCGCGCAAAGGGACCAGCTAGGATAACGATGTCCGTGAAGCCGAAACGACGCAAATTGTCGATCAGATGCTGTGCGAACGGCTTGCCCCCGACGTCGATGAGGGGCTTAGCGCTGCCGCTAGCCAACGCGCCGAGCCGTACGCCCTTCCCGCCGCCGAGGATTACTGCTTGCATCGATGAAAAGCGCGAATGTGGGAGCGCTCGGGCGATAAGAATTGAGATGACCTACACGCGATTTCTTTTATGGTTAAATAGCGTAGATCTCTGAGCGGGGCAAGGAAAGTGGCGCCAGTCGAGATTTTAAAGGCGAGCGCCCGCACTTGATGTTCAGGGTCTTTCAATGCACAAAAAGCCCTTTGCCACCTTCGGCGCCAATCGGGCGGACTAGTTTTTCGAGAACCAGATGAGTGCCCAAACAAGTCCGCGACCGACGATCGCCCTTTTGATACCGACCTTGAACGAAATCGCCGGATTGCGGGCGACGATTCCGTTTATCGACCTATCGTTATTCGACGAGATCATCGTAGTGGACGGAGGCTCACGCGACGGTAGCGTCGAGTACGCTTTGGAAAAGGGCTTGAAAGTCGTCAAGCAAACTCGGCTCGGACTACAAAACGCCATCTATGACGCAGTGATGGCGCTCACTTCCGATTACATTGTAGAATTCAGCCCGGATGGAAACTGCAAACCTGATCTGTTGCCAGAACTCGTGGCAAAACTACGCGAAGGGTATGACATGGTCGTCGTATCGCGTTATCTCGGACATGCCCAATCCCATGATGACCATCTCGTATCGGCATTCGGGAATTGGTTTTTTACATTGCTGATGAAGCCGCTCTCTCGATTTCCGATTACTGATTCGCTGACCATCTACCGCGGGTATAAACGGAGCATCGTTCTCGACCCGGATTTTCTGCCTTGTCTCAAAGGTCCGGTGCTCGAGCCTCTGGTCACCGGCATATGCGCCTTGAGAAACTTGCAAGTTGCGGAGATCCCGGGTGACGAACCCAAGCGGATCGGCGGCGAGACGAAGCGCGGAATCTTCTACAATGGATTGGTTGTCTTGCTCATGATTGCCAGGATGTATGCGATCAAGTTCTTCGGCCTGCGTCTGTGAATAAAATGCCGCCGGCCAGGATGTTCCTGATGGGGTTGGGGTACGATCACTGCTCGGATGCCGCCAAACGCCGCTATAAACGGCGAACTGCGAAGCCCGCAAGGTTGGCCGGAAGCTGCCCATCCAACAACCGAGAACGGCGCAGTTGATCGACTGCTGCTGCCCGTCTACAGTTAACTAATGTTTCCAGTTGCGCGAAGTTTAACCGCGTCAATCCTGACATGATCATTACCTCTACGCCTTTCCGGATATCCTTTTTCGGGGGCGGAACGGACTATCCGGTCTGGTTCCGTGACCATGGCGGCGCCGTGCTCTCGGCTTCGATCAACCGCTATTGCTATCTGAGCGTCCGTTTCTATCCACCCTTTTTCGACAACGCCTACCGCATTGTCTGGTCGAAGACCGAGTTGGTTAACGAGATCGAGGAGATACAGCATCCCGTTGTGCGAGAAGCGATCCGTTTCATCGGCATAAAGGGGGGGCTTGAGATTCATCATGATGGTGATCTGCCGGCCCGGACTGGAATTGGATCGAGTTCGGCTTTTGCGGTTGGAATCCTGCATGCGTTGCGTATACTGAAGGGCAATCAGGTTTCGAAAGAACGTCTGGCGAAAGATGCAATCCATCTCGAACAGGAGATGCTGAAGGAGCACGTCGGCATTCAAGACCAGATCATAACCGCCTATGGCGGGCTCAACCTTATCGAGTTCGACTGCAATGGCGCATTCACCGTCCGACCCCTGCCGATTTCGTCGCTAAGGAAAAAAACATTTGAGGATCATCTGATGCTCGTCTACACGGGCATATCGCGGACCGCCTCGCATCTTGCCAAGGAACAGATCGCGTTAATCCCTACAAAGCCGGCGGTCCTCCACCGGATGCGCGAGCTGGTCAACGAAGCAGCTGACCTCTTAGTCAGCGAGCGCGACATTTCCGAATTCGGCCATCTTCTGCACGAAGGCTGGGAATTGAAGCGCAACATTACCAACAGGATTTCGACGCCGCTCATCGATAACCTTTACACCAGCGCGCGCGCCGCCGGTGCGATCGGCGGCAAGCTGCTGGGTGCAGGTGGAGGCGGTTTTATGCTTCTCCTCGTCCCACCCGAGAAGCGTCAAAGCGTACTCGACGCGGTCAAAAACTTTCTCATCGTACCGTTCGAAATCGAGTCACAAGGCAGCCACGTCGTGTTGTACGAGCCGGACCGGTATTCGCAACTCGCGCACGTTACGCGTCGGTTCACGCGCTGATGTGATTCTTTTAATGCCCCCCATTGACGTCGAGAATTGCACCTGAAACGTAGGACGCCTTATCCGATAAAAGCCAAAGAATGGCTTCTGCGACTTCCTGTGGATTCCCAAAACGATCCGGCGCGATTGCAGCCATGGTTTGCGTTGTCCCTGCACGGCCGTGGAGCACTTGATGATCAGTCCCGATGACTCCCGGGCGTACGGCATTGACGCGGATGCCCTCATCGGCCAATTCCCTTGCCAAGGCTTTGGTCAAACCTTCGATTCCGGCCTTGGCGGCAACATAGGGCGAGAGCCGATCTCCGCCACTTCGAGTCGCAGTAGACGACAAATTGACAATCGCGCCGTATTTCCTTCGCCGCATGCGCTCAATGGCTTTCTTGGCGCACAGAAATGATCCAATCAGATTGACCTCTATAATGCGTCGCAGAATCGATGCTTCGATTTTTTCGATCGGCTGGCGTTCGCCGGAAAGGCCGGCATTGTTGACGAGAGCCGATACCGGACCGAGTTCGCGATCGATCGAAGCGAAAAGCGCGGCAACATCACTTTCCTTGCTGACGTCCGCGCGGGCGGCGAACGCCCTGCCGCCGTCGCGTTCAATTGTTCCGACCACCGATTGCGCCTTGGCCTCGTCCTTCAGATAGTTTACGCACACCGCGTAGCCTTCACGCGCCGCGGTGATCGCTGTTGCCGCGCCTATCCCGCGCGATCCACCGGTAACCAGGCAGACTTTTGGATTTTGCTTGTCGGCCAACCGCTTGATCCTCGCTTCGGCGCACATTGCACACACCGTCGGCGAGCCAGTCAACGCGGCCCGTGCGAATCGTCGCAAAGTGGCGCATGAGTGAGCAGGACAAAGCTTGCTATCGGAGCCGGTCTATACGATAATAAACCTCACATTAACAAATACTTGCCTGAAATTTCATATGACAGCCTTTCCGCGATCAGCAAGCGAAGGGGGGGAGCACGCTGCCGCCCACTCGGCTAGCGTGACGGTCGGGCTCGTCCAGATTAACAACGGCTTCTCCGGCCAAAACTATCTCCCCTATTCGGTGGCAATGCTTGAGGCCTATGTCCGCCGCAAGGCGGCAAACCCTGACCGCTTTCACTTCAAGCTACCGATTTACAAGCGCATATCCATCGGCGACGCCGTCGCTCGGCTTCTGGATTGCGACATCGTTGGCTTTAGCACCTATGTTTGGAACGGCCAGATCTCGCTAGAGATCGCGCGACGCCTCAAGTCGCAGCGGCCTAATGTTCTTGTCGTTTTTGGCGGTCCCCATGTTCCCGACCAGCCGGAAGAGTTCCTGCGTACCCATTCCTTCATTGATATCGCTGTCCACAACGAGGGCGAAGCGACTTTCCTGCGTCTTCTCGAGACATATCCGGAGCGCAGCGATTGGGCCGACATTCCAAGCATCAGCTTCATCGCAGACGATGGGCGTTATGTCCGGAATGCGAACGTCAAACGCATCGACGATCTTGACCAACTGCCGTCGCCGTTCCTGGATGGAATCTTCGACCCGCTCATGCGTGCCAATCCTGACGAGGTTTGGATCGGCCTATGGGAGACCAATCGCGGGTGTCCCTTCAAATGCACCTTTTGCGATTGGGGTTCGGCAACAGCTGCAAAAGTGACGAAATTCAACCTGGAGCGGCTCTACCGCGAAGTCGACTGGTTCTCGCGCAACAAGACCGAATACATTTTCTGCTGCGATGCCAATTTCGGTATTCAAAAGCGGGATGTCGAGATCGCCGGATATGTTGCGAGGATAAAATCAGAAACGGGCTATCCGCATGCGCTTTCGGTGCAAAACACCAAGAACGCAACTGAGCGCGCCTATCTCACGCAGAAAATCTTGTCCGACGCCGATCTCAACAAGGGCGTGGCGCTTTCCATGCAGAGCCTGGACATGACAACGCTGGGCGCCATAAAGCGCGATAATATTTCGCTTGAAACCTATATGGAGTTGCAGCGGCGCTTTACCCGCGATCGCGTCGAGACGTATAGCGATCTGATTCTCGGCCTGCCGGGGGAAACCTATGATTCTTTTGTCGATGGCGTCCGGCTTCTGATGGAAAACGGACAGCACAACCGCATCCAGTTCAACAATCTCTCGATCCTGCCCAATGCGGAGATGGGCGATCCCGCCTATCAGAAGAAATATGGCATGGTCACGGTCGAATCAAAAATCGTCAACATTCACGGCGAACGCGTCGAG